>NZ_PHGS01000006.1:0-320824 GCF_003031125.1 Agrobacterium sp. LAD9 | reverse complement strand
AATTTTACGTCGAAACGGCGGTGAAGTGACGATATCCCGATATCGAAACTTGACTAAAAAAAGCAGGAAAAATCGCGTTTGAAACGGCCGGAATCAAGCATCGGAATCGTCAAAAACCGAGGCGTGCAAACAGCGCGTCGATCTGGTTTTGAGGAGACATTTCAAGAGAAAGAAATGGCGCGAGTGACGGGGCTCGAACCCGCGACCTCCGGCGTGACAGGCCGGCACTCTAACCGACTGAGCTACACCCGCGCTCCACAGACATTCATCTGCGTTTTTTCCGAGGAACAGGATGGCGCGAGTGACGGGGCTCGAACCCGCGACCTCCGGCGTGACAGGCCGGCACTCTAACCAACTGAGCTACACCCGCTTATCCTGACGGACAGGACCTTGCCCCGCCGTACGAACCAGCCTCGGCTGTTCGTTGAGCGGCTAACTACGGCGTTCGTGCGGGGGTGTCAAGCAGGTTTCACGACAAAAGAATAAGCTTTTTGATTTTGATCGGGAAAAACCCTGGGGCCTTTGATCGGCGTTCCAGCAAACGCCCTGTTTTGCGGGCTTTTCCCAACGAAAACAAAAAACTTGTCCACAGCGAGCGGCTTCCCCGACGGCATTTCCCCAGGGCCATCAAGGCGTCATTGGTTTCTGATTTCACCAAAAAGCCCGCAGTTCCCGGCTTTTTGCCCCTCCCCTTCGACGGAGGGAAAAGCCGCTCCGAAAAAAAACAAAAAAACTTCACAAAAGCCCTTGCGGTTTTTTTCCGATCCGAATACATCACGGCCACCGACGCGGCGGACATGATCCGCAGGACGCGAAGGGCGATTAGCTCAGTTGGTAGAGCGCCTCGTTTACACCGAGGATGTCGGGAGTTCGAGTCTCTCATCGCCCACCATTTTCCAAACTTCTCAAATTCACATGTTATGAGCTGAATGTTCTTCAGCTGGCGCGGTCTTTTGTCCTGCATTTTCCGCATCTGGAATCAGCCGGCCCTGCCCCGCATCTCGTCGCTGGGCGTATCAATCCGAGCCCGGAACCACCGGAATCGTTTTCCAGCCCTCATCTATTCCAAATCGATACGTCCGTTTCGGATTCCGACAGCTTCACCGAATCCCTGTGCCACCGCGTAACATACCGAAAAATAAGCGGATTCAGACTTTTTAAAGAGATTTCGGGCATTGTTTGCGCACCGTTTCATGATGAACGGTTGAACTGATGGATGAAACCATGTCGATCGACGCGTTTGTAACACTCGCGCTTATTGCGCTGCCTGTTTATATTTTTTTCCGCTGGGTCCAGCAGGACTCAGAAAAACAAGATACTCCCAAAAGCAAAAATTCCATGGGGCGGTGATCCGTTACGGTCGACCCGTAGTATTTTCCCGGACGGTCTCCGGACGAAATCCTCCACAATCCGATATCCAAGCGGCAATGCTGATTTCAATAGCTAGCCATCGCCAGGAATCGCGCAAAATCGGGGAACCCGGCCCGGGGGGCCCTCGCCGCACAAAAAAGCCGGGCATAGCCCGGCTTTTCTCATTTACAGCGCCTTTCGGCTCGATCAGTTGATCGCCTTCATGTTGACGGTGAAGAACAGCGTCTCGCCGGAAGAATCGTCCACGCCGTCATTGTCGGTCACGGCATAGGCCGTTCCAGCCTTGTCGAAGGTGAAGCCTTCCAGCTTGTCAACGACGTAGCCGTTGGTCTGGGCCTTGAGGTCGGGCAGGAAGTCATGGGCTTCCTGCTTGGCCACCAGCGGCAGTTCGCCGCCGATCTTGCCCGGCTTCAGGTCCGCGATCGCAACGCGGTAGAGCTTCTTGATCTTGGCCTTGTCGCCGATCTGGTTGTCGCGCTCGACGATATAGACATAGTCGCCCTGCGCGGTGATTTCGGAAAGGCCAATCCAGCCTGCCTCGGTCTTGTCGAGCGGATAACGCACGGCGCCCCACTCCTTGGACTTCGGATTATAGGAGACGAGCTTGACGAAGCCCTTCTCATCCGTGCCCCATTCGCGCTGCACGGCCATCCACAGCGTGGCGTCGTCACCCTTGCCGATCATGGTCACGCCTTCGAAACCGAAGCGGGTATCGCCGGAAAGGAGTTCCTTCGGCAGAGCGATCTCGGCCTTGATTTCGCCCTTGGCGTTGACGTTATAGAGCGCGTGCGGAACAAGCTTGGCGCTGTCGCCTTCAGAGGCCAGCCAGAAGCCGCCCTTGCCATCAAGCGTAATGCCTTCGATGTCGACCTTCTGAGCAGCAATGCCGTCACGCTTGACGCGCAGCACGCTGGTGATGGTGGCAGGCTTCTTCGTGGCGTCGATGGTGAAGATCGACGGCTGGTTGCCATAGACCGAGTCGGAGACGGCATAGAGAATGCCGGGCTTCTCAGCATCGCCGACCAGGCCGGAAAGAGCGCCCCAGCCGATCGGCGCGCCGTCGACGGTGGCGGAAACGAGCTGCGGATAGGCAGGCTGGCCTTCGGCGCGCTCATAAAGCATGACATGCGAGCGGACACCGCCGTCTTCGATCAGATCGACCTCATTGGCCGTAGCAAGGAGATTGCGCGACGGAATGGCGACGGCGCCTTCCGGCGAGACGCCCGAAGGCAGGAGCTGCGTCAGCTGCGGCTCCGCACCGGTATCCTTGTAGACGGCGACCACCGAAGCGCGCTCGGCAAGCACGAAGAAATACTTCTGGCCATCAAAGGTTGCCGCTTCCAGACCCTCGGGCTCAATGCCCTTGGCCTTGGAGCGCTTTTCCGGATAGTGGCCGATGGCGGCAACCGCGCGCTCGAGCGAAGCACCGGCTTCATAAACAAGCTTGCCGGTCTTGTCGAAAATGGTGAAGCCGCGCGAACCGCCCTGCCAGTCGCCTTCATTGGCGATGACGATACGGTCATTGTCCAGCCACTTGACGGCGTCCGGCTCGCGCTTGCGGCCTTCCTGCTTGTCGGTGAACTTCAGCTGGCCGTCGGTCTTCGTGTCGATGCCTTCCAGATCAACCTTGCCGGCGGAGAAATGCGTCTTCACCGTGCCGGTCTTGCCATCGATGATGACGATATGGTTGTTTTCCTGCAGCGTCAGAGCGATCTCGCCATTGGCGTTGATCGAGACGAATTCCGGCTCCGGATCCTCAGGGGAAATTTCGGCGAGACCGGTAACGTCAATCTTCTTCAGCGTCGCGCAGTCGGCCACGCCGTCCTTCAGGCCGACCGTTACCAGATAGCCGGCGGGCATCTGCGGCAGTGCGCCTTCGTTCACGTCTTCATCACGCTCGTTTTCGATCGCGATGGCGGCAAAGGTTTTATCAGGGGAAACGGCGACGGAATCGGGCTGGCCGCCGAGATCACAGCTTGCCTCGATCTTCTTCGTGGCAATATCGACCGTCACCAGCTTGCCGGACGGGTTGGCGCGGTTTTCCGACGTATTGACGCCGGCCAGAACCTTGAGACCAGCAACGGCAACAGAGGTCGGCTCGCCTTCCAGCAGCAATGCGCCGCCGGCCTTGGGGGCCTTCGCGTCGGTGATGTCGATGAAACCGATGCCCCCGAGCGGGCTGTCCGAATAGATCAGCGTCTTGCCGTCTTCACTGGCGGTGATGATTTCAGCCGAGGTGACGGACTTGGCGTCCTTGTCCGCGGGAAGGTTTTTCGCCACCGGGAAAGACGCGATGCGGTTGAAAACCGGCTCGGCAGCGGCCGGCAAGGCCACGGACGTGAGCAGAGCAGCAGTCAAGGCCATTTGAGAAAATCGGAACGCCATTTTAATCCCCCTTGGGTCCAGAAATACCCCATGGCTTCTGCGTCAAAGACATGACAGTGGCATGACATTTCCTGTCGGGAATCAAAAAGCCCGGCCATGGAGACCGGGCTTTCTTGTTTCTGCGCACATTCCGCGTATCGGAGCACCGTGTGACCGGATGGAGGCTGCACAGGCGCGCTCCCTACTTTCGTTTACATCCTGCCGGATTGAGAACCGGGCTGTCCGAAAAGCATTTCGAAAAACCGCCCGGTTTTGAGCCGGCATGAAGGCGTCAGCGCGTCAAAACATGTTTCCTCGTGAACCTGAAAAGCCGCCCGCCCGCCGCCGGGCGTTGCGGCTTTCCGGAAACCTTACGAGTTGACGGCGTCCTTCAGGCCCTTGCCTGCGGAAAACTTCGGTACGTTGCGAGCCGGGATATCGACTTCAGCACCCGTAGAAGGGTTACGGCCCTTGGAGGCTTCACGGCGGCTAACGGAGAAGCTGCCGAAGCCAGCGAGGCGAATGTCGCCACCGTTCTTCAGTTCGCTCTGTACGGTTTCGAATACGGCATCAACAGCGGAAGCAGCATCTGCCTTCGTGAGACCAGCCTTTTCGGCAACAGCAGAGACGAGCTCGTTCTTGTTCATGTTTCCACCCCTTTCAATGGTTTGAAACGACTCAAATTAAGCCGGCGCAGAATACGTTTGCATCCGCGCGCAGCAACCCAAAAGCGCTGGAATCGCCTGAAAAACAAGGGGTCTGCGATTTTTTTCACAAAAAAGGCCGACATTTCTGCCGGCCTTCCACATATTCGTGCCAAATTCGCATCACTTGCCCGGAGTTGAGCGCAGAATGCGCCTTCCGACACCTAACATATTGAATCTATGCAGCACCCGTCGCGAAAGGCGATTCCCGCCCCTCGCGACGAAGCATGTATCAATGTGCGATGGTCTGGCTGCCGTCGTCGACGCCTTCGACCGTAGCGATAACAGGCGTCTCGATGCTGCCGTCCCACTCGATGGGCTCCGGCTGGCGCAGAAGGGCGTGCCTGATAACCTCGCCCATGCGCGATACCGGGATGATCTCCATCTCGTTCTTCACATTATCTGGAATCTCCGCCAGATCCTTGGCGTTTTCTTCCGGGATCAGCACCTTCTTGATGCCGCCGCGAAGGGCCGCAAGCAGCTTTTCCTTCAGGCCGCCGATCGGCAGCACGCGACCACGAAGCGTGATCTCGCCCGTCATCGCCACATCCTTGGAGACCGGAATGCCGGTCATGATGGAGACGATGGCGGTTGCCATGGCAACACCGGCGGACGGTCCGTCCTTCGGGGTTGCGCCTTCCGGAACGTGGACGTGGATGTCGCTCTTGTCGAAGCGCGGCGGTTCGATGCCGAAATCCACGGCGCGCGAGCGGACGTAAGATGCCGCTGCCGAAATGGATTCCTTCATCACTTCCTTGAGGTTGCCGGTGACCGTCATGCGGCCCTTGCCCGGCATCATCACGCCTTCGATGGTGAGCAGCTCACCGCCGACTTCCGTCCAGGCCAGACCCGTGACGACGCCAACCTGATCCTCGCGCTCGGCCTCGCCGTGGCGGAACCGCGGAACGCCCAGATAATCCGGAACATTGGCAGCGGTGACTTCCACGGACTTGACCTTGCCCTTGATGATCTCGGTGACGGCCTTGCGCGCCAGCTTCATCAGCTCGCGCTCGAAGCTGCGCACGCCCGCCTCGCGGGTGTACTGCTGGATCACGATCATCAGAGCGTCATCGCTGACCGAGAACTCTTCCGGACGCAGGGCATGTTCCTTGATCGCCTTCGGCAACAGGTGACGCTTGGCGATTTCGCGCTTTTCGTCTTCGGTGTAACCGGCGATGCGGATCACTTCCATACGGTCCATCAGGGGACCCGGAATGTTCAGCGTGTTGGCCGTGGTCACGAACATCACGTCGGACAGGTCGTATTCCACTTCAAGGTAGTGGTCCATGAAGGTGGAGTTCTGTTCCGGATCGAGAACTTCCAGCAGTGCGGAAGACGGATCGCCACGGAAATCCATGCCCATCTTGTCAATCTCGTCGAGCAGGAAGAGCGGATTGGACTTCTTGGCCTTCTTCATCGACTGAACGATCTTGCCAGGCATGGAGCCGATATAGGTACGGCGGTGACCGCGGATTTCCGCTTCGTCACGCACGCCGCCAAGCGCCATGCGCACATATTCGCGGCCGGTCGCCTTGGCGATCGACTTGGCGAGCGAGGTCTTGCCGACGCCGGGAGGGCCAACGAGGCACAGGATGGGGCCGCGAATCTTCGACGCGCGCGCCTGCACGGCCAGATATTCGACGATGCGTTCCTTGACCTTGTCGAGACCGAAATGATCCTGATCGAGGATTTTCTCTGCGGCGTTGAGGTCGGCCTTGATCTTCGACTTCTTGCCCCAGGGTAGACCGAGCAGCCAATCCAGATAGTTGCGCACGACGGTCGCTTCCGCGGACATCGGGCTCATCTGGCGAAGCTTCTTCATTTCCGCTTCGGCCTTTTCCTTGGCCTCCTTGGAAAGCTTGGTCTTGGCGATGCGCTCTTCCAGTTCGGCCATCTCGTCACGGCCGTCCTCGCCGTCGCCGAGTTCCTTCTGGATCGCCTTCATCTGCTCGTTCAGGTAATATTCGCGCTGGGTCTTCTCCATCTGGCGCTTGACGCGCGAGCGGATACGCTTTTCGACCTGCAGCACGGAAATCTCGCCTTCCATGAAGCCAAGCGCCTTTTCAAGCCGCTGCTTCACGCTGACGGTTTCCAGCATTTCCTGCTTTTCGGTGATCTTGATCGACAGGTGCGAAGCGACCGTATCAGCGAGCTTCGAATAATCGTCGATCTGGCCGGCAGCGCCGACAACCTCGGGCGAAATCTTCTTGTTGAGCTTCACATAGCTCTCGAATTCCGAAACGACCGAACGCGACAGCGCCTCGATCTCGACCGGATCTTCGGCAGGCTCCTGCAACGGCGTCGCAGTGGCTTCATAGAAGTCTTCACGGCCGGTGTAGCTGTCGATCTGGGCGCGGCCCTTGCCTTCCACCAGCACCTTCACGGTGCCGTCGGGAAGCTTCAGAAGCTGCAGGACATTTGCGACCGTGCCGACCTTGTGGATGGCTTCGGGAGCCGGATCGTCATCGCTGGCGTTGATCTGGGTGACAAGCATGATCTGCTTGTCCGAACCCATGACTTCCTCGAGCGCACGAATGGATTTTTCCCGCCCGACGAACAGGGGAACGATCATATGCGGGAAAACGACAATGTCGCGCAGGGGAAGTACCGGATAGGTACCACCAGATGCCGCAGACGTGATGTTCGTCATATCATTTCCTTTCATGGTCCCTTTCGGGACACTTTGCCGGACAGCTTGGGGCATCCGGCACATTCATTTCTCGAGACTGAAAATGGAGTTTCGAAACACCGATTTCAAGTCGCCGGAACAGACGATCCCGCTGAGCGGCAAGACCGTGAAATTCAACAAAACCCAGCGCCGGCTAGTACTCCCGACATTTCCGGTTATCCTTGAAGGTCAGGAACCGGGTCGCCGACGGGAATTCACATTTCCGTCATATCGCGCTGCAAATCAGTTGTAAGACTTTATCAGCAAAGCGCAATCCGCTCCAAACGCAAAATCGGGCTTCGCCAAGTTAGGCGCAAGTTTCACACCTGTCGACAACAGAAAAGGCCCGCACGGGATGCGGGCCTTTTGATTTCATCAAAGTACCGGACCGGTCGATCAGGCCGAAACGTTGGTCTTTTCTTCCTGACGATCCGCATAGATGTAGAGCGGACGGGCGACGCCGCTGACGACGTCGTTGGAAATGACCACTTCGCGTACGCCTTCCAGCGTCGGCAGTTCGAACATGGTATCCAGCAGGATCTTCTCCATGATCGAGCGCAGGCCGCGGGCGCCGGTCTTGCGGGTGATCGCCTTGCGGGCGATTTCGCGCAGAGCGTCCTCGTGGAAGGTCAGTTCCACATCTTCCATCTCGAACAGGCGCTGATACTGCTTGACCAGCGCGTTCTTCGGCTCGGACAGGATCTGGATCAGTGCATCCTCGTCGAGGTCCTCCAGCGTCGCCAGAACCGGCAGACGGCCGATGAATTCCGGGATGAGACCGAACTTCACCAGGTCTTCGGGCTCCAGTTCGCGCAGAACCTCGCCAACGCGGCGATCGTCTTCCGCCTTGACGGTCGCACCAAAGCCGATCGAGGTCTTTTCACCACGGGCCGAGATGATCTTGTCGAGGCCGGCAAACGCGCCGCCGCAGATGAACAGGATGTTGGTCGTATCCACCTGCAGGAATTCCTGCTGCGGATGCTTGCGGCCGCCCTGCGGCGGAACGGAAGCGACCGTGCCTTCCATGATCTTCAGAAGCGCCTGCTGAACGCCCTCGCCCGACACGTCGCGCGTGATGGACGGGTTGTCCGACTTGCGGGAAATCTTGTCGACTTCGTCGATATAGACGATGCCGCGCTGGGCGCGTTCGACATTGTAATCCGCAGACTGCAACAGCTTCAGGATGATGTTTTCCACGTCCTCGCCGACATAACCGGCTTCGGTCAGCGTCGTTGCGTCCGCCATGGTGAAGGGAACGTCGATGATGCGGGCGAGCGTCTGGGCAAGATAGGTCTTGCCGCAACCCGTCGGACCGACGAGCATGATGTTCGACTTCGCAAGCTCGACATCGCCGTTCTTGGAGGCGTGCGCGAGGCGCTTGTAGTGGTTGTGAACGGCCACCGACAGGATTTTCTTCGCCTGCTTCTGGCCGATGACATATTCGTCGAGGATCTTGATGATGTCCTGCGGGGTGGGAACACCCTCGCGCGACTTCACCATCGATGTCTTGTTCTCTTCACGGATGATGTCCATGCACAATTCGACGCATTCATCGCAGATGAATACCGTCGGTCCGGCAATGAGTTTCCGGACTTCGTGCTGGCTCTTGCCGCAGAATGAACAATAGAGTGTATTCTTAGAGTCGCCGCCGTTGCTGCCGCTGACTTTGCTCATATCTCTTTCCTTCCAGCACGCCGCAGGTCCGCCAAACGGATCGCGGTCAACTTACCGCCCGCCGATACGGCAGCCCTTGGGGTGCATCGCCGTATCCGCCTCGTTTCCCGGGGTACTAACCGGTATCAGATACATGAGCTGACAACCGGCTGCAACGAATTCCCCATCAAACCAAAGGCCACGTCATAAAAATTCAACATAGCCTTTATATATACTAATATCGCTTTCTGTTGCGGTTGAAAGCCCCGAAATTACTTTTGCGGGTTCAAACAAACGTCAAAAAGCGGCGCGCCTCAATTCGCGGCGGCGCCTTCGATTTCCTGGCGCGAGGTCAGGATCTTGTCGATCACGCCCCATTCCTTCGCCTCGTCTGCATCCATGAAATGGTCGCGATCAAGGGTTTTTTCAACCTCTTCGAGCGTGCGGCCAGTATGCTTCACGTAGACTTCATTCAGGCGACGCTTCATCTTGATGATGTCGCGGGCGTGGCGCTCGATATCCGATGCCTGGCCCTGGAAACCGCCGGACGGCTGGTGAACCATGATGCGGGCGTTCGGGGTGGCGAAACGCATTCCCTTTTCACCGGCAGCCAGAAGCAGCGAGCCCATGGACGCGGCCTGACCGACGCAGAGCGTGGAAACCGCAGGGCGGATGAACTGCATCGTATCGTAGATCGCCATGCCGGCGGTCACGACGCCACCCGGCGAATTGATGTAGAGCGCGATTTCCTTCTTCGGGTTTTCAGCCTCGAGGAAAAGCAGCTGCGCGCAGACGAGCGACGCCATCTGGTCTTCCACCGGGCCGGTAAGGAAAATGATGCGTTCCTTGAGAAGACGGGAAAATATGTCGTAGGAGCGTTCGCCGCGATTGGTCTGCTCTACGACCATCGGCACCAGAGCCATGGCGGTATCAACTGGATTTTTCATGTCCGTCCTTTGTCAAACTCTGCCCTTCGCGGAAAACCGCTCCGGAATCACTTCTAACCTTCATACTCCCTACATAGAGTGTCCCTGCCCCGTACTTCAAGACACGAAGCCGCATATCCTTAACGGCTCAACAGCGTTTGCAGGCCGCCGAGGCCCGGCTTGGCAAGGGTTTCGAACCGGGCGGGCCCGGCCGGGCCTCTTTCCCTCACCGCCACCAATTTTTTACTATGGCGCGCGACGGGGGCAAAAATCGCCCGCCATGCACAGATATAACTTCTCACCGGCAAGAACTCGTTAGTATTTGCTGCTGATACTGGCCAGCGAATTTCCGGTTCCCGTTGGGGAATGGGCCCATCCGGGCGAAATGGCAGCTCAACAATTCCAGCGGGCATAACGCACCTTGTGCGAGAGGGCCCGCTTTTACCGCATGATGGCGCAGATAGGATTTTGCAATGCTGGATGCAAAGACGAGCACGCTACTATGGGCGGCGGAAACGTTCACCCTTGCCGTGCTTTTGGGAACGCTGTGGCTGCACCGCCCTTCCCGCCGGCATAATCTCTATTTCGCCGCCGGTTTCCTCGCCACAGGCATCGGCACTGTCTTGGTGGCGTTTCGCGGAGATATTTCCAGTTTTCTGTCCATTCAGGTCGGCAACACGCTGGCGCTTTCCGCCTTCGGTTTCTGGCTGGCGGGCCTCTTGCGCTTCGAGCAGCGCAAATGCGGCGGCTGGATTGCTATTCCGGCTCTGCTGTGGATCGCCGGAATGTTCGTGCCGCCCGTGCGCGAAGACATGGTCGCCCGCATCCTGCTTTATCATGCCAGCGCGGCCACGGGCTATTTTATGCTCGCCGGCGTTCTTCTTGCCAGCAGGGCGTGCGCATCACGCAGCCGGAAGGTCCTGGCCACGATCCTGATCCTGCAGGCTTTTGCCGGAGCGATCGTCGCATCCATCGTCATCCCGGCCAATGCCGCAATCCCCAATGCCATTCCCATGACATCGGCGCTCTCCATTTCCGGCATGCTCGGTTTCACGGCCATCATCATGATCAGCGCCAAGATCATCATGGAAGACACGGAGATTCGTCTTCACCGACTCGCCATGACCGATCATCTGACCGGCGTTCTCAACCGTCGCGGTCTGCTGGAGGAGTTCGAGCGCATCAAGAAAAGGTCGCCGGCCTCCAGCCGTTACGTGGCGCTGGTGCTGTTCGACATCGACCATTTCAAGAAGATCAACGACAGATACGGCCATCAGTCCGGGGATGCGGTCCTCGTGCATTTCTGCAATATCGCCCAGCGTGTGATCGGCGATCGCGGCCTTTTCGTCAGAATGGGAGGCGAGGAATTCGCGCTGGTCGCCGAAGTCGAAAGCCCTTCCAGCACAGCGACGCTTGCGGAAGCCATCCGCAGCAATCTGCGCCAGTCGAAGATCAGTTCGCGTGGTGAAAGCATCGAGGTGACCACCAGCGTCGGCATCGCCGAAGCCATGATCAGGGATGCCGACCTCAACACCATGATGACGGAAGCCGACCGTGCGCTCTATGCTGCCAAGAAGGCCGGGCGCAACCGGACCGTCATCCACGTCAATTCGGCCAATGTCGTCGTGCCCGCCTCGGACCGCGACGAAAACCCGATGGACAACAATGCCGACCGCCAGGTTGCGGCGCTGAACCGGATATCCGCCATCGCCAGTCGATGACGATGTAACCATCCAGTGACAGACGGAGGGGAGTTCCCCTCCCTTCCCAAAGCGCCACGCGCGGAATAAACCATGGGCATGACAGCGACATTTCCCTTTCTCAAGATCGATCCCGCCACCCGCCGCGTTTCACTCGACGCCCGCGACCCGGCCTTCTACAACGATCCGAACCCGGTTTATGCCGCCCTGCATGGGCAATGTCCCACCTTTTACTGGGAGGAGCAGCGGCAATGGTTCTTCACCGGTTACGACCATGTCAGCGCACTTCTGCGCGACCGCCGCTTCGGACGGCAGATCCTGCATGTGGCTAGCCGCGAGGAAATCGGCCTGCCGCAACCGCTGGAACATGTGAAGCATTTCGACGCCGCCGAGCAGCATTCGCTTCTGGAGCTGGAGCCGCCGGAACACACGCGGCTGCGCACGCTCATCAACCGCGCCTTCGTCTCTCGGCATGTCGACAAGATGAAACCGGAAATCGAGGAACTCGCCAACCGCCTGATCGATGCCTTCGAGAGCAAGGGCGAAACCGAGCTGCTCTCCTCTTATGCCGATATCATCCCGGTGACGATGATCGCCCGCATGATCGGCATTCCCGAAGAGATGGGGCCGCAGCTTCTGAAATGGTCGCATGCCTATGTCGGCATGTACATGTTCAAGCGCACGCCCGAGGACGAGCTTCTGGCCGACAGGGCCGCGCATGAATTTTCAGACTATGTGCGCAGCGTGATCGCCGAGCGGCGGGCGGAGCCGAAGGATGACCTGCTGAGCCACATGATCCATACGGAGCACAAGGGCCAGTACCTGACCGACGACGAGCTCATCTCCACCACCATCGTGCTGCTGAATGCCGGGCACGAGGCGACCGTGCACCAGATCGGCAATTCCGTGCGCATCATTCTGGAAAGCGGCATTTCTCCGGAGGCCCTGTTCCACGACGAGGCCGCCACGGAACGCACGGTGGAAGAAACCCTGCGCATCTGCGCCCCGGTTCATATTTTCCAGCGCTGGGTTCTGGAACCGGTCGAAATCGACGGCGTCGCATTCAAGCGCGGCGACAAGGTCAGCCTCATCCTGGCAGCCGCCAATCTCGACCCGGCAAAATTTTCCGATCCGCTGACCTTCCGGCCGGACCGGAACGAAGGCGCCAACGTCTCTTTCGGCGCCGGCATCCATTTCTGCATCGGCGCACCGCTTGCACGGCTGGAGCTTAATCTCGCCCTGCCCCTGCTTTTCAAACGCCTGCCGGGCCTGAAGATTGCCGAGCCGCCCAAGGTCAAGGATGTCTATCATTTCCATGGCCTGGAGCGGCTCGATCTCAGCTGGTAAGGCAGAGGGAGGATTCAGCCTTAAATCTGGGCCAGACCGCCATCAACCGAGAGCTCGACGCCGGTGATATAGCTGGCCTTGGAAGATGCCAGAAACAACACCGCCTCGGCGATTTCGTCGGGGTCGGCCATACGGCCGATCGGTGCCGCATCCTTCAGATAGGCCTTGAAACCGGCGATCTTCTCATCGTCCATCTTCAGGCCATTTTCCATGATCGGCGTGCGGGTAACGCCCGGGCTCACCGTATTGACGCGGATTTCCCGCGCTTTCAGATCATTGGCAAAACTGCGGGCGAATGAGCGAACTGCCGCTTTCGAAGCATTGTAAGCGCTCAGCTTTTCCATGCCCTTGTTACCGACGATCGACCCCGTCAATACGATCGAACCGCCGTCCTTCAGTACCGGCAACAACGTCTGCACCGTGTAGAACACGCCCTTCACGTTGATGTCGAAAATCCGGTCGTAGAGCGCCTCATGGGTCGCACCAAGATCGTTGTTCTCGGCGATGCCGGCATTGGCGACCAACACATTCACCTTTCGCCCGTCGGCTTCAATGCGAGCCTTGAGCTGTTCCAGATCCGAAAGCTTGGCAACATCGGAAACGAAGCCGATTGCCCCTTCCCCGAGCTTGGCGACGGCGGCGTCGAGATTGGCTGAATTGCGGCCCGTCACATAGACCGCAGAGGCGCCGCCTTCCAGAAACAACCTGGCGACTGAAAAGCCGATGCCTGTCGATCCGCCCGTGACGACGACCACCTGTCCGCTGAATAGTCCAGACATTGCAAACTCCATGAATATCATAATTTCCGAATTACCATAATTCGGTATTTCGGTTTTATTGAAATATTGAAGCTTGTCAATCCATATGCTACAGGCGGTCCATGGTTCAGTTTTTTCATCCCGCTCGCGAGGACATATCGCTTACCGCCGTGCTGTCCGCCCTTGGCGAGCCCGCGCGCATGGGCATCATCCGCAAATTATGGGGGTCGGAGGCCGGGCAGAATTGCGGTGCGGCAGCCCCCTGTCAGGATATGCCGCGCTCCACCCTGTCCAGCCATATGCGAATCCTGCGTGAGGCAGGATTGATCCGCACCCATAAACAGGGCGTCGAAAATATCAGCGTTGTGCGCATTGAGGATATGGAAGCCCGCTTTCCCGGACTCCTTCCATCAATTCTCAAATTCGATAAGCAATAAGCACCAAACCGCATCCGGCCTCAGAGCCGGATGACGTAGTCCTTGCGTGTCGTTTCCACCACTTCCCACGTGCCGGCAAAGCCCGGACGCAGGATAACGCGGTCACCGGGTTTCAGATCGCGCGGCGCACCGCCATCTTCGGTCAGGATGGAATGGCCTTCGAGAATGTTGAAATATTCCCACTCGTCATAAACAACCCGCCATTTGCCGGGCGTGGACTGCCAGATGCCGGCATAGATGCCGCCGGGAGCCTCCTCGATATTCCATGTGGTGAATCTCGGATCGCCGGAGATCAGCCTTTCCGGCGCAGGCGCGCCATGCTCCACCTCGGTAACATCATCAAAGGACAGAAAATTCGCCATGACATCCGGATCCATCAAACGTGGTTGGTAAAATAGCTTTGCTCATTTGTGAGCGCTTCGTCAAACGTCTTCAACTTCAAATACAACTTAAAATTGATTTCATGGACGGCGAACGCTTGCTCGTTGCCCCGTTTCCCGTCGCGGCTTTGCAGCGGGAGAAGATGCCGTTCACTCCATCCTCGTCCAGCCAAAAACCAGCCAGGTATATTTCGACTTCTTGTCGGGTTCGGCGGTGTAGGTCATCTGTATATCGCCGTCCTTCGCATAAATATCGAGCCTGGGCGCCGTATCCAGCTTCAGCCAAAGCGAACTCTTGTTGAAAGACCATGTTCCGCACCAGACACATGAACCCGAGGGATCACCGGCCTGATGGAAATTATAACGACCGTCCGCCGTGATCTCCAGATAGTCGAACGCCGAGTAAAATGTCGTTACCGTCTCCTGGAACAGTGTCGCATCCGCTTCCTGCTGGGCGGTGGGCGCGGTCTTCATATCGCGCGGCGGGCGGCTGGTCGCACCGCTGAGTTTCCACTTTCCGACAAAATCCTTCTGAGTCGGGAAATATTCCGCCTCCGCCTTTGCCGGCGAAATCGAAGCGACGACAGGTATATCAGCCATACCCGCGACCCCGATCGCAAGGAGAAGGGTGACGATGCGGAGCATTCCGGTTCGGTTTTTCATATGGCCTATCTTTCGCGATGGGAGTGCAAGGGCCTGTTCTAGGCAGATTCGGCGTAAACCGAAATGACACGCTCAGTTTGCCGCTGATTTCGCCAGCGCAATGAACAGGAAGATCACGGCGAGCAACTCGATGGGCAGTCGCCAGCGGCTCAGTCGGACCCATTTGGCCGCCGCTCTGGAATCAGCCGCCATGTCACCGGCCGTTTCCGCCTCAAACCGTAGCGCCATCGGGATGAAATACGCAAATGACCAGATCCGCGCGACAAGATGCGCCGCCAGCGCCGACCATATCCAAAGGCGAATTGCGGGGTGGGCCCATGTCAGCCAGACTGCCAGCAGCAGCGCCACCTCGAACAGCCCATGAATAGGGCCCCAAAAGAGTTTCCGGTTGATCCCGCCCCGTTCAGGCTGGATCAGCATCGGCCGAGAAGGCCACACCCTATCGACAAGAAGTGTTTCGTAGATGCCGCCGCCCAGCCCGACGGCGCCAAGAAAACCGGCGACGATGATCGCATTGAAAACCAACGGCTCGAACATTGTCTTCATCCCCCTCTTCCAGAAACCATCGCCGTGATGCTTGCGGGTGCATGTTCGGCCTGCACGCCTTTTGCACTTTTTCGACGCACGCAGGCGTAGGCATTCATTTACCGCTAGCGAAGTTTGGCTCAGCCAATTATCTTGATGACTATCATTTCTTAATTATTGAGATATTTAAATGTCAAGAGATATCATGGATCGCCGGTTGACGGATGTACTTCGCCTGGCCAGCGCGCAATCGCTGCTCATCAGCCAGGCCATCGCGGCAAAGGCTCGATTGAACACCACCGATCTGGAATGCCTGGACATCCTTCAAATGCAGGGCCAGGCAAGTGCGGGCGAGCTCGCAAGAGCGACCGGCCTGACGACCGGGGCGATAACAGCGCTGCTCGACCGGCTGGAGAAGGCGGGTTTCATAAAACGTTTGCCCGATCCTGCGGATCGCCGGCGCGTGCTGGCAGCGCCCCATCCTGAAAAAATGCGGGAATTGTTTCAGATGTATGCGCCCCTTCAGGAAAAGATGGAGGCGCTCTATGGGGAATATGATGAAGAGCAATTGCAGCTCATCATTGGCTTCATGGAAAAATCATGCGCCATTTCAAAGGACTTCATCATCTCCTCGCAGAAGAAATAAGCTAGCCGAGTGACTGTATCTCGGTGCGAATTCCGGCGAAGCCGCAACACTGAAATTCGTTGCCGCCGAAAACCCCATATTTCATGGTTTTCCGGCGGCCGCACAATCACACTAGATATCATCGTGGGTCACGCGAGTACCAAACTCGCGTGACGAACCACGTCAGAGCTTGGCAAGCGATTGTTCGAGATCGGCGATGATGTCCTTGACGTCCTCGATGCCGATCGACAGGCGAACCACATCCGGCCCTGCACCGGCGGCCGTCTGCTGTTCCGGTGTCAATTGCGCATGCGTGGTGGAGGCCGGGTGGATGACGAGGGAGCGCGTGTCGCCGATATTGGCGAGATGGGAGAAGAGCTGCAGCCCTTCCACCAGCGCCTTGCCGGCCGCATAACCGCCCTTGACGCCGAAAGTGAAGACGGAGCCTGCGCCCTTTGGCGAATATCGCTGCTGGAGGGCGTAGTTGTCGCTGTCCTCCAGCCCGGCATAATGCACCCAGCTGACCTTGGGATGCGCCTTCAGCCATTTGGCGACGGCGAGCGCATTGTCGGAATGGCGCTGAACGCGCAGCGGCAGTGTCTCGATGCCCGTCAGGATGAGGAAGGCGTTGAAGGGCGAAATGGCCGGTCCGAGGTCACGCAATCCCAGAACGCGGCAAGCGATGGCGAAGGCGAAATTGCCGAAGGTCTGGTGCAGCACGACGCCGGAATACTCCGGCCGGGGCTGCGACAGCGCCGGATATCTATCCGTCGCCGACCAGTCGAAGGTCCCGCCGTCAACGATGATGCCGCCCATGGAATTGCCGTGCCCCCCAAGGAATTTCGTCAGCGAATGCAGTACGATGTCAGCGCCGTGTTCCAGCGGCCGCAGCAGATAGGGGCTCGCCATGGTGTTGTCGACGATCAGCGGCAGGCCGTGCCGGTGGGCGACATCGGCAATCGCGGCTATATCCACGAAAGTACCGCCGGGATTGGCAAGGCTTTCGATGAAGACGGCGCGTGTGCGGTCGTCGATCTGCGCCTCGAAGCTGGCCGGATCGGTGGCGTCAGCCCAGCGCACCTGCCAGTCGAAGCCCTTGAAGGCGTGACCAAACTGGTTGATCGAGCCGCCATAAAGCTGACGAGCGGCGACGAAATTGTCGCCGGGCTGCAGGAGGGTATGGAAGACCAACAATTGCGCGGCATGGCCGGACGCCACGGCAAGCGCCGCCGTGCCGCCTTCCAGCGCCGCCACGCGCTCTTCCAGAACAGCCTGGGTGGGGTTCATGATTCGCGTGTAGATATTGCCGAACTCTTTCAATCCGAACAGGGCGGCGGCGTGATCGGCGTCGCGGAAAGCAAAGGCCGTCGTCTGATAAATGGGTGTCGCACGCGCGCCGGTGGTCGGATCAGGTTGTGCGCCCGCGTGGACGGCCAGCGTTGAAAACCCGGGATTGCTGCTCGGCATAATGTTTCCTCCAATGGAATTTTGAAGGGATCATAATGCCTTGCGGCCAAATGATAAGTCCGATCCGTACCAACTATCGCACAATATTGAGACGCGGATACTCAATTGCAGGGCAACGGTCCATCACAACCTCTATGCCATAGGCTTCCGCCTTGGCGGCGGCATTGTCATCGCGAACGGAAAGCTGGCCCCAGATCACCGATGGTCGCTCGGGCAGCAATATCGCCTCTTCGACGATTGCCGATAAATATTCCGGCGCGCGAAAAACATCGATCATGTCCACCGGCTCGGGAACATCGGCGAGCCTGGCGTAGACCTTCTGTCCCAATATCTCCTTGCCTGCCTGGCCGGGATTGACCGGAAACACGCGGTAACCCTTGGACAGCAGGAAGCGCATGACGCCATGGCTCGGCCTGTCCGGGTTGGGCGAAGCGCCGAGCAGCGCGATGGTTTTGACGTTAGTCAGAATTCTCCTGAGGTAATCGGGCTCGTAACTATCATGCTGCATGTCAACTTATCCCTCTTGGAACGTCACATGGTTTGAAGAATACCAATGCAGATGCGCCATTTGAAAGCTGCGCGAGCATAGCCTCGTCTGCATAATTCCACCGACGCATTCCTGACACTGCCGAATGCGCCTGCCCTTCCCATCTAGGAAGCTTCCCTGCTGTCTTGAACCCCTGCCCGGCCGAAAATCGCTACCACGACAGACCTATCGTGGCGCAGTGGCACGTTTTCGTCCACGCAAAATGATTTCACCAAAACACTAGAATCCCGGTTGTATTGACTAATTTTGTCCAGTTTTCAAAATGGCGCAAACCGGCACAAAAGCGGCCCAAACAACATTAGCGTGCAAGTTATGCGCCCTTCGTCTCCTGTTTGTTTTCATTCCGTTCGCAGGTGAATTAGAGCTATCTAATTTTCAGAAAGTTATTCTGTAAATCAATCTATAAACAAATCTGCAACGTTACAGTAAGCCGTTCATAGCAGATATGAAATTTCTTTTCATGTACATCTCATCCAATTGATACACCTTCCGACCGAAGCACCCAGCGGAGCTATTTGACAAAACAGGTAGTATTATGGGCCAAAACACGCTCCGAATCGAAACCACAAGCTGTGCGCCCAGCGCTCATGCCACCATCTGACGGATGAAATCCTGAGCAGAATACCATATCGCGCCGGAGGAAAATCATTCCGCGCGCGCCTGACATGCACAAAGCAAGAATTTTACGCGTGTTGCAATATCAGCCGCTGGCACATGTCGTTTGTGGGCGGTTCCACCGGCGCAAAACGCTCACTCGAACAATTCGCAGGGGCGCGTCGCCCTCACCGAAAATCGATTCCGGTTTTCAGGCCGATGCTGTAGGTTGCCCAAAGTAGCCCGCGAGCGAGTCTCTATTGTGACATTTGACATTCTTCTTCTGGTGCTCCTGGGCGCGATGCTGCATGCCGGATGGAATGCGCTGGTCAAATCCGGATCCGACAAATCACTGGACGCCTCACTGATTGCGGCGGGAGCTGCGGCCTGTTCACTGCCGTTTCTGCCTTTCCTGCCCTTCCCCACGCCGGTCGCCATTCCCTTCCTGATCGCTTCGGCCGTTCTGCAATTCGCCTATTTCCGCCTTGTCGCCGCCGCCTATACGATCGGCGATATCGGCCTTGTCTATCCCGTCATGCGCGGTGTGGCTCCTTTGATCGTCGCGGCGACGAGCAGCCTGTTCCTGAGCGAGGTTTTGAGCCCGCTGGCCCTTGCCGGGATCGCGATCATCTCCGGCGGCATCCTGACACTCGTATTCGAGGCAAGGCGTGGCGGCGGAAAGGCTATTCTGGTCGCGCTGCTCAACGCCTTCGTGATCGCGTCCTACACCTTCGTCGACGGTGTCGGCGCAAGACTTTCCGGCAACGCCATCTCCTATACGCTCTGGATGTCGCTTCTGCCGCCGGTGCTGCTTTTCGGTTTTGCCTTTTTCCAGCGCGGCGTCGGCCCTGTCGTCCAGCATGTCCGACGCAACTGGTGGCGCGGCCTGATCGGCGGCGGCGGCTCCATTCTGTCCTACGGACTTGCGCTTTACGCCATGACCAAGGCGCCCGTCGCCGTCGTCGCGGCGCTGCGGGAAACCTCCATTCTCTTCGCGCTGGTAATCTCCGTGGTGATCCTCAAAGAACGCGCCAGCATCTGGCGTTATCTTGCCGGAGGCATCATAGCAGCGGGCGTTCTGGTGATGCGACTGGGGTAAAACGGGTTCGTTTGGTGAGGTAAAATAATACCCCATTATCAAGTTATTGTTTTTACTATATTATTTTTACGACCTCCAAAATCCGTCATATTGACGCTTTCGCTCGCGCACCGTATAAGCGCGCCAGATCGGATTCCAGCCGGAATAGGGTCATTTGCGGTTGTCCTTGATGGCAACCAAACCAAGCAACAAGAAACGCCCGTATGCTCTTTCATGAAGAGGATGACGGGTCCACGTTAGAAAGTGAAATCTATGTCTACTTTCGTTCAGAAGCCCGCTGAGGTGGAGAAGAAGTGGGTCATCATCGACGCCGAAGGCCTCGTTGTTGGTCGCCTCGCCACCATCGTTGCAACCCGCCTGCGCGGCAAGCACAAGGCTACCTACACCCCCCACGTTGATGATGGCGACAACGTCATCGTTATCAACGCTGAAAAGGTTGCCTTCACCGGCAACAAGTACTCCGACAAGAAGTACTACTGGCACACCGGTCACCCGGGTGGCATCAAGGAGCGTACGGCTCGCCAGATCATCGAAGGCCGCTTCCCGGAGCGCGTCGTTGAAAAGGCCATCGAGCGCATGATCCCGCGCGGCCCGCTCGGCCGTCGCCAGATGAAGAACCTGCGCGTTTACGCCGGCTCGAACCATCCGCACGAAGCACAGCAGCCCACCGTTCTCGACGTGGCCGCGCTTAACAAGAAGAACGTAAGGAGCGCCTGATAATGGCCGATCTTTCCTCTCTGAAAGACCTCGCCCCGGCATCGGAAGCTTCGGCTCCCGTGCACGTCCGCAAGGTTGATACGCTCGGCCGCTCCTACGCGACCGGCAAGCGCAAGAACGCCGTAGCCCGCGTATGGGTGAAGGCCGGTTCTGGCAAGATCATCATCAACGGCCGCGATTTCACCACGTATTTCGCACGTCCGGTTCTGCAGATGATCCTCCAGCAGCCGCTGGTCGCAGCTGCCCGCTCCGGTCAGTTCGACATCATTGCAACGGTTGCAGGCGGCGGTCTTTCCGGCCAGGCCGGCGCCGTACGTCACGGTGTTTCCAAGGCGCTCACCTACTTCGAACCGGGCCTGCGCTCCGTTCTGAAGAAGGGTGGCTTCCTGACCCGCGACAGCCGCGTTGTCGAGCGTAAGAAGTACGGTAAGGCCAAGGCCCGCCGTTCGTTCCAGTTCTCCAAGCGCTAATCGCTTCTCGGAACGGTTCGCTCAGAACTTCGAAAGGCGGGGCTTCGGCTTCGCCTTTTTTCATGTCTGCTCCCTTGTTTTTTCGGCGCGAAGACAGCACCTTCAGCGCAAAACGCGATGGGGTGACATATGCCGGCCAAAACAATCGACCATGCCTTTTCCGCCACGACGCTGACATCTGCCGCCACCGACCCGACCCACGCGGGTGCGCTCTCCTTCATGCGGCGCAAATATACAAAGAACCTCAAGGGCGTATCGACTGCCATCTGGGGCATTCCCTTCGATGCAGCAACCTCCAACCGCCCCGGTGCGCGCTTCGGGCCGCAGGCTATCCGCAGGGCTTCGGCGATTTTCGACAACGACCCGCAATATCCCTTCGCGCGCGATCTCTTCGCCCATATGCCCACCATCGATTACGGCGACTGTCTGCTCGACTATGGCAACCACTGGAAAACGCCTGACACGATCGAAAAGGAAGCGCGCCGGATCATCTCCAAGACGGATTATCTGCTGACGCTCGGCGGCGATCATTTCATTACCTGGCCGCTCCTGAAGGCGCATGTCGCCAAACACGGGCCGCTGGCGCTGGTGCAGTTCGATGCGCATCAGGACACCTGGTTCGATGACGGCAAGCGCATCGACCACGGCTCCTTCGTGGCGCGCGCCGTGCGCGATGGCCTGATCGATCCCGACCGTTCGATCCAGATCGGCATCCGCACCCATGCGCCTGACGATTTCGGCATTCGCATTCTCCATGGTTACGAGGTGGAGGAAATGCGGGCGAGCGATATCGCCTCGCTGATCGTCAAGCACACGGCCGGCATGCCCACCTATCTGACCTTCGATATCGATTGCCTCGATCCAGCCTTTGCGCCGGGAACCGGCACGCCTGTCGCCGGCGGGCCGACCAGTGCGAAAATTCTCTCCGTTCTACGCGGGCTTGGCCAGCTGGATATTCGCGGTTCCGATGTCGTGGAAGTCGCCCCCGCTTACGACCATGCTGATATTACCGCCATTGCCGGAGCCACCGTTGCAATGTATATGCTTGGCCTGCGTGCCGAACGGCTGGCGAAGGCCGGCTGACAAAGAAAACGGCACCTACCGAACTGATTCCGAATACCCTCGCAACCCTTTGAAAAGTCAGGACAAGGACATGACAGCGAAGATCTTCATCGATGGCGAACACGGCACCACGGGTCTGCAGATCCGCACGCGCCTTGCCGGTCGCCGCGATATCGAGCTGCTGTCCATCCCTGAGGCCGAGCGCCGCAATGCGGCGATGCGCGAGGACATGCTCAACAACGCCGACATTTCGATCCTCTGCCTGCCCGACGATGCCTCGAAAGAAGCCGTCTCCATGGTGGCCGGCAACAATAATGTCCGTATCATCGATACCTCGACCGCCTATCGCGTCCATCAGGACTGGGCTTATGGCTTTGCCGAAATGGATAAGGAACAGGGCGAAAAGGTTCGTTCCGCCCGCCTCGTCGCCAATCCGGGCTGCTACCCGACCGGCGCGATCGCCCTTCTGCGCCCGCTACGCACCGCAGGCCTCCTGCCGGACGGTTATCCGGTCAGCGTCAATGCGGTTTCCGGCTATACCGGCGGCGGCAAGCAGATGATCGCACAGATGGAAGACCAGAGCCGCGATGACTCAATCAGCGCCAATAATTTCCTTTATGGCCTGACGCTCAAGCACAAGCATGTGCCGGAGATGACCATTCACGGTCAGCTCGACCGTGCACCGCTGTTTTCGCCCTCCGTCGGTCGTTTCCCGCAGGGCATGATCGTGCAGGTGCCGCTGTTTGCCGCTGACCTGAAGGAAGGCGCGACCATCGAAACGATCCATGCGGCGCTGAGCGCCCACTATGCGGGACAGGACATCGTCAGCGTCGTGCCGCTGGCCGAAAGCAAGGGCCTCGCGCGCATTGACGCCGAAGAACTGGCGGGCAAGGACACGATGAAGCTCTTCGTTTTCGGTACGCCGGGCGGCGAGCATATCAATCTCGTCGCGCTGCTCGACAATCTCGGAAAGGGTGCGTCTGGCGCGGCCGTCCAGAACATGGAACTGATGCTCTCCGCATGAGACTTGCATGAACAGCACCACGCCATCTTTTCCGGCCTCGTGGAATATCGAGGCCGCAAAACGCATCGCCGATACACCAGCCGGCATCGTTTACGAACTGACGCGCAAGGACGGTTCCCTTGCCGTTGCCAAGGTCCTGAAAAAGAAAGTGCTGAAAGACAGCCTTCGCGGTGCGGATTTCATCGCATGGCGCGCAGGTGTCGGCTGCGTGGAGCTGCTCGACCGCTCGGACGACATTCTGCTGATGGAGCATGCCGGAACCGAGACGCTGCGCGATGTGCTGTTCCGCGACGGTGACGACGATGCCACCACGGAAATCGCCGCTAACGTTCTGCTGGAATATCATCAGCCATCGCAGCAGACGCCGCCCTCAAGCCTGCTGACGCTGCCGCTCTATTTCGAAAGCCTGTTCCGCAAGGCCGAACAGGACCGCACTGACGGCGTGGAAAGCCCCTATATCGAGGCGGCCACGCTTGCGCAGGAACTGATCGGCAAGCAGCGGGATATCAAGCCGCTGCACGGCGATCTGCACCATGAGAACATCATGCGCAGCGAACGCGGCTGGATCATCATCGACCCGTCAGGCCTGATTGGTGATGCGGCATTCGACGTCGCCAACATGTTCTCCAATCCGCTGGACCGTTTCGACCTCACCCGTAGCGAGGCGCGCATCGCCTCCATGGCGGCGATTTTCGCTAAGACGCTGCAACGGGATGAACGGCTGTTGCTGCAATATGCCTTCGCCTATGGCTGCCTTTCGGCCACGTGGCACGAAGAGGACGATAATGCGGAAGAGCGCGACAACGAACTCGCCGTCGCGGCAACCATCAAGGCCGTCCTGAAACAGTTCTGAGCAGGCTCAGAGTTTGTCAGGGAAAAGTGGAACCCGGTTTTCCCGAAAAGATAAACGAAAACAAAAGAATCCAGAGTATGCAGGTTCAGAATGAACCTGCATACTCTAGTCCCTGATTTCGACCGAAACCGGCGCAGGATATTCGCCGATGAACCCGCGCCAGTGGGCGACGGAAAAACCAAGCACGATCAGCGCCATGCCCTGATGAGCAAGCGCGACATGAATATCCACATGCATCAAAAGCGTGGTGATGCCGAGCGCCGCCTGAATGGAAACCAGCACGAAGAACAGTACGGCGCGGCGGGCGTGTGGCGTATTCGGCAGCGCGCGCGCCATCGACACCATATGCCACAGCGTGGCGGCAAACAGCGTATAGGCGCCGAGGCGGTGGATGAACTGCACCGTCTTGGGGTTTTCGAAGAGGTTGATCCACCAGGGCTGTTGCAGGAAGAGATCGCCCGGCACCAGCGAGCCGTCCATCAGCGGCCAGGTATTATAGGAAAGGCCGGCATTCAGCCCCGCAACCAATGCGCCGAGATAGATCTGGAACAGACAGAGCACCGTCAGCAACGCAGCAAAGCCCCTGCCCGTCTTTTCGTCGGCGGCGTCGGGCGAATGATGCGACAGGCCGCGCAATATCCACATGCAGCCCGCGAAGATGAGGCAGGCGATGGTCAGATGCGTGGCAAGGCGATATTGCGAGACATCCGTGCGGTTGACGAGGCCTGACGATACCATCCACCAGCCGATAAAACCCTGAAAGCCGCCAAGCGCCAGAAGGCCGACCAGCGGCAGGCGCAGACGCTTTTCGATGCGGCCGGTCAGCCAGAAGAAGGCGAGCGGCAGTGCGAAGATGATGCCGATGGTGCGGGCAAGCAGGCGATGCGCCCATTCCCACCAGAAAATCGTCTTGAACTCGTCAAGCGACATGCCCTTGTTGATTTCCTGATATTGGGGAATGCGCTTGTAGAGCTGGAACTCTTCTTCCCATTCAGCAACGGAAAGCGGCGGGATGGCGCCGTGGATCGGCTTCCATTCGGTAATCGACAGGCCGGATTCGGTAAGCCGCGTGGCGCCGCCGACGAGGACCAGACAGACGAGCGTGAAAAGCACGACGCGCAGCCAGATGCGCAGCAGGCGGCGGTCCTTCTCCTGTTTCTGCAGGGCAGCCTCCACCACCATTTCCGCAGAACCATTTGCCATCGTCATGCCGCTCGAACGCATCTTTCAGGTCTCCCTCATACAGTCATGTTGATTAGCCCCAACCGGCACCACAAAACAAGGCCTCAGGGTTTGCGGCATGCGGTCGCGGCGGTATAGTCGCAACAGCTGTTCAATCACGGAAGATTTCATGCATCCTCGCCTCAGATCGCTCATCGGCACCGTCGTCATCATCTGCCTCGTCGTCGTTTACGCCGTGGTGGCGACGGCCATTGCATCGGCGACTCTGGCGCAATCGCCCTGGTGGGTGCATCTCGCTTATTTCGTGTTCACCGGAATTTTGTGGATTTTGCCGGCGATGCTGATCATCAAATGGATGGCCGGACCTAAAAAACAGGGCTGAGCGCCAGCCGTTGTATAACATCCACAGGTCGCAATATTATAAACCGATTGTTTGCCGCTGAACGATATAGTCCGACCGAAACAACCGGAGAGAGTGGATGGCGGCTGAGGAGCCGGTCTTTATCAGCGACAAGCAAGCGCCGACCGCCGTGCAAAACGAGCGGCGGAGTGCTGATCGTCTGTTGATCGATCTCGTCGATGACGCCGCAACCATCCGCTCCGACTGGGAGCAGCTGGAAGGCGACCCGCTCAATTCGCTGCATCAGGGTTTTGGCTGGTGCTCCATCTGGGCGCAAACGCAGGACAGCGCGCTCCTGACACTTCGCGGCCGGCAGGGCGGCAAGACGATCTTCCTGCTTCCGCTCGAAATCGTGCTGGAAGGCGGCATCCGCAAGGCACGTTTTCCCGGCGGCCGTTTCAACAATATCAATACGGGGCTTTTCGACCCCTCCTTTGCCGAA
Organism: Agrobacterium sp. LAD9; assembly: GCF_003031125.1. Lineage (NCBI taxonomy): Bacteria > Pseudomonadati > Pseudomonadota > Alphaproteobacteria > Hyphomicrobiales > Rhizobiaceae > Agrobacterium > Agrobacterium sp. LAD9. The sequence goes on along the minus strand of NZ_PHGS01000006.1, from coordinate 294,846 downwards.
CAGGCCGGACAGGAAATCGCGGCGGCAATTGCCCGCGAGGCGCGGAAGCTGCTGCATGGCCGGGCCGATATTCTGGCTTTGCAGAACATACCGCTGACGTGGCGCGGCAGGACCAATCCCCTCTCGCATCTTGCTTCCGTCGAAAACCAGAATCCGGCCTTCCAGCTTCCCCTGCTCGAGAGCTTCGAGGCCACGCTTCGGCAGGTCAATGCCAAGAGGCGACGGAAGAAATTCCGCATCCAGAGCCGAAGGGCCGAGGAAATGGGCGGTTACAGCCATGTGATCGCGCGTTCGCCACAGGAAAGATGCGAATTGTTGCAGGCGTTTTTCCGCCAGAAGGCCGCCCGTTTCGCCTCGCAGGGCATTCCGGATGTCTTTCGCAATCAATCTGTGAAGGATTTCTTCTACGATCTCGCCAATTTTCCCGAGACGGGCACAGGCAGCCTGCTGGAACTGCATGCCATTCGCCTTCATGGTGAAAACGAGGGCGTCATTGCCGCGATAGCCGGCCTTTCGCGCAAGCAGGATCACATCATCTGCCAGTTCGGCTCGATCGACGAGTCCGTTTCGGAACTCAGCCCCGGCGAATTGCTGTTCTGGCTGATGATCGAAAGGGCGTGTCGAGAGAAGGCGGCGATCTTCGATTTCGGCGTCGGCGACCAGCTCTATAAGCGCAGCTGGTGCCCGCTTTTCACCGTGCAGCACGATATATTCCTACCGGTGACATTGAAGGGTCGCGCAGCGGCCTCGGTCTATGTCGCCATTGCCCGGACGAAGAGCCTGATCAAATCCAATCCGGCGCTTTATGCGTTGATTCAGCGTTTTCGTGCCGGACGGCCGAAGACGGACACCGCTGCCGACTGAGCGCAGATCACGCCGCGCTCAGACGGTCCGGCTTGCGCATACCGGTCATCGGCAATGCCTGTTCATAGCCTTGGTCAACCAGTTCACCGAGCGTCTTTTCCAGAAGTTCGCTATCCTTGCCGGGAACCGAGACGATGATTTCCGCCGGCAGGTTGCGCAGCATTTTCCCAAGGCTCGAAATCTGCACCGCGCCGCATTCGACGAGAACCGTATCATAGGCGTCGGAGAGCGCGCCGAGGATCATCGTCAGGCGATCTATGGCGCGCATGGCCTCGCGCGGCTGCGCATTGCCGCGCGGCACGATATGGGCGTCGGACAGGCGGTCACTGTGAATGGTTTCACCGAAGGCGGCCGCACCCGCCAGAAGGTCCATGACACCGGGAAGCCCGGCTTCCGGCGCCATCAGCCGCGTCGGACAGGCAGACGCCGTCATGTCAACGAGAACGACCGAACGGCCCATCTCGGACAAAGCGCGAGCCAGCATGACGGTCGTTGTCGAACCGCTATCACCGGCTGGAGACACAATGGCGGCAACCGGTTTGGCAAGACGGCTGGCCAGGAAACCTGCGACAGCATCGATCGAGAAATCGTCAGAAGTGTCGACGTCCTCTTCCACTGCCTCTTCCTTCGCAGCCGCGACAGCTTCCACCGGCGGGGCCAGCGTGGCGGTAGCGGCTACAGCCGGCAGGTGCCGTTGCTCCTTTTCGGCAGCGGGCTGGTATGCCGCAACCGGCATGGCCCGCGCAGCAGACGGTATGCTCTCATGATGCACGGCAACAGGCTGTTCCGGCATATCCGTTGCCTTGTCCGGATCGGCTGGAGCACGCGAAGGGGAAGGCGGATCGGAGAGCGGCGGAACCTGCTTCCGGCCCATCGGCTTCAAGGCCCGGCCGGTGAAAAGCTCCACCAGCATGACCACGATGCAGGACAGCAGAAAGGCCGCCAGAGTAACGACGATGGTAATGGCGCCGATCTTCGGGAAATAGGGTTCGCGCGGCTCCACCGCCGTCGAAATGACACGAGCATCGGCCGGCGTGGAATCCACCGAGCCGGCGCGCGACGTCGCTTCCCGATAACGGGCAAGATAGGTTTCCAGAAGTTGCCTCTGCGCCGAAGCTTCCCGCTCCAGATCGTTGAGGCCGACCTGCTGTTCACCCGCACGCACGCTTTCCGATTTCAGCATGTTCAGTTGCTGGATCAGCTGCCGTTCCCGCAGACGCGAAACATTGGCCTCGTTTTCGAGACTTGCCAGCACCTTGCGGGTTTCCTCCTGAATCTGCCGCTGTATGCCGTCGAGCTGGTTGCGCAGCGCCCGGATGCGCGGATGGCCTTCCAGCATTGAAGACGAGAGATCGGAAATCTGGCTGCGGATCGTGGTTTCGTTTTCCTTCAGCCTCTGGATCGTCGGGGAACCGACGACATCGGGGAAAGTATCAAGCGGACGGCCGGTAGCAAGCGCGTTGCGCACGCCTTCCGCCCGCGCCTCCGCATTGGCGCGCTCTCCGCGGATACGGCCAAGTTCGGTGGAGATATCGCTGAGCTGGCGGGTGGCGAGGGTTTCGCCCTGCCCCGCCGAGAGAAGATCGGACGAAGCGCGGTAATCTGCGACCTTCCTGTCGGCGTCGCGCACCTTTTCGCGCAGATTGGCGATTTCCGGTTCCAGCCAGCGCGCCGCTTCCGTGCTTGTATCCAGTTTCGCGCCGCTCTGCAGGGCGATATAGGCCTTCATCATCTCATTGGGGATGGCGGCGGCAAGCTTGGGGTCCTGCGAGGAGAACTCGACGGTGATGACGCGCGAGCTTTCGACCTGATAGACCTGCAGCTTCTCCCGGAAGGCCTTCAGCACCCGTTCTTCGGGCAGCACCTGAAGCGGGTCCTTCTTGACGCCGACGGCGACCAGCAGCTGCGAAATGAGCGAAGGATGGGCTTCCGGATCGAACTCATCCAGCTCGTAGAGCTTCATGTCTTTGGCGACCTGCTTGATGAGATCGACCGACTGCATGATCTGCACCTGGCTGGAAACGGTCAATTCATCGAGCACGGGCTCGGCGGGCGCATTGGACTGCTGCGAAGCGCCGAAGGAGGCGGTGCGGGATTCGATGAGCACGCGCGCCTCGCCCTTGTAGGCGGGCGACATCATGCTTGATATCACGAAGGCGGAGCCTCCGGCCAGAAGCGTGATCGCCGCGATCCGTCCCTTGCGCTGCCATATGGCTGCGACAAGCTGCGCAAGATCGATATCCACATCCCTGTCGTCAATGCGATCGCCGTTCATGCAGGCTCCGTAACCGAGACAAACCTCGGGCGCTCAAATATAGATGGCCAATTTTCGCGAAGTTTAAGTCTTGCCGGTAACACAACAGTTAATCCCGGAGAATCCGACGAAATAAAGCTGATATTACCATCGCTCGCCCGGGTTGTTTACCGCACATTAACCCTAACAGAACGATAAGAATGATCAAAGATCGACTCGGAGCCAGATCAGATGCCGCTCGCCGGATCACGACATGTCACCGCACTGACGCTTGCCGTTCTGACGGCCCTTTCCGGCTGCGCGGCATATCAACCCGCGCCGAGGTCCTTCAATGAGGCTGCCCTGCAACCCTATCATGTCGATAGCGGCGACAGGCTGCGCATCAACGTGTTCGAGCAGGCCGGGCTGACCAATACCTATACGGTCGATCAGGCCGGTTACGTCGCCTTCCCGCTGGTCGGCCAGGTTCCGGCGCGCGGCAAGACGCTGCCGCAGCTCGAAGCGGCCATCGCCGCCAAGCTGCGCCAGGGTTATCTGCGCGATCCCGACGTGACGATCGAGATCGACCGTTATCGTCCGGTCTTCATCATGGGCGAAGTTGGCCGTCCCGGCCAATATTCCTATGTGCCTGGTATGACGGTACAGAACGCCATCGCCATTGCCGGCGGCTTCACCCCGCGCGCCAACCAGGCCGATGTCGACATCACCCGCAAGATCAATGCCGAGGTGATGACCGGCCGGATCGGGATCACCGCCCCCATTCTGGCGGGTGATACCGTCTATGTACGCGAACGCTTCTTCTGAAAACGGAGCGGCGAACGTGTCGGATGACGGCCCTCCCCTGCGCATCATTCACTGCTTCCGCTCCCCGGTGGGCGGCGTTTTCCGCCATGTGCGCGACCTTATCGAGGAACATGTCAAACAGGGCCACAAGGTCGGCATCGTCTGCGACAGTTCCACCGGCGGTGCGCATGAGGAACGGCTTTTCGAACAGATCACGCCGATGCTGGAGCTTGGGCTCACCCGCCTGCCCATCCGGCGGTCCATCAGCCCCGGCGACCTCATGGCGCTGTGGAAATCCTACAAGCACATCAAAAGTTTGCGGCCGGACATTCTGCACGGGCACAGCGCCAAGGGTGGCGCTCTTGCCCGGCTGATCGGCTCACTCCTGCGGGCGAACAGGTATCGCGTAGCCCGCCTCTATTCCCCGCATGGCGGCAGCCTGCATTATGCCAGAAACAGCCTGAAGGGGCAGCTCTTCCTGCGGCTGGAGCGGTTTCAGGAGCATTTCACCGATGCGCTCTGTTTCGTCTGCAATTTCGAGCAGACGACTTACGAAGCCAAGGTCGGCAAGCCGCGCACCCACACCGCGATGATTTATAACGGCGTGCAGGAAAGCGAGTTCGAAACCGTCCCCGCCCGCGATGATACGGCCCGTTTCCTCTACATCGGCATGCTCCGTGATCTCAAGGGACCGGATGTCTTCATCAGGGCATTCGCGAAAATGGAACGCAGCCTCGGCCAGCCCATGTCCGGCGTGATCGTCGGCGATGGACCGGACAGGGACAAATATGCCGCGATGATCGACAAGGCCGGGCTTTCCCGGCGGATTTCCATGCATGCGGCCATGCCCGCCAGACAGGCTTTCGAACTGGCGACGACGGTGGTGGTGCCTTCGCGCGCCGAAGCCATGCCCTATATCGTGCTGGAAGCGCTTGCGGCGGGAAAGACGGTCATTGCCTCGCATGTCGGCGGCATTCCCGAAATCCTCGGAGAAGACAGCGAGGCGCTCGTCCCGGCGGGCGATGCCGATGCGCTGGCGCGCATCATGGTCAAGGATGCCGAGGATGCCGATTGGGCGCAGCGGGTCATGCCGCACCCCGACAGCTTCAAGGCGAAATTTTCAACCCCTGTTATGGCCGATGAGATGATGAAGCTCTATCGCGACCTGCTGACGAGCTAAAGTTATTTTAAAAACACGATTTTTAATTGTATATTCCAGCCGTCCTGTAGAAACTGATCATAAACGTTTCTTAGCATGTTTCGGCTAGTTTTCTGCTCGTAGAGCGCGGCCATCCACCCGGATGCACAAAGGGCGCTCTACCACTTTGAGGTTGCGTATCGTTCCGGTTGAAAATCTGTGCGGTTTTCAGGTCGATGCGCTGGAGGGTGCGGACCAAAGCAATGACCAAGACTGACAAGGACAGACTGCAATTCGATCTGGCGTCATTGCGCAAGAAAATCTCCGAGCGTCAAACCGGAGAATCCTCCGCATCCGAACCCGTCGTTCTCAATCCGCTTGCTCGGCAGATCGCCAACCAGCTTCGCGCCGGCAATCATTCGCCCAATATGGTGATCGGGCAATTGCGGCTTCTCGAATTCACGATGCTCGTGGTCATCGCCGCCATCGTCAACGGCATCGCAGCCGATCGCGGTCTCGAAACATTTCTGGCGGTGTTCGGCGGTGGCGTGCTGGGGGCGGCGCTCTGCGTCTTTCTTCTGCAGGCGGGTGATTGTTATCAGCTTCCGACGCTGCGCACGCCACTAAAGATGTTCGCTCGCATTCAGGGCGCTGTCTGTCTCTCCTTCGTGGGAATTGCCTGTTTCCTTCTCCTCTTCTTTCCCGATGCGCTGCACTCCTGGCAGGCTTTCGGCATCTGGTACGCAACGGGTGCGATCGCGATCTTCGCCGATCGACTGATCCTCGGCTTTGCCATTCGCCACTGGGGCCGCAACGGCGTCATGGAGCGCCGCGCCGTCATCGTCGGCGGTGGCGATACCGCCAAGGACCTTATCCGCTCGCTGGAGCAGCAATCCGATAACGATATCCGCATCTGCGGTATCTTTGACGACCGGAAAAGCGCCCGCTCTCCCGAAGTTGTCGCCGGTTATCCCAAACTTGGCACCTTTGCTGAACTGGTGGAGTTTGCCCGTCTGACGAAGCTTGACATGCTGATCATCGCCCTGCCGCTCAGTGCCGAGGCGCGCATTCTCCAGCTCCTGCACAAGCTCTGGATACTGCCGGTCGATATCCGCATCGCGGCGCATGCCAATAAATTGCGTTTCCGTCCCCGCGCCTATTCCCATGTGGGCAAGGTGCCGATGCTCGATGTGTTCGACAAGCCGATCCGTGACTGGGATTCGGTGGCGAAACGGGTGTTCGACATTACTTTCAGCCTCATCGGTATCGCCATTTTGTGGCCGGTGATGGTGGGGGCGGGAATTGCGGTGAAAACGACCTCGAAAGGCCCTGTTCTCTTCAAGCAGAAGCGCCACGGCTTCAACAATGAAACGATCAATGTCTGGAAGTTCCGTTCCATGTATACGGAACTCAGCGATCCCACCGCTAAAAAGGCCGTGACGAAGAACGACCCCCGCGTCACACCCGTCGGCCGCTTCCTGCGCAAATCCTCGATGGACGAGCTGCCGCAGCTCTTCAACGTTCTCTATGGCGATCTTTCGCTCGTTGGGCCGCGCCCGCACGCCGTTCATGCCCAGACGGGCGATCTGAAATATACCGAGGTGGTGGAGCATTATTTCGCGCGCCACAAGGTGAAGCCCGGCGTTACCGGCTGGGCGCAGATCAACGGCTGGCGCGGCGAGATCGACCACGGCGACAAGATCAAGTTCCGCACCGAATATGATCTCTATTACATCGAGAACTGGTCACTGTTCCTCGATCTGAAGATCCTGTTCCTCACGCCGATACGGCTGCTCAAATCGGAAAACGCCTATTGACCCACACCGGTTACCAGCACGCGGCGAATTTCGACGCACCGTTGGCCACCATGCGGCTCATCGGATCGTTCTTCATCGCCTTCGGCGTGTTCCTTTCCGGCTTCGTCATCTCCGAACCGGCCCCTTATGAATTGATGATGGTGGGACAAGTGGCCGTGTGGTTCCTGCTTGGCCTTCGCCTTTCGCGCACCGTCGTCCTGCTTCTGTGCCTGCTGCTTGCCTTTAATGTCGGCGGTTATCTTTCGCTCACCACCATGGCCGATCTGGATGAGGGACCGCTCTATCTCGCCGTCTCGACCTTCCTGGCGCTGACCTCGGTTTTTTATGCGGCGATCGTGGAGGACAAGTACCAGCGGCTGCTTTTGATTTTCCGGGCCTGGCTTACGGCAGCGCTGATCACAGCGCTGCTCGGCATCATCGGATATTTCCACGCCATTCCGGGTTTTGAGGTCTTCACCCTCTACGACCGCGCAAAAGGCGCCTTTCAGGACCCGAACGTCTTCGGTCCCTTTCTGGTGACACCCTCGCTTTACCTGATCTACGGCCTTCTCACCGGCAAGGCGATGCATGCGCCCTGGCGGATCGTCGGGCTGCTCATCCTGTCGCTTGGCGTGTTCCTGTCGTTCTCGCGCGCGGCCTGGGGCCTGTTTCTGTTCGCCACCATTCTCCTCGTCTTCGTCATGTTGCTGAAGGAACGGACGGCTGCGTTTCGTCTGAAAATCCTCGTGCTGTTTCTCGTCGCCGCCGGGCTGATGGTTGCGGCGGTCATCATCGCGCTGCAGTTCAAGCAGGTGGCGGATCTGTTCTCCAGCCGCGCTTCGGCGGTGCAATCTTATGATGGCGGCCATCTCGGGCGTTTTGCACGCCACTATCTCGGCTTCCTGCTCGCCATGGAACACCCGCTCGGCATCGGCCCCATGGTGTTCGACAATATCTTCCCCGCCGCCGAACATAATATCTGGCTGAAGAGCCTGACCACGCATGGCTGGTTCGGTTTCGTCATCTATCTGGTCCTGATCTGCTGGACCATTGCCGCAGGTTTCAGGCATCTGCTGCGGCCACGCCCGTGGCAGCCGTTCCTGATCATTTCCTGGGTGACCTTCGTCGGACATGTAATGATCGGCGCCGTCATTGATACCGACCACTGGCGGCATTTCTTCCTGCTGCTGGGCATATTGTGGGGATGCATGGCGCTTGAGAAGCGCGAAAGCCTACACCGCCGCGCGCGGGCCGCCTAAAACGCTTCCCCTTACGGAACCTTACGCCATTTCATGCGTTTAGCCCCCGATTCTGATTGTTAAACGGGGAGACATCTTATGACGCAGACCAATAATCTCTATCTCATCATCGGCGCACTCCTGGTGGTCCTTGTTGGCCTTGGGGCTTATGTCTGGCACGAGGAAAGCAAGCCGAAGGGGATCGAGATGAATATCGGCCCGAACGGCGTCTCCGTTCAGGAGAACTGATCCGCAAGCGTCGCGCAAAGTCCGACCATTAAGACCGGGTGCATCCCACGCCGAACACGGCCGGGATGTACCCGGTCTTCTTATGAGAGAGGACGAAAGGCGGGATCGATGCCCGCTGCGCCGGTTCGGTACGAATGATCCGTATCGCCCGATCAAGGAAACAGCTAGCGCAATGGTCTCCTCCATCGACCTGTCCACCCGCCTCACCGCCACCAGGCTCGCCCTCAAGGCCATCAAGGAGCAGGAAGACAATTCCCCTGCCACATCCTCCTCGACGCGGGCGGCTCTCCTCGATTCCTACGGGCTTGACACCTCATCTTCTTCCACCAATACGCGCCTCACCCAGCTTCTGGCGCAATATTCCCAGACCTCGAGCGAAGACACGCAGACCGACGATACCGATACGCAGCTTTCTTCCGGCGATATTAGCAAGGCCGATTTCATGAAGGAGCTGAAGGAGATGCTGGAAGAACTGACCAGGGACCCGGACAAGGCTTCGCAGGCCAAGGCCATGCTGGAGGCTTTGACAACAGGCACGCTGACGGTCTCCGATCCCGCCGAGGGCGCCCAAATCAAGGCGTGGGACGTGGCCTCCGATACAAAAACCACCTCCAAGCCGACGACGGAGATCACCACGACGGGATGGAGCGACTTTCTGAAAGACCATCTCAAACGCGACGGCTCGGCTTATGCCAGAAGCGAGACCGGCGCCTATGTCGACACTGTTTCCGGCGACAACGCGTTTTTCGGCAGCGTCGGCAGCCGTTATTATTATCTCACCTGGCCACAGGCGAAAAACGGCACCCTGACCGTATAAAGCCAGATTTCCCGAGGACTGAACGGATCGCTGCGACATGGAACATGCCGCAGCGTCGCTTTTTCGTCTGCTCAGACGGCAGGCGCGGTGGCCGGTTCGGTTCCACCAGAGAGCGCCTTTTGCAGCTGCGCTTCCTGCGCCGGCGACAGCGAGGTCTTGATGACCCGCCCGCGCAGGCCTTCGAATTCTGCCAGCACCTTTTCCGGCTGCACCTTGCGGATCAGCACGAATAGCGCCGAAGAACCATTGGGAATGGTCTCGCCGAGTGATTTGATGAAATCATCGTCGATACCGAAATCCGTCAGCGAACCCGCAAGGGCGCCCGTGCCGGCGCCAATCGCGCCGCCGATGGCAAATCCCGCCAGCGGATTGAGGAACAGCAGGCCGACAAGGCCGCCCCACAGACCGCCAGACAGGAAACCGGAGCTTGCGCCGATTGCCGTCAGATTGACGCTCTGCTTCAGATGCACCTTGCCGTCTTCATCGCGAACGACGACCACGGCATCTTCCAGATCGACCAGATATTCCTTTTTCAGGCCTGCAAGCTTCAGAAGCACCCTGTCGGCCACTTCCGTTCCGTCAAAACCAACAACGACGAGTTCGGACATAGTTCGTCTCCCTGAGTTTCAATTCCGCTGCGATTGAACGCCGAAGAACGCAGCTTGTTCCGGCAATGATGGAAAGAGGATGTGTCACGCGTTTGACGGTCGCCCATGCCGGGAAGCATCACCCTGCCCCGGCCCCTTCCTGCCGTCCACACCTTTTGTTCCTTTTTTTATGAAAAGACCATTTTCCGCTTGCACCCTAACAGGCTTATATATAAACGGCTTTCAGGTTCGGAGCGTAGCGCAGCCCGGTAGCGCACTTGACTGGGGGTCAAGGGGTCGTGGGTTCGAATCCCGCCGCTCCGACCATTAAAATCAGATAGATAGCCAGTTCCCCCAGAGCTGGCTATATTTGTTTTAGCTCTCTAGTAATGAGCGCTATGCGCGAGTTTAAACGACCCTGTTCGGGTGTGCATTTATCCAAGCCTTGAGAACGAAGTGTGCTGAGATGGCAAAAAAACCGAAAATAGAACACTCAGAATTCTCGGGCGAGTTTGAAGACGAGGGCATCACCGTCCTTGTTGATATCTACCGGCCCGCTGGTACCCAGCAGGATTGGACGCTCGAGGTTATCAGCGAGCACGATGACGTCACCACCTGGGACGAACCTTTCGCTACCGACAAAGACGCCTGGGAAGAATTCCTGGCCACTTGTGAGAAAGATGGGATTCGCAGCTTCCTGGATGGCGACGATCCGTCCGTTCATTAACGTTTGATTCTGCGGCACCAAGCCGTAGGGGTTTTGGGCCAGAATCCCGTGCTCCGACCGTTCTCTTCTCGATCCCCATTTTTGATCGAGAGCGTTCTCCGGTTAAATTCCCGACAATATAAGCTCAGGTGTAAAGCCGCTAGCCTTAGAAGGACAGCGCGCATTGCCTTGTTGACTCTCCGCTAAAATTAGAACATTTAGTGAACAAAAGAGAGGTCATCCACTATGCCCGACGCTGAAAAAATCACCCCTACACGGCCCGACGACATAGCGGGATATGTCATCCAGTGTCATGACGGCGATGCGAAGGCGGCTGTCGAAGCGCTTCTCGGCGAAATCGAGCATTTGCAGGAACAGCTTTCCCTTGCGGTCGCCATCATGGGAAATGGATATACCCGCGGGTGGAAGCCCGACGCGAGGCGGGATTAGAATCGTCTCCGCCACAGTCTTTTGGGCGCGATGACACACCGGCAAGCCTGATGAGCGATTGAGCCTTGGACAAAAATCCTCCGCCATATCGGCTGCCGGGGCGATGGGATAAGTTTAAGGCTGCGTGGTAGTCCGCTGTGTGGGCGTAGCCGGCAAGGTGTCCCGACGAAGGGCGGTGCCGGCATCTGTTGCCTACACCGCCTGCCCCACGCGATGTTCAATATTCGTTGGACGCGATCGCGAAATCGTCGATGACAGGCATCTTTTCCGCGTTTTCCCACGTCCGGTCCATGGCGTAGGTTTGCGACAGATAGGGAATGCCGATATGGCCGAAGCGGAAGGAAAGCTGGCTTTCCGCCTGTTCCTCATCAAACCGTGCGACGCGGCTGAGATAGAGAGCGGTGGCGAGGCCTGTCCTGTCCGCACCGGCCTTGCAATGAATGAGAATGGGTTTCGGCGCATCGCGCATGATCGCGACCAGCTCGTTGACCCTGTTCATGTCAAGCTCCTGGCTGGCCGACATGCCGAAATCGATGTGATTCAATCCGAGCTCGCGGGAGGTCTCGACCTCATCCCGATACCAGGCCTTGGCTTCATTCGCACCGCGCAGATTGATGACCGTCCTGATACCATGGTCCCTGGTATAGCGGACGAGCTGCTCATTGCTCGGCTGGTTGGAGCGATAAAGCTGCCCCGCGACTACCTCGTGAAAATTGCCGAGGAGCTGAATGGCGTAGAGATAACCGCCTGTGGCAAGCACAGCAATACCCATGCCCCAAAAGGAGCACTTCCAGAATCTTCGCATAATAAAACGGTTCCCTCATTCGACGAGAGAACCGATACAGGTGGATTCTGACAGTAAGCTGAAAGTTCTGCGACAGTATTGTAAGAGTAGAAAATTTGCGCTTGATCAACGCACAAAAACGTAGACGGCATAGACCGCGATGAGTGCGGCGGCGGCCGCAGCGGTGATGGCGCCGAGACGTTTTTCGATGAAATGGCGTACCGATTCACCGTATTTCTGCAGCAACCCGGCAAGGATGAAAAAACGCGCGCCGCGCGTGACGACAGCCGAAAGAATGAAGAGGCCAAGGCTGATATTGGCCGCACCGGAGAGAATCGTGACGACCTTGATCGGGGGCAGATGCGCGAGGCCCGATGTCACCAGCAGGAGAACGATGGTCTCGTAATCCACCGAGCTCTTCAGATGCTCGAAGCTGTCGAGTTTGCCGTAAAATTCGAGAATGGGCCGCGCGATGCTCTCAAAGGCATAGTGACCGAGGAACCAGCCAGCGATGCCGCCGAGAACCGAGGCGACGGTTGCCACGAGGGCATAAAACATCGCCTTTTTCGGCTTGGCCAGCACCATGGGCAGGAAAAGCACATCCGCAGGCACGACGAAGACGGAGCTTTCCACGAAAGCCACGATCGCCAGCCACCATACGGCGGTTTTGCGCGCAGCGAGCGCCATCGTCCAGGCATAGATGTTTTTCAGCATTTCATGTCCCCGGGGAAGAGTGTTGCGGAGTGAAGGAGCCAGGGCAGGCCGGCGGTGATTCATGTGGTTTGCCGACGGCGGCCGGCGGGCGGGAGAGACCGAACCCGAATGAGAATTAGAGACAACGCAAGAGAATGGCAAATGTTGGAAAATTTATTTTTGCATCGCAAAAAATCATAATGACGAGCATTTCCCGCCCATACCGAGAGCCGGTTGCTGCGATGCGAAATTTCACCCTGTGGTAGATGAGCTCGCCTTTTTGCTGTAGAATGAAGGTGGACGGAAGAGGAGGAAGTTATCATGGAATATGTAAGCTTCGTTACATCGATCAATCCGGTCATACTTGTCATTCTGCTGGTGGTTCTTCTTGCAGGGGCTTACAGCAGCTGGGTTTCGCACTGAGCAGGACGGAACCACTCGACCAAATGTGAAAGGCTCCGTTTCTATCAACGATAGGCATTGGGCCGGATGAATGTTATCAAGCCCGGAGTTAAAACAACTCCCGGGAAGCCGTATGACGAACGAATTCGCATTCACTGATACGTCTGAAAAGCTCAGCACGACGCTTGAGAAGCTGATAGGAAAGCTGCAGGGTCAGACGATCACGTTGCGCGAGTTGATGGAAGCAATCGGCGAACAGGGCCTGTTGCTCATCTGCGCGATCGCCTCTCTACCCTTTCTCATTCCGGTTTCCATTCCCGGCGTCAGCACGGTCTTTGGCGCAGCGATCATCCTTGTCAGTCTGGCAATCACCCTCAATCGCCTGCCATGGTTGCCGGCAAAAATTCTTGACCGGCAGATGGAAACGGCAAAGCTTGTTCCCGCCCTTCAAAAAGGCGTCGCCATTGTCTCCAAGCTCGATGGTTTCATCCGTCCGCGCATTCCCGCGCTGACGACGGGCATCATCGCCAACCGGATAAACGGGCTTGCGCTGATGACGGCGGGCGTATTGCTGATGATGCCGCTCGGCTTCATTCCCTTCTCCAACACCCTTCCGGGCGTCGCGATCCTGCTTTTTTCGGCCGGGATGATTCAGCGGGATGGCGTCACCGTGCTCGGCGGCTATCTTTTCCTGGGTCTGACGACGATTTATTTCGCAGCGCTCGCCTATGCGGCTTTCTGGGCCGGCCAGGGCATCAGCAGCTCCTTCGGCGCTTAGACCTATCACCGGCCGCCATTACGGCTGTCGCGGCTGTTCTGCCGCGACGCCCACCAGACCGCCAGCCGTCGCCGCAGGCGGCGAACCACGGGCAGATCGTGGGAAAGCACGATGAGACCAAGCGGAATCATCCAGAAGCCAAGGACGGGCAGGAAACCCAGCGTTCCGCCCACCACCAGAGCCGAGCCCGTCGCGATCCTGCCGACGCGCGAACGCGGCATGGCAATGCTCCATTTTCCGACATGGAGACGATGCGTTCTGTGGTCGATACCGAATTTCATTCCATCCTGCCCTTTTTCATCTGGCCTGTGGATAATTTTTTCACCGCCGATAAGCCCGGAAAATCGGGACTCTGGAGGGATAAAACAAGAGGAATGCGTTTTTTTTGAAAAAACCGCTTGGCAAATCGGAAAAGCATTTGTATTACCCCGCTCACACCGCGCCAAGCGGTGCACGTTCCCTGGTAGCTCAGCGGTAGAGCATTCGACTGTTAATCGACAGGTCGCCGGTTCGAATCCGGCCCGGGGAGCCATCTCTCTCAAAAACATGTTTTGAAGAGCGAAGTGCCGCTGCAATTCGCCCGATTTGGATCGGGGATTTTCCTGAATTCCCGATTATTCAGCCGTCAAACGGTCAGGTCTTCTTGACCACCCGTTTCGTCGCCCTTGTGGCGTTGGTCAGTGCCGGCGGATCACTTGCCGGAAAACTCTCCTCAAGGCTCTCGGTCAAATCGTCGTCCTTGTTCTTGACCGCAGATTTCTGCTCCTTCTCAAGCGATTTTACCGCCGGGGATTTGGCCTTTGCCGAGGCTGCCTTTTTCGCTGGCGTTTTCTTCGCTGACGCCTTCGCGGCAGCTGGCTTCTTCACGCCATTCCCGCTTTTGGACTTTGCCGCTTCCGCATCTGCGGAAAGTTCCCGTTCTGCCTCGATCCAGTGTCTTTCATGATGCCCGTCGGGTCTTCCTTCCCTCTCCCATATTGCGCGCGCTTTTTCACGGATTGCGGCTTCGCGGTCATGGCTCATAACGGACCTCCCTCTTCGTGTTGCACCGGTTTTGATTGTGCCACTGAAAAAACAAAAAAAGCCAGAGTTTGTTCCGCGCGGTTTCGTCGCGGGTGAGCATTTCCGCGTGAAAGGGAACCGTTGTCGACCGCGGATCGTTTGCCCTGCAGAAACCCGCAGGAGACCATTTCATGAACACCCCGCAAAAGCCGAAAACCGAACCGCTTGATATTCGCGACGAGGATGTCGCGCGTTTCGAAACCGACAGCGAGCTGAAAGCAAAGGACGGCGAGATTTACCCGGACGAGAGCATGAGCCTGCGTGCACGCCGGCAGGCGGCAAGGCAGCATGAGGATGCCTTTATCGTCGCTACGGACCTTGAGGACGACGACCAGCGCGAGGCGGCGCCGGGCACCAGAGAGCAGCCATAGGCCGAAAATGGAAAAGGCGGGTCAAAGCCCGCCTTTATCAAAGGAATGTCTGGAGATTTTATCGACGGACCGACACGATGGCCTTGCGATTGAAGTTCGACACCTGCACCCGGCCGGACTGATTGCCGCCGAGGATCTGGGCGGTCTTGCCGCTCATGCTTTTCAAAATGCCGGCGTGATAACCGCGGCCGTTGCGAATGACAACGACATCGCCCGGCTTGGCCTGGCCCACCGGAACGGCATAACCGAAGGATGTCCAGGACTTCGCAAATCCATAGGATTTGGGAGACTGCCGGCCGGCCTTGCTGGCGACAGCATGCAGGAAAAGGCCGCACCATGGGGTGCTGCGGGGATTTGCGCCAAGAATATTCTTGAGGCTCTTGTTGTTCTTGGACTCGTGCAGCCCGGTGTATTTTTCCGCCTGGTTCAGCATGCCGGCCGAGGCCGATGCAACGACTGTAAAAGACAAGGCAACGGATAGAATTAACGCGGATACTCTCAAACGTCTCGCCCTTATGTTAGAGGGCGCCCGTGTATTGTGACAATTTAGCGACAATTTGACGAGAAATGGGCAGAAATCAGACACCTATTCATGTGCGCTGATCTGTCATTGCTTAGAACAGGCTGCCCTGCGCCTCATCGGCGCGGCTGCGGCCGGCATTTTCGAGATCCAGCATGCGCAATTTGGTGGTGGTTCCGCCCGGTGCGGAGAAGCCGCCAAGCCTGCCGCCGGCAGCGAGAACCCGGTGGCAGGGAATGATCAGTGGCACCGGATTTTTCGCCATGGCCTGACCGACATCGCGGGCCTTTTCCATGCCGAGGCCTAGCGTCTTTACGATGCCGCCATAGGTCGTGGTGTCGCCCCAGCCGATCTGCCGCGCAACAGCGTAAACATCGAGGAAAAATCGCTCCTGTCCGGCGAGATCGAGTTCTACGGTCGTAAAATCGATCTGCTCGCCGCCGAAATAACGGGTGATCATTGCAATCACCTCACGCGTGCGTGTTTCCGGAACGGCAATGCAGGCGGATGGCAGGCGCTTCTGGAGAAGTTTTTCAGTCTCACCGGCGTCAGAGCTGGGCAATTGCAGACGCGCGATACCCCGCCCCGCCCAGGCAAGGCCGCAATGGCCAAGGGCCGTCGGAAAAACAATATAGCCGTAGTTATTGCTCATTGCCGTCACTCATTCGCCTTTTCGCATGCACGATGCCATATCCCGCATGCGAAACAACCCGTTTCCTGCCTCTCAACAAACAAGGCCACCCGTTTTTGGCGGGTGGCCCTTTACGCGTCAGTCCTGAAAATCCGCTCAGGATGCGATTTTGCCCTGCTCTTCTACAAGGCATTGCGCCTGCCGGCTGGCGGCAACGAAAGCCGTGCGGGCGATTTCTCCCGCCACATCGCCCATCAGCGAGGCGCGGCACAGACGCAGCGCCTGTTCATGCGCCTTGTCGCCACGTTCGGGCCATTCGTGCTGAAGAAAATCGAAGGCTTCGTAAACGCCATTGAAAATCCGGGGAGCACCGTTTTCAAGGGAGATGGTAACCGGCTTTTCCCACTTAACGTCGTTCAGCAACATTGATTGCACTTCCATGCTCTATTAACCCGCGACAAACGCCGGCCCCTCCAGTTGGTTCCCTTCATCAGCGGTTTCAAGGGCGAAAAAATAACCCTCGAGAAACCATGTACCTCCATCTTTCCATTCTAGCCGATTTGCGGAACAAAGCGTCTCAACACTCGTTCAAGCGGAAGTGAACCGGGTCCTTTCATGCCGACAACAGCCTCCCCCGCCATCGTCTGGTTCCGCAAGGACCTGCGCCTTTCGGACAATCTTGCCCTGCTTGCCGCCGTGGAGCATGGCGGCCCCGTCATCCCCGTCTATGTCAGGGAAAAATCCTGCGGCCCGCTCGGCGGCGCGCAGGAATGGTGGCTTCACCACTCCCTCGCCTGCCTTTCCGCCGCGCTGGAAAAAATCGGCGGTCGCCTTGTTCTTGCAAGCGGCGACGCCGGCGAGACGCTGCGCCAGCTGATATCCGAAACCGGCGCTGACGCAGTGTTCTGGAACCGCCGTTACGATCCAACAGGCGTGGCGACGGACAAGGCGCTGAAGCAGAAGCTGCGCGACGATGACCTGACCGTTCGCAGCTTTTCCGGGCACCTGCTGCATGAACCATCCCGGCTGCAGACGAAATCCGGCGGTCCCTACCGGGTCTATACGCCCTTCTGGCGGGCGCTAGAGGGCGGCGAGGAGCCGCATGCGCCGGCGGACGCGCCGAAGAGCCTGAAAGCGCCGAAGGCATGGCCGGAATCTGAGAAGCTCTCCGATTGGAAGCTCTTGCCCACTAAACCAGACTGGGCGAAACACTTCAGCGACATCTGGGCTCCCGGCGAGGGCGGCGCGCAGGAGAAACTCGATGATTTCATCGATGGCGTCCTGAAAGGCTATGAAGAAGGTCGCGATTTTCCGGCAAAGGACGCAACCTCCATGCTCTCGCCGCATCTGGCCCTGGGTGAAATATCACCCGCCACCGTCTGGCACGCGACGAAGGGGCTTTCCCGGCATATCGCCTCAAACGATATCAGCCGTTTCCGCAAGGAAATCGTCTGGCGGGAGTTCTGCTATCACCTGCTGTTTCATTTCCCTGAGTTGGACGAGAAGAACTGGAACGAGAGTTTCGACGCCTTCGGCTGGCGGGACGACGAGACATCCTTCAAGGCCTGGACGCGCGGCATGACGGGTTATCCGATCGTGGATGCCGGCATGCGGCAATTGTGGCGACACGGCACCATGCATAACCGGGTGCGCATGATCGTTGCCTCCTTCCTCATCAAACATCTGCTGATCGATTGGCGCAAGGGCGAGAAATGGTTCCGCGATACGCTTGTTGATGCCGACCCGGCCTCAAATGCCGCCAACTGGCAATGGGTGGCGGGTTCGGGTGCGGACGCCTCGCCGTTTTTCCGCATCTTCAACCCCATCCTGCAGGGCGAGAAATTCGACGCCGATGGCGACTATGTGCGCCGCTTCGTGCCGGAGCTTGAAAAGCTCGACCGGAAATACATCCACAAGCCGTTCGAGGCGCCCAAAGAGGCCTTGAAGAAGGCGGGCATCGAGCTTGGCAAGACCTATCCGCTGCCGATCGTCGACCATGGAAAGGCGCGGGAAAGAGCGCTTTCCGCCTATGCCGAAGTCAAGAAAAACGCATAAAATTGGGTATCGGCAAAATTTTGCGTGGCTAAGCCAAAGCCGGGAAGATAATTTCTTGCCTTGAAGCGGTTGTAACGGGACATAACGGCACCTAATTTCCGCTCAGACAAGAAGGCTCAATCATGACCATTCACTCCTCTGCGCTCAGTGCTATCGGCAATACGCCGCTCATCCGTCTGAAAGCCGCCTCTGAAGCGACGGGGTGTGAAATCCTCGGCAAGGCGGAGTTCCTCAATCCCGGTCAGTCGGTGAAGGATCGCGCAGCGCTCTACATCATCCGCGACGCCGAACGGCGCGGACAGTTGCGGCCGGGTGGCACCATCGTGGAAGGCACGGCGGGCAACACCGGCATCGGCCTGTCGCTGGTCGCCAATGCGCTCGGCTACAAGACGGTCATCGTCATTCCCGAGACGCAGAGCCAGGAAAAGAAGGACGCGCTGAAGCTTCTCGGCGCAAAGCTGGTCGAGGTTCCGGCAGCCCCCTATTCCAATCCGAACAATTACGTAAAGGTCTCCGGGCGGCTGGCAAAACAGCTTGCCGCGACCGACGAGAACGGCGCGGTCTGGGCCAACCAGTTCGACAATATCGCCAACCGTCAGGCCCATATCGAAACGACCGCTCCTGAAATCTGGGATCAGACGGACGGCAAGGTCGATGGTTTCATATGCTCGGTCGGCTCCGGCGGAACGCTTGCGGGCGTGGCTGATGGCCTGCGCGATTTCAATCCCGACATCAAGATCGGCCTTGCCGATCCCGAAGGTGCCGCCCTCTACGAATTTTACAAGCACGGCGTCCTGAAGTCGGAAGGGTCCTCCATTACCGAGGGTATTGGACAGGGCCGCATCACCGCCAATCTGGAAGGTTTCACGCCTGACTTTTCCTATCGCGTCTCCGATGCAGAGGCGCTGCCGGTTCTGTTCGATCTGGTCACGAAAGAAGGGCTTTGCCTCGGCGGCTCCTCCGGCATCAACATTGCCGGCGCAATCCGCCTTGCCCGCGAGCTTGGTCCGGGGCATACCATCGTGACGATACTTTGCGACTACGGTAATCGTTATCAGTCGAAGCTCTTCAATCCGGATTTCCTGCGTTCCAAGGGACTTCCGATTCCACAGTGGCTGGCGACGAAAAGCGAGATTGCGGTTCCGTACGAAACCGTTTGAGGACATGCCGAAATGCCTGTGAATGCCCTGTTCCGTGACGATTTTTATCTTTCCACCGCAGAAGCGATCGTCACGGCGGTGCATGAGGATGGCGGCATAGAGCTGGATCAGACCTGCTTTTACGCCACCTCCGGCGGCCAGCCGGGCGATAGCGGCTTTCTCGAGCGGGGAGACGGGTCGCGCATCGAACTCGGCATCACCAAAAACGGTGCCGACAAAAGCGTGATTGTCCATGTGCCGCTCGAAGGCCAGCCTTCCCCCGAGATCGGCGAAAAGCTGACCCTGCATGTAGACTGGCCACGCCGTTACAAGCTGATGCGCATGCATACCGCCTGCCACCTTCTGTCCGTTGTCTGCCAATGGCCGATCACCGGAGCCGCCGTCGGCGAGGACGAATCGCGTGTCGATTTCGATATGTCGGAGACCATCGACAAGGATGAGGTCACGGCAAAGCTGATGGACCTGGTGAAAGCCAACCATCCCGTTTTCCTGCAATGGATTACCGACGAGGAGCTGCAGGCCAATCCGGGCATCGTCAAATCCAAGAATGTTCGCCCGCCAATGGGCCTCGGCCGGGTCAGCCTTGTCTGCATCGGCGAAAATTCTGCCATCGACAGCCAGCCCTGCGGCGGCACCCATGTTTCCGAAACGCAGGAAGTGGGCGATATTCACATTGCCAAGATAGAAAAGAAGGGCAAGGAGAACAGGCGGTTCCGCATTCGTTTCGGCGCGCCTGAAGCTGCTGCCTGAAATCAGGAGAGACATCGTGAGCACGGATAAGAGCCGTTTCGTCGTTTCGGCGGACTGGGTGGAAAAACAACTCGGCACGGCCGGGTTTCGTCTCGTTGATGCCTCGTGGTATCTGCCGGCGCATAAACGCAACGGCGCGGAAGAATATGCGGCCGGTCACCTGCCCGGCGCCGTGTTCTTCGATCAGGACAAGATCGCCGATCATACGACCGGCCTGCCGCATTCCCTGCCCTCGCCGGAGTTCTTTGCCGAACAGGCTGGCGAGCTCGGGCTCAGCGATACCGACACGATCGTGGTCTATGACGGCCCCGGTTTCTTTTCCGCACCGCGCGTCTGGTGGATGCTGCGGGTGATGGGCGTGCGCAAGGCCTATGTGCTGGATGGCGGACTGGACGGCTGGAAGCGCGAAGGCCGGCCGCTCGAAACCGGCACACCGGAAATCGAACCCGCAACCTTCACACCCGATTTCAACGAAAAGCGCGTGACGTCGCTGTCAACGATGCGCGGCATCGTCGACAGCGGTGAAAAGCAGATCGCCGATGCTCGCGGAGCAGGCCGCTTCACCGGCGACGAGGCCGAGCCGCGTGCCGGCATGCGTTCCGGCCATATGCCCGGCGCGCGCAGCCTGCCCGCGACCGCCTTTTCCGAGAATGGTCATTTCAAGAACCTCACCGCCATCCGCAAGATGGTGACCGATGCCGGCATCGACCTTACGAAGCCGGTGGTGACGAGCTGCGGCTCGGGCGTCACCGCCGCCGTCATTACGCTGGCGCTTGAATCGCTCGGCCATCAGGACAATTCGCTCTATGATGGCTCCTGGTCGGAATGGGGCGGACTGGAAGATACGCCTATTGTTACCGGCCCCGCCGAGCCCGTTCCTGTGGTATCGCATGGGCCGCTGAAGGCGCATGTGACGCAGCTCGAAATGACCGCGCCGCCGAAGGTCAGCCTGCCTATCCCCGTCAACATCCAGACGGCGCTGATGCGCGTCAACAATATTCCCCTGCATTTCTACCGCTATCTCTACTGGCGGGTGGGGAAGCGCTGGCACTGGCAAAAGCGCATGCGCATGAGCGATGCGGAGCTTTCCGCCATCCTGCGCGATCCGAAAAACAGCGTCACGGTCCTTTATATGAACGGTGCGCCCGCCGGTTTCTTCGAACTGAACAAGGCGAGCGACGAGGTGACAGAGCTGTCCTATTTCGGCCTGCTCGAAGAGGCGATCGGTGCCGGCGTCGGCAAATGGTTTCTCCTGCAGGCGCTTTATGCCGCCTGGCAGGACAATCCGCAGCGGGTGACGGTGACCACCAATACGCTCGACCATCCGCGCGCGTTGCAGCTTTACCAGATGATGGGCTTTTCGCCCGTCGGCACCTATGAAGCCTGGGTGGAGCCGCTCGCCGATACGGAACTTCTGGAAATCTCGATGCGCAATTGAGGGGTGGCTGGCCCCCTCCCCGTTCAGGAGGCCAGATCACCAGCGTCCGGCAATATGCCTCAGATTTCCCGTTCGAGATTGACCGCCGTCGGAATATGGCCGCCGGCGGCCCCCTTGTCTTCCGTGACCGTGTTCAGCAGATGATCGGCAATCAGCTCCGCCTGGAATTTACCAAGCTCGTAGCAATAGGTGATTTCGCGCTTTTCGGCTGACCAGTAGACATCGGGACGGCCGCAGGACCTGGCCGTCAGCTTGACGTCTCCCTTCAGGCCATAGCCGCCAAAGCTGCGGCTGATGAGATCGAGAATCTTCGATTCCTTGACCATGATGGCATAGGGCTCAAGTTCCGGATCGCGCGGCGGCACATAGCTGACGGCAAATCTGGATGGCGTCTGGCTGCGGTGGCTGCTCAGAAAATTCTCCCAGGCCGACGCAACGCCGGGATAGGCGGCGGCGCATTTGTCGAACTCGGCATTGTTGAGCCCCATCATGGCGGCCAGATCGCCATAACCATCCTTGTCACGGCCGACCATCAGGCAGGCCATGTTGCGGTCGCGGCTCCTGTCGGGCACCAGCGCGGAAAAGACGGGAGCCTCGTGCGCCGGCAGGGTCTCCGCCTCACGTGCGAGATACCAGCTGTCGGTGGCGTTGACGAGCGCGGTGTCGAGCCATTCCTCATTGGCCTGAAGGATGAGCGTGCCGGCCAGCTGATCGGCCGGGGCCTGAACACTTGCCGTGTCCGCCGTCCCGAAATCCGAGATCAGCATGCGTGCGCCTTCGTGATAAAGCGAGAAGATCGCGTTGCCGATAACGAAATTGACCGCCTGCTGAAGCTGATCGTCGGACAGGCCGTCGAGACCGGAGGCGACCTGCGCCTCGGCCTGCATCGGAGCCGTCAACGATACGAAAGCCAGCGGAACGGCGGCCAGAAAACGACGGAACATAAAATCAGACCTTCCGGGAAACGAGGAGCGTCACTGATTCCCGAAGCTAACGAGTCACGCAATGGGCTGGTTGCATCGCCTGTCAAGAATCGGGTGGATAGTGATCCATTTCGGGACCATAGCTGCAAAGAAGCAACGCCGATCCCAACCCAGAAGGCCCCGACATGACCGATCTCGTTTTTACCGCAATGCCGGCTAAGGAAGCCGAGGCCTTCCGGGCGGGAGCCGCCGACGCCTATGGCAATCCGCCGGAAAAAGCCGTTTCTCCAGGCGGCATGCCCTGCCGCCACTGCCTTCGCCAGATCGGCGAAGGCGACGGGATGCTGATCCTCGCCTACCGGCCTTTCCCCTCGCTACAGCCTTATGCGGAAACGGGACCGGTTTTTCTGCATGCCGAGGCCTGTGAGCGCTATCCGCAGACGCAGGATGTCCCGCCGATGCTGGACAGCCCGGATTACATCGTGCGGGGTTATGGAGCCGATGACCGCATCGTCTACGGCACCGGCGCGGTGACGGCGACGGGCGAGATCGTGTCGCGCGCACGGCGCCTTCTGGAGCGCGCTGATGTCGCTTATGTGCATGTGCGATCCGCCCGTAATAATTGCTATCAGTGCCGTATCGACACAGCATAATCGGCAATTACCTGCAATTTTAAGAGAAGAACTAAACGGCTCTCAAGCTTTTTGCGCCATGATGCATGGTATCGGAAACAATTGATTTGAGCAGCAACATGACAAATAACCTCAATATGGCGACCCGGACTGCGCCCCGCAGCAAAACCAGAATTTTTGCGACCGTGCATTATTTCAGCCAGTCGACCAGGGGACGCGTGGTCGATCTTTCGGCGACGGGGATGGCGCTCGAACTGGACGGGCCTTTCGCCGCCGCCAAGGGCAGTCGGGTCAAGGTGCAGAGTGAGGATCTGGGCTTCATCGAAGGCGTCGTGCAGTGGCAGCACATGAACCGCCTCGGCCTGCAGCTCAAGCTTTCCACCAACACGCTGGCGCAGCTCTCCTCCTATTTCCGCTTCTTCCATGAAGACGTGAAACCGACCCTCGCCCGCTAATCCGCTGGTCCAGCGAAGAGGAATGCGCAGGGCGGACGATGCGCATTCTCCGGTACGGCGACACCCGCGCTGCGCTGCCGTGACAAAAAATTTATCAAACGGTTGAAAACAGGCCCATCCGTCACGGGCCTGTCATTTTGGTGATGGACTCCTCTGCGATTGCTTCTACCCTGTCGTTTTTCATGACAGAGCAAGCTTCATTCGAAGGAGTTCCCATGTCGTCGCTTCTCGCTCTCCACCCCATCACCCGGCGTTCGCTTCTGGGCGGCATCGCGGCCTCCTCGGCGCTGGTGCTGCTGCACCCTTTTGCTGCGCGCGCAGCGACCAACCAGGCGCATCTGCGCATCATGGAAACGACTGACATCCATGTTCATGTCTTTCCCTATGATTATTACGCCGACAAGCCGAACGACACGATGGGGCTCGCCCGCACCGCCTCGATCATCGACACCATCCGCGCCGAAGCTGGTAACTCGATGCTGGTGGACAATGGCGACTTCCTGCAGGGCAATCCGCTCGGCGACTATATCGCCTATGAGCGCGGCATGAAGGCCGGCGACAAGCACCCCGTGATCAACGCCATGAATGTGCTGGGTTATGATTGCGGCACGCTCGGCAACCACGAATTCAATTACGGCCTCGACTATATGTCGAACACGCTGGCCGGCGCGGGTTTCCCTTACGTCTGCGCCAACCTCACCAAGGGCCAGCTTGCTTCCGATCCGAAAAACGACGAGCTGTTCTTCAAGCCCTATGTCATTCTGGAAAAACAGATCCGCGACGGCGGCGGCGTGACGAGCCCGGTCAAGGTCGGCATCATCGGCTTCGTGCCGCCGCAGATCATGATGTGGGATTCCAAGAACCTCGAAGGCAAGGCCCAGACACGTGACATCGTCGAGGCAGCGAAAGCCTGGGTTCCGGTCATGAAGGAAGAAGGCGCCGATATCATCATCGCCCTTTCCCACTCCGGCATCGACGGCAAGGGCCAGACGGAGCGCATGGAAAACGCCTCGCTTTATCTGGCTGCCGTCGAAGGCATCGACGCCATCTTCACCGGCCACCAGCACCTCGTTTTCCCGGGTCCGAAGACCTGGGACGGCATTGAGGGTGCGGATGCGGTCAAGGGCACGTTGATGGGCAAGCCGGCTGTCATGGCCGGTTTCTGGGGCTCGCATATGGGCCTCATCGATCTGCTGCTTGAAAAGGACGGCAAGAGCTGGAAGATCGTCGACTTCACCTCCGAGGCCCGGCCGATCTATCATCGTGACGAAAACCGCAAGGTCGTCGCCGATTTCACGGATAAAGCGGAAATCCTCGCCGCCGCCAAGGCCGATCACGAGGCCGCCCTTGCCTATGTGCGCCGTCCGGTCGGCAAGACCTCCGCGCCGCTCTATTCCTATTTCGCGCTGGTAGCGGACGATCCATCCGTGCAGATCGTTTCCAATGCCCAGACCTGGTACATCAAGGATATGCTGAAGGAAGGGCAATACAAGGATCTGCCCGTACTTTCGGCAGCAGCGCCCTTCAAGTCGGGCGGTCGCGGCGGTGCGGATTATTATACCGATGTCCCCGCTGGTGACATTGCCATCAAGAACGTCGCCGACCTCTATCTTTACCCCAACACGGTGCAGGCGGTGCTGATCAACGGCGCGCAGGTGAAGAACTGGCTGGAAATGTCGGCCGGTATGTTCAATACGGTCGAAGCCGGGGCAAAGGATGCGCCGCTGCTGAACGCGGATTTCCCGTCCTATAATTTCGATGTCATCGACGGCGTGACCTATCAGATCGACATTTCCAAACCGGCGAAATTCGACAAGGACGGCAAGGCCGTCAATCCGGACAGCAACCGCATCGTCAACCTGCAATTTGAAGGCAAGCCGATCGATCCCGAGCAGAAATTCGTGGTCGCCACCAATAATTACCGGGCAAGCGGCGGCGGCAAATTCCCCGATATCGCCGGCGACAAGGTGATCTTCGTGGCGCCCGATACCAACCGCGACGTGATCGTGCGCTATATCATCGATCAGGGCACCATCAACCCGTCTGCGGATGCCAACTGGTCCTTCGCGCCTGTCGCCAATACCACGGCGATCTTCGAGACCGGCCCGAAGGGCCGCCACTATGCGGGAGATATCAAGGGCGCGAAAATCGAGGATGCCGGTGACGGCGCGGAAGGTTTCGCGAAGTTCCGTCTGGTTCTCTAAAAGCTTCGCCCTCCCGGTTGAAACGGGCCGGGAGGGCGAGACTGTCACTCAGCGGCGATAGCGATGTTCCTCTGCTTTTTCGCGGTAAGCATTCCGTTGAAATCCTTTTGGTTCGGGCAAGCCGAGAGACGCGGCTGAAACGCTGTGGCCAGCCACTGACCGGCGGGGCCGGCGGGGGTATCGACCCGGCGGAGCGCAAAGAGCGGATATTCGCCCTGCTCATAGGCCTCCAGTTCAAGCGCTTTCAGGCTGCCGTTGGTAAGATCGTTGCGGACGATGGAGGCGGGCAGACCGCCCCAGCCTAGACCACCCTTGATGAGCTGGTATTTCGTGGCGATGTCGCTGACCCGCCATGTCTTGTAGGACAGCACGTTGAAATCGCGGCCCTTGGTCAGCCCGGACGCATCGGTAACGACAAGCTGCACCTCCTCACGCACATCGGCCAGGATCAGTGGCCGCTCGATCTGCGCCAGCGGATGATCTGCGGCGACGACCGGCAGCATGAAGGAATGGCCAATCTTTTCAACGACGAGTTCATCGTCCTGACGCAGCAGCGCTCCGCCGATGCCGATGCCCGCCTTGCGGGAGAGTACCATATCCATCACCATGCCCAGCTCGCCGACATTGAGTCTGAGGGTGACGGTGGGGAATTCCTTGCGAAAATCCCGTAGCACAGCCACGACGGCCTCCGTCGGCACCATGGTGCTGATGGCGACTGAAAGTTCCGCCTCAAGCCCCTGTTTCAACCCCTTGGCGCGCGCGCGCATTTCCTGCAGACCGGCGACGATGCGCCTTGCATCCTCCAGCATGGCGCGCCCCTCGTCCGTCAGCCGCGGCTGACGCACGCCGCTGCGCTCGAACAGGCTGACTTCAAGCTGCGCCTCGAGATTGGCGATCGTGTAGCTGACCACCGACTGGGCGCGATTGAGCGCCCGTGACGCGGCGGAGAAACTGCCGGTCTCGGCAACTGTCAAAAATACCTGCAATTGGTCGAGTGTCGGGTTCGCGTCCATGTTCCATCCATTTCATCGATAGATTGCTTCCACATTATCACAGTTTTCTTGATGGCAGCAATTTTCCATATAGGGGGCAAAGGACGTGCATCCTGCACGCCTGCCCTCCCAAGGCGCCCGTCAATCCATCGCATCTGCAAGGAAAAGACCATGTCCAACATTCTGCTCATCACCTCCAGCCCGCGTGGCGACGAATCGGTTTCCAACAAGTTTTCGGGTGAGCTCGCAAACAAGCTGAAGGCCAAGTCGGCTTCCAACACCCTTGTTCACCGCGATCTCGCCGCTGACCCGATCCCGCATCTCGACACCGTCAAGACCGCGGCGATCCGCAAGTCGCCTGACCAGCGTTCCGCCGAAGAAGCGGTTGCCGCCGATTATTCCGACAAGCTGGTTGCAGAGCTTCTGGCAGCCGACACCGTCGTCATCGGCACCGGCCTCATCAACTTCAACATCTATTCCGGTCTGAAATCGTGGATCGACAACGTCGCCCGCGCCGGCCAGACCTTCAAATATACCGAAACCGGCCCGGTTGGCCTTGCCACCGGCAAGAAGGTCTACATCGTGCTGGCCGCTGCCGGCGTTTATTCCGAAGGTCCGGCCGTTTCGATGAACCACGCCGTTCCTTATCTGAAGACCGTTCTCGGCTTCATGGGCATGACGGATGTGGAAGTCATCTATGTCGAAGGCCTGGCATTTGGCCCGGAAGCCGTCGAAAAGGCTGTGGCCGCCGCCGAAGCCAAGGTTGAAGAGCTGGCGCAGGCCGCCTGAGACAATTGAATGGAGGCTGGTACCGGCAAGGTATCAGCCGACCCACATTCCGTAACGGCCGTGGACCTGATCCCGGCCGTTATTTTTTGCCGCATAGAGCCGCGAGTCGGCTTCGGAAAGAAGTTCGAGGAATACTCGCCCATCCTCCAGACCGGTCGCGACACCGATGCTGACAGTCAGGGGCGTTCCGTCGGGCCGGCGCAGACCCGTCAGCACGGCGGCACGCAGACCTTCGGAAAAGGCAAGTGCGGCCTCGTGTGTCATCGCCGGAAGCAGGGCCACAAACTCCTCGCCACCGAAACGATAGAGATGGCCATGTGGTTGAACCGACCGCTTCATGACTGCTGCGAATTCCCGAAGAATTTCATCGCCCCGCAGATGGCCGAACGTATCGTTGACGGTCTTGAAATGGTCGATATCGACGATGAGCACGCTGATCGCCCGCCTCTTCTCGGCGCAGTCAAGCACGATGGAGGGCGCGTCGAGCTCCATGCGGGCGCGGTCCGAGACACCCGTCAGCATGTCGCGTCCGGAGCGGGATAACAGCTCTTCGTAGCGCTCACGGAAGGTCAGATCGTTGAAGACATCCGCAATGTTGCGGCGTATCAGGAAACGGCCCTTGGCCGATGTCAGCCACAGATAGATGGCGAAGAGCAGCGAATAGACCGCGACGGCCGCCATCTTCGCCTTCCAGCCATCATAAAACACATCGACCGGCGCGTTGAACAGAAGTCGCAGCGCACCGTAAAAGCCCGCCTGATCGAGGCTGAGGATGACGACACCGCAGATGCCGAAACGCAGGACGATATGGCGCTGCAGATACCGCCCCAGTTTTTCATAAAACAGGATGATGGCGATGGCGTCGATGTAAAGCAGGCTGGTGCCCCAGACCATCAGCACACCCATCTCGTCCAGAAAGCCGGTACTGACCGATTGTCCGGGCACGATCGCCACCGTCTGATGAAAACGGATGATCTGGGCCATGATGACGGTCAATATGTTGCCGAGAAAAAGGCCATAGATCGGCTGGCGCACCACCGCTGCATCCTCGCGCATATAGAGCATGAGGATCATCATCAGCTTGCCGGCAAAAAGGATCGAGGAACCGGGCGACGCCACGCCGAAAGGCAGCTGCACGTAAAAGACGGCCGCCAGATAGGTTTCCAGAAAATGCATGACGCCCAGCGCGGTGAGAAAAACACCGATGCCGAGAATATGCCGGTAATGAAGGAAGGCCGTCATTACCGAAAAATAGACGATGGCCTCCGTCAAAAAGAGGGCCAGATTTGCCCACTGCATCGGCACATGCCTTATCGATTCACGTCGCGCGGGTTGATTGGCGCGACTCCATGCCCTTCAGAGACGATAGGCCGAAGCAAACAACGGAATCTTAATGTGCGGGGCAAGAAAACGTCATCATTTTCCTGGGAAAAGCGATGTGCCGTTCTGATCGATGATGAGCTTCGCTTTGCGGATCGTGAACTCCACCGCATCGTCCAGGCTGCTGAAGACATCGGCGCGCACGAATTCATGCACCAGCACCTCGTCGCCGGCCTTTTTCTCAATGCGGCCGGCCAGGCGGAACTGACCGCCTTCCTTGATCGGCGTCGCATAGATCAGATAGTCGCCATGCGCATGCGGCTCAGCCTGCGACACCTTCTGCGGCGCGTCCGAGGACGGCTGGCCGGAGCCGAAGGCCGAGAGGATTTTGGAAAAAAACGATGCCATGGCTTTCACTCCCTCAATCTATGTCACGTTTGAAGGGCGGAGGTGATCCGCCCTCCCCTGTCTTTAACTCCCCGATCAGATAATCAGGTTCGACAGGATGTCGTTTTCGGTGATGTCTTCATAACCGAGACCAGCGGCCTCGAAGCGCTCCAGCAGGCCGGCGAAATTTTCCGGCGCGTTGGTTTCGATGCCGATCAGGATCGAACCGAAATTGCGGGCCGATTTCTTCAGATATTCGAAACGGGCGATATCGTCGTCCGGACCGAGCAGGTTGAGGAAATCGCGCAGCGCGCCAGGGCGCTGCGGCAGGCGCAGGATGAAATATTTTTTCACGCCGGTGTAACGCATGGCGCGTTCCTTCACATCCGGCAGGCGCTCGAAATCGAAATTGCCGCCGGAGACCACGGCGATGACCGTCTTGCCTTCCAGCCTCTCACGACCGAGCTTCTCCAGCGCGGCGATGGAGAGCGCACCCGCAGGCTCCAGCACCACGCCTTCGAGGTTCAGCATCTCGATGATAGTCACGCAGATGGCGTTTTCCGGAATGAGCATGACCTGCTCGGCCGGGAAATCCTTCAGCGCCTTGAAGTTCAGGTCGCCGATGCGGGCGACGGCGGCGCCATCGACGAAATTGTCGACCTTGGTGAGCGTCACCGGTTCACCGCGCTCCAGGCTCTTCTTCAGGCTCGGCGCACCCTCGGGCTCGCAGAATACGAAGTTCTCCTTGCGGACGGTGCCCGCCAGAAAGCCGGTGAGGCCAGCCGAAAGACCGCCGCCGCCAACAGGCATGACGACGATGTCAGGCTTCGTGCCTTCCGGAAGCTGGTCCATGATCTCGGCAGCAACCGTAGCCTGACCCTCGATGATGTCTTCATGATCGAAGGGCGGCACCATGTAACCGTCATTATCCTGTACGTGCTGGCGGGCAGCGGCGTAACACTGGTCGAATATATCGCCCACGAGACGGATGCTGATGAATTCACCGCCGAAGATGCGGGTCTTCTCGATCTTCTGCTGCGGTGTCGTCACCGGCATGAAAACAACGCCGTGAACGCCGAAATGGCGGCAGGCGAAAGCAAAGCCCTGCGCATGGTTGCCGGCCGAGGCGCAGACGAAAATCTTGTCCTTGCCGGCCTTCGCCACCGCCTTGCGGAGAAAGTTGAAAGCGCCTCTAATCTTGTAGGAACGAACCGGGGACAGATCCTCACGCTTCAGCCAAATCGACGCGCCATACCGACGGCTGAGATGTTCATTCAACTGCAACGGCGTTTCCGGAAATATCTCCCGCACTTCCCGCCGCGCTGCTTCCACAAGCTGCTTGTCCACGATAGTCAATCCATTGAAATTCATAATGGCACCCGCTATGCCATAGGAAGGCGTCCGAGACAAAGACTCATTTCAGCGCGGCAACGAACTCCGGGTTTCATTTCTTGAACAGCAACCTTCTGCGCTCGGTCATATATGTGGCGTCCATCTTCGGGCTCTACCTTGCGACGGCCATGTTTCTGCCGGCACTGACCGATCTTTATTACGGCAATGACGACTGGATGGTGTTTGCGCTTTCGGGTTTCATGTGCGGCGGCTTTGCACTTGCATGCGCGCTCGCGACCCGCGGACCGATCACCTCCTTCAACAAACGTTTCGGCTTTCTGCTCGTCAACCTGCTCTGGCTGGTGTTTTCCATCATCGGCGCGGTTCCGCTCTATCTGTCGGAACTCGACCTGACGCCCGGTCAGGCGATCTTCGAATCCGTTTCGGCCATCACCACGACAGGATCGACGGCCATATCCGGCCTCGACAACGCGCCGCAGGGCATCCTTCTGTGGCGATCCCTGCTCTGCTGGCTCGGCGGTATCGGTATCGTCGCCCTCGGTCTCTTCATCCTGCCCCTGCTCCGCGTCGGCGGCATGACCTTCTTTCGCATGGAATCTTCCGATACCGGCAACGACCGGCCCTTCGCGCGTCTGGCGAGCTTCACACGGGCTTTCGTGGCGATCTACATCATCATGACAATCGCCTGCACGGTGGCCTTCGATTTTGCCGGCATGTCGCATTTCGATGC
Organism: Agrobacterium sp. LAD9; assembly: GCF_003031125.1. Classification (NCBI taxonomy): domain Bacteria; kingdom Pseudomonadati; phylum Pseudomonadota; class Alphaproteobacteria; order Hyphomicrobiales; family Rhizobiaceae; genus Agrobacterium; species Agrobacterium sp. LAD9. The sequence goes on along the minus strand of NZ_PHGS01000006.1, from coordinate 263,535 downwards.
GCTGAACCATGCCATGTCGACCGTCGCGACCGGCGGCTTTTCCACCCATGACGCGTCATTCGCCTATTTCGACAATACCGCGCTGCTGTGGATCGCCACGATCTTCCTGATATTCGGCAGCCTGCCCTTTTCGGTGATGATCCTGCTTGCCGTCCGCCGCCGGCTGGAGACGCTGCGCGACCCGCAGATCGCCGTCTTCCTCGGTTATCTCTGCGCGATCTCCATTGCGGTGGGCGTCTATCATCACCTTAGAAACGGTGTGCCGCTGGACGACGCGCTCAGCCATTCCTTCTTCAACATGACCTCTATCCTGTCGACCGGCGGTTTTGCCAGCGACGACTACACGCTCTGGGGTCCCTTCGTCGTCGTCGTCGCCTTTTTCGCGACCTTCATGGGCGGCTGCTCCGGCTCGACGGCGGGCGGCATCAAGGCCTATCGTTTCCTCATCATCTTCAATGTGGCGCGGGCCGGCTTGAAGAAGCTGATCTATCCGAATGCCGTCTATTCGGTGCGCTACGGCCAGCAGGTGGTCGATCCGGAAACCATCCGCACCATCTTTCTGTTCATCAGCTGTTTCATCGCGCTGTGGATTGCCGGCAGCCTTGCCATGAGCCTGATGGGTTATGATTTCCTCACCGCCACATCGGGTGTTGCGACGGCGCTTGCCAATGTCGGACCCGGCATCGGCCCGATCATCGGGCCTGTCGGCAATTTCTCCACGATCAGCGACCCGGCGCTTTATCTCCTGTCGGTCCTGATGCTGCTCGGGCGTCTGGAAATCCTGACGGTTCTGGTGCTGCTGATGCCGATCTTCTGGCGCAGCTGATCCGGCGATACACATGTTGCGCATGCGCGAATAAAGCGCTTGACCTTCCCACGTTGGAATAGTCCAGGCTCCTCCCGTTAGAATTCCAAACCATGGAGAACCGCCTATGTGCACCGCCCATCAGCATCACCCCGAAACCACTGCCGCACCCGTCGATGCCGACCTTTCTTTCCACGTTGAAGACATGACCTGCGGTCACTGCGCCGGTGTGATCAAGGGCGCGATCGAAAAGACCGTTCCCGGCGCTGCCGTGCATGCCGATCCGGCAAGCCGCACGGTCGTGGTTGGCGGCGTCTCCGATGCAGCGCGTATTGCCGAAATCATCACCGCCGCTGGCTATACGCCGGAAGCACGCGCCTGATCCGAAAAGATGCCGGCGGCGCTTTCATCCTGCCGCCGCCGGGTCGCGCTGCCTGCCCCGCTTCGCGCTGAACCTGCGTGACAGCCGTCGGACGAGATCAAGCTTCGTCCTTCCACACCTCCCGAACAGATATCTCTACCGAAGCCGGCGGCGAAGGCTTCACGCCTCTCGCGTCATCCTCGGGACAAGCCCGAGGATGACGCCGGAGTGTTTGGCGTAGCTCGTCATTCCAAATCAATATCACGCACATTGTCCAGAAATTTGGCCCGGACGGCAGTGGGCCTGATCCGGCATCCAGCCACGGCGTGGCGGCACCATATCAGCAATATGGCCCAGCTCTTGCGAGCCGGGCCATACCTCGTCAGCAATGTCATGTCGGCTTATTTCACCGCCAGATCCTTAGTCATGATGAAGTAGTTGATCGGATGAGGTTTGAAGTTTTCGACCTTGTCCGAATAGGCATCGAAAGCGGTCTCGTGGATGAGGTAGACGGTGACGGCTTCGTCGTAAACCCTCTTCGCCGCCTCGGCATAGATGGCGTAACGCTTGGCCGGCTCAGCCGCCGCATAGGCCGATTTGATCAGCTTGTCCGTCTCCTCACTGCAATAATGCGAGATGTTGTAGCCGCCTCCGCAGGTGTAGTCGGCGTTGAGGAAACCGATCGGTTCTGCAACATCAGTGGCATAACCGCGTGACAGAAGAACCATGTCGAAATTACCGGCCAGGAGATCGGGCTCGATCGCAGTGTAATCGGCAACACGCACATCGACCTTGATGCCGATTTCCTGCAACTGGGCCTGGATAACGGCGGCAACATCCTTGAGTTCGGTTCTCTCAGTGTAGGCGAGAAGCGTCAGCTTCAGGCTGCCGGGAGCAATTCCCGCCTCTTTCAGCAGAGCCTTCGCCTTCTCTACGTCATAAGCGGGTGTGACATCTTTCGGCGCCCACGGCTCTCCCGGTGCGAAGGGCATCGTTGCGGGTTTTACCACGCCTTCATAGATGCTGTCGGCAATACCGGCGGTGTCGATGGCAGCCCGGATCGCCTGCCGAACCTTGATATCCTTGAACGGCGGCTTCGAATTATTGAGCAGCATTTCCGTAATCCGGGGCACGGTAATCGGCGCAACCTTCACACCCTTCGTGGCTGCAATGGTCTTTACCGCCCAGGGTGGAATCACGCGCGAAATCTGCACTTCACCGCTTCTTATCTGGGTGGCGCGCGTATCGGCATCCGGAATAAAGTTCACGCGGCCGCCCGAGAGCTTCGGCATGCCGTTCCAGTAGTCATGGTTCGCGGTCAGCTCCATATATTGGTTGGCATCGACCTTGGTGATCTTGAATGGCCCGGTGCAGGTTCCGATCGGATCGACCTTGCCATCCTTATAGGCGGATGGCGCGAGGATCGAAGTCGCCGGGCTTGCCATTTGCGCCGGCAGCAGCACCGATGGCTCGATGGTCGTGATCTTCACGATATCGTCGCCACCAGCATCGACGGCAGCGATCAGCTTGGGCGAAAAGGCGCGAGCCGGAACGGGCGCTTTGAGAAGATTGGTGAGTGCATTGACTGCGGCCGCAGCGTTAAGCGGCTCGCCGTTCTGGAACTTCACGCCCTTGCGCAGCTTGAATTCCCAGACCTTCGGTGAGGTTTGCGTCCAGGATTCGGCCAGCCCGGGCTCCAGTGCGGTGTCATAGCCGACGCGGACCAGGCTTTCGAAACACCCCGCGCGCGAACCGAGATAGGCATCGTCGGAAGCCATCTGCCAGCCGGTCTTGACGCCGGTATAATCGTCATAGGTGATCGTTCCGGCTGTCGCCGCCTGCGTCCCAAACGAGACCACAACGGCGCACGTCGCCAAAAGTGCGTGCTTCATCATAGAAGACTCCCCTTTTATTTTTGATGACAACGCTCACAATTCGTACATTTTCTCGAAATTTCACTCAATAATTACGAAGACAACAAGAATACTCTATGGATATCTCTCGATTATCCATTCGAATATTATCTATTTTACGTTTTATACTCGGAATTTTATTCCGATATTAATTCGCAAACACACGATTCATCTGTTTTTACAACCACAGAAAACTGTAACTGCGTTGTCCTTCAGCCCAATTCCCGCCAGCGATGGCAGCGGGCAAAATGCTCGCCGGAAACGCCTTCCAGAACGGGTTCCACCTCGCCGCATATCTCGGTCGCATATTTGCAGCGGGTGTGGAATTTGCATCCATCAGGAGGATTGAGAGGGCTCGGCAGATCGCCGTCCAGAAGCATTTCCGGTGCATATAACCCCGTCTCGTCCAGCATCGACGATGCTATGAGAGCCTTGGTGTAGGGATGCTTCGGCGCCCGGAAAAGCTCCTCCCGATCAGCGATTTCAACGACGCGCCCGAGATACATCACCGCGATGCGATCGCAGAGATAACGCACCACGCGCAGATCGTGGGAAATCATCAGAACCGTCAAACCGTGACGGCGCTTCATGTCCATTAGAAGGTTCAGTATCTGCGTCCGCATCGAGGCATCGAGCGCCGATGTCGGCTCGTCGCAGACGAGGAAGCTCGGATTGAGAAGCAGCGCACGGCCGATGACGACGCGCTGCAACTGGCCGCCGGAACACTGGCTCGGATAGCGATCATAAAAAGAGCCGTCAAGACCGACCTCTTCCAGCATCCGGAAAACCCGCGCCGTGCGTTCCTCGCGGGTGCCGATGCCATGCTGGGCAAGCGGCGCTTCCATGCTCTGGCCGATACGCATGCGCGGATCGAGTGCCGAATAAGGGTCCTGAAACACCAGTTGCACGACCCGGCGCATGCGCCGCAGCGCCTCGCCCTGCATATGCAGCATATCGTTCTGCCCGATGCTGACCTCGCCTTTGGTTGCGTGGGTCAGCCGCGTGATCAGCCCGGCAACCGTGCTTTTGCCGCATCCGGATTCACCAACAAGGCCCAGCACTTCCCCCTCGCCGATCGTCAGGGAAACATCGTCGACGGATTTCACCACACGGTGACCAAAGCCCGATATGGGATAATATTTGCAGAGGTTCTTCGCGACCACAAAGGGCCGGCTCCTGTTTTCCGCGGGTGGCGGGGTCTGTGTCGTCGCTGTCGATAACATTGTCGCCCTCCCTCAGCAGACCGTGTGGCTGGCATGATCATGAGCGGCATGATCGTGACCGACCGCCCAGCATCGCGCCTTGCGCCCTTCGGGCAAGGCATTCAGATCCGGTTCCGACGCCATGCAGCGGCCGCCCATGCCTGCCGAGTTGGCAAGCGTGCAGCGCGGATGAAACCGGCAGCCGCAGGACATGTCATGGGCCTGCGCGCTCGAACCGGGGATCGTCAGCAATTGCCCCTCGCTGTCGGTGGTCAGGAGTGAACAGCTGATGAGCGCCTTGGTATAGGGGTGCTGCGGCGCCTTGAGGATCGCCTGGGTCGGCCCCTCTTCGACGATGCGGCCAGCATACATGACCGCAATCCGGTCCGCGAAAGCAGCGACGACCGAGAGGTCATGGGTGATGAGCAACGTGGCAAGCTGGCGCTTGCGGCGTTCGTCATCAAGCAGGCGGAGTATCTGTGCCTGAACGGTGACATCGAGCGCCGTCGTCGGTTCGTCGGCGATCAGAAGCTGCGGATTGCCTGACAGTGCGGCGGCAATCATGACACGTTGCGCCATGCCGCCGGAAAGCTCGTGCGCGAAGCATTGCGCCCGTGCTGAGGGATCGGGAATGCCGACATCGGACAGGAGACCGACGACCCGGTCCAGCGCCGCATGCCGGCTCATTTTACGGTGGATCCAGAGTGGCTCGGCAACCTGCGTCCTCACCCGGCTGGTCGGGTCGAGCATGGCCTGCGGTTGCTGGAACAGCATGCCGATATCGGCACCGCGCAGCGCGTCGAGTTCGGAGGATGAAAGAGCGAGAATATCGCGCCCGGCAAAGGAAATGCGGCCGGAATTGATTTCCGCGCCCTGCGGCAAAAGCCGCATCAGCGACAGGGCCGTCATGCTCTTACCCGATCCGGATTCGCCGACGAGAGCGACGACTTCTCCGGCGTTGACGGAAAGCGTCAGGCCCGAAATAACAAACTTGCGGCCGTTTTGCGCCGGCACAGAAACGTGCAGATCCTCGATCTCCAGAAGCGGTGCGCATTCGGGAGACATGGCCGTCTTGGCAAGCGTTTGTCCTTCGATATTCATAAGAGTTCCCCTTATTTTTATTGAATCGGAGGCATTCACGAATTTTCATGCGGCTTCAGACGATATTACTCTCCTTCCTGTTCCGTTGCGTCACGTATGTTTGACAATCGTCAAATCCGTCATTGCCCGCCCGCAGGCGTCAATGACCGTTGGTTTTCTTTGTTTCCAGATTGAGGCCATGGCCGATCCACGTCACGCTGAGCGCTGCAAGGAAGATCGCCAGACCCGGTGCGATGACGAGAACGGGCATCCGCTCCGCATAGGCCTGCGCGTCGGCCAGCATCAGCGCCCAGTCGGCGGCCGGCGGCTGTACGCCAAGGCCCAGAAATGACAACCCGCCCACCGTGATCAGCTTGTGGCCAAAGCGCAGGAACGCCACGGCCGCAATAGGCCAGATCGTGTTGGGAATGATATGCCGGAAGATGATGAAGCGCCTTGTGCAGCCGAGCACCTCGGCGGCACGGATATATTCACGCGAATTGATCGAGAGCGTCAGCCCCCGCGCCAGCCGCGCAAAAGGTGTCCAGCCGACGATGGTCAGCGACGCGATCAGCGTTCCGTATCCCGGGCCGAAGATGGCCACGAGGAAAATCGCGATCACGACATCAGGTATGGCGATGAGCAGGTCCACGATGCGCATCAGCACCTCGTCGAGGATGCCGCGACTGCGGCCGCTGATGATGCCGATGAAGGTCCCGATCACGACAGAAAGAATGACGGTGATGGCGGCAATGGTGACCGTGAAGCGGCCGCCGATCAGCAGCCGGCTGAGCACATCGCGGCCCAGGTGGTCCGTTCCCAGCCAGTAGAGCGCGCTTGGCGCATTCAACCGCAGACGCAGATTCTGCTTTGCCGGATCATAGGGTGAAATCCACGGCGCGATCACCAGCAGCAGGATGATGACGAGAAAAATCGCCGCTCCCGCATAGAAGGTCCAGTGCCGGCAGCGGATGAAATCCGTGAAGCGGGACAGGCTAGAGGGGCGCTTGGGCATGGTCATCGGCATGGCAGCGGCTGGCGCGCTCGGAAAGAGGCTAGTGGTCATGGTGACCTCGCATTGCTGGATTGATCAGGACATAGAAGCTGTCGGCCAGGGTATTGACCAGGATGGACAGGGCCACGATGCAGATGAAACCACCCTGCAGCATCGGGATGTCGCGATTGACCACGGCGTCGTAGAGAAGCCGGCCCATGCCGGGAATGGCGAAGATCACTTCCACGACCACCGATCCGCCAAGCAGCCCCGCAAGCCACAGGGCAAAGAAGGTGACCACCGGCAGCGAGCCGTTGCGGATGCCGTGGCGCATGACCGTGCCATGCATGCCAAGGCCGCGGCTGCGCGCCGCCGTGATATAGGGCGCGCGCAAAACCTCGGCCATGGCGGCGCGCGTCACCTGCGTGAAATAGGCGAGCGGCCGCAGCGTCAGGGTCAGTGCGGGAAGCACCAGGGAACGCCAGCTATCCCATCCGGCCGAGGGCAACCAGCCGAGATAGAGCGCAAAGACCAGCGCCGACATGGGCGCGAACCAGTATTCGGGCGTTGCGACGAAGGTCTGGATCATCAGCGTCGCGAAATTGTCCAGACGACCGCCCGGACGCATCGCCGCCAATGTGCCGAGCGGCAGGGCGACGGCGATCGCGAACGCCAGCGCCGTCAGCGCCAGCGTCACCGACACCCAGAGCGACCGCATAAGCTCGGCAGCGACAGGCTGGCTGCTTGTGAAGGAAAACCCAAGGTCGCCACGCAAGGCATTCGACAGCCATGCGAAATATTGCACATAAAGCGGCCGGTCGAGCCCGAGACTGGCCCGGAGCGCCTCCACTGCATGTGGATCGAGCGCCGTATCGCGCATGCGTGAAAACAGGATGGTGCGGGCCGGATCGCCGCCCGCCATATAGGGCAGAAGAAACGCGATGACGGAAACGATCGCCAGCATCAGGCACAGAATAAGGAAGCGCTGTATTATCTGTATCCACATGGCCCTGTCTCCTTCACAGCAATTGGCATTTCCACTGCAATCGACGCTCGCCCCCAAAGGGAAAAGCCGCTTATTTCGCCAGGCGATGTAAATCCATCACCGGCCCGGACGTACCCTTCAGCATGCCGGACCGTTTGGGCACGACAGCCACCGGTGCAAAATCGACATTTTCGGAATGGGCCAGATCCTGAATGATCGGGCACTCCGGCTCACCATTGTCGGGGCAATAGGTTGCAAGGTTTCGAAGCGTGTCTGCCATCTCCCGAAGCGTGTGCATCTTCGCTTCCAGATCGACGACATGTTCCATGACGATGCGTTTGACATCACAGGAGGCGCCACCCGGATCGCGCCACAGGGTCATGAGCTGCCTGATCTTTTCGATGGAAAAACCGAGATCGCGTCCGCGGCGGATGAAGCGCAGCGTTTCCAGATCATTGGCCGTATAGACCCGGTATCCGGAATCCGTGCGGTTTGCCGATTTGATCAGACCGATCATCTCGTAGTGCCTGATCATCTTTGCAGAAACGCCGGAGGCGGTGGCGGCTGTGCCAATGTTCATCGATCCTGCTCCTATCTTTCCGGGGTGAAAAATACATCTGCATGAATGTCTGTGGCGCGCATGCCGCGCGCCAGAAGCTGCGGCACCGTCGCCTCGATCATGGCCGGCGGTCCGGCAATATAGGCTTTCCAGCCATCGAGATCGTCGAAATCATCCGCCACCGCCGCACCGACATAACCGCACCTGATATCGGCATGGTCTTCATGCGAGAGAACCGGAACGAAGCTCAGATTGCCATGCCGCGCGGCAAGATCTCCGAAGCGGTCGAGCATATAGAGATCACGCTGAGCGCGCGCGCCGAAATAGACATGAACCGGGCGTTCACGGCCCGTTGCAAGTGCTGCCTCGACAACCGCCTTGACGGGGGCAAGCCCCGACCCGCCGGCAATGCCGAGGATGGGCCCACAATGTTTTTCCCGCAGGAACGAAGAACCGAAAGGCCCCACGATCGTCACGGGGTCACCAGCCCTGGCGAGCGAAAAGATGCGGCCGCTCGTCATGCCGCCGGGAACGTGCCGGATGTGAAATTCGATCAGTTCCTCATCCACCCGGCTGGCGATGGAATAATCACGCGGCGAACAGTCCGCATAAAGCAGGCGCACATATTGTCCGGGCTTGAAGGCAAACTGCCCGCGCTCGTCGAGCCGGATACGGATGAGCTTGATATCGTGTGTCGCATCCACCACTTCCGCCACCACGCCCTCAAAGCGGCCGGTCGGAATATCGGCGATCTCATCCGCCCCATCGAGCCAGCTGATCGTCATGTCGCTTAACGGCATGGCCCGACAGGCGAGCGTCAGACCGTCCGCCTTTTCCTCTTCGGTCAAGGAGAAGGGCGTGTGCTTGAGAAGATCGATCTCGCCGGAAATGAGATGCGATTTGCAGGCCCCGCAGCGGCCCATGCGACAGCCATGCGGATAGGTGACCCCTGCGGCCAGCGCGGCCTGAAGCACGGTCTCCCCCTGCGCCGCCAAGATGCTGCGCCCGATCTGCGGCAGAAAGATTGTGTTGCCAGGCGTCATCACATCCGCCTCCTATTCGGCCGCTGCGAGCTGCATGCCCGCTGGTCTGTCCACCAGCGGTGCACGGAAGCTTTTCAGGCGCAGCGCGTTCGTCAATACGAAGACGCTGGAAAGCGCCATGGCTCCGGCAGCAAGGACAGGCGACAGCAGAACGCCGTTGACAGGATACAATATTCCGGCCGCCACCGGAACGAGTGCAGCGTTGTAAGCGAAGGCCCAGAACAGATTCTGGCCGATATTGCGGATGGTCGCCTTGGAGAGCGCGATGGCGTTGGCAACGCCGCGCAGATCGCCAGACATCAAGACCACATCGGCACTTTCAATCGCGACATCCGTGCCCGTGCCTATGGCAAGCCCGACATCGGCCGCAGCAAGCGCTGGTGCATCATTGATCCCATCCCCGACAAAGGCGACACGTCGCCGGCCGGCAGCAAGCCTTTTGACGGCCTCAACCTTGCCGTCGGGCAGCACTTCCGCCACCACCTCATCAATACCGAGACGGCGGGCTATAGCTTCGGCAGTGCGGCGATTGTCACCGGTGATCATCGTGACCTTGAGGCCCAGCGCATGCAGCGCCGCAATCGCCTCCGGGGTCGTCTGCTTGATCGGATCGGCAACAGCGATGATCGCGGCCAGCCTGCCATCGACGGCGGCATAAAGCGGCGACTGCCCTTCCCTGCCCAGCCTTTCGGCATCATCGGCAAACATCGCGACGTCATAACCGAGCTTCGTCATGAACCGGTCTGCGCCTGCTTCGACCCTGCGGCCGTCAACCATGGCTGCAACACCAAAACCGGGGGTCGCTTCGAAACCTTCCGCATCGGCAAGCGTCAGGCCGCCATGTTTCGCCGCCTCGACGATCGCCTCCGCAATCGGATGTTCGGAATGGTTCTCCAGCGAGGCGACGAGGCGAAGCACCTCATCCGCATCGAAGCCCTGCGTCGTGGTGAAATGCACCAGCTTCGGCTTGCCGAGCGTCAGGGTGCCGGTCTTGTCAACGGCAATCACGTCGGCATCGCGCAGCGTCTGAAGCGCATCGCCGCGGCGGAATAGCACGCCCATCTCGGCGGCGCGGCCGGTGCCGACCATGATCGAGGTCGGCGTGGCAAGGCCCATGGCGCAGGGACAGGCGATGATGAGAACCGCAACCGCGTTGACGAGCGCGAAGGTCAAGGCCGGATCAGGCCCAAAGATGAACCAGACGGTGAAGGTGGCGAGTGCGGCCAGCATGACAGCCGGCACGAACCAGTTGGTGACCTTGTCGACCAGCGCCTGAATGGGCAGCTTGTCGGCCTGCGCCTCCTCCACCATGCGGATGATCTGGGCGATCAGCGTATCGGCACCCACCTTGGTTGCACGGAAGGTGAAGGAGCCATTGCGGTTCACCGTGCCGCCGACAACCTCGGAACCCGCCGCCTTGGTGACCGGGACCGGCTCGCCAGTGATCATCGATTCATCGACATAAGAAGAACCGGTGAGAACCAGCCCATCGACCGGCACTTTCTCGCCGGGGCGAACGACGATCACATCTCCGGTGCGCACATCCTGCAACGGCACATCGACGGTTTCACCATCGCGCAGCACGCGGGCGGACTTCGCCTGCAGGCCGACGAGCCGCTTTATCGCCTCGCTGGTGCGGCCTTTGGCGCGCGCTTCCAGAAAACGTCCGAGAAGGATGAGTGTGACGATGACCGCCGCCGCCTCATAATAGACATTGGCCGTGCCATGCGGCAGGATTTCGGGCAGGAAGGTTGCCACCACCGAAAATCCCCAGGCGGCGGCGGTGCCCAATACGACGAGCGAATTCATGTCCGGCGCCAGCCGTAGCAGTGCAGGAATACCTTTTTTAAAGAAGCGCAGGCCGGGGCCGAACAGGACCAGTGTCGTCAGCACAAATTGCAGATACCAGCTTTCCTGCATGCCGACCGTTTCCATCACGAATTCATGGATGGCGGGCACCAGATGCGAGCCCATCTCCAGCACGAAGACTGGCAACGTCAGCGCAGCGGCCACGGCAAGGCTGATTTTCAGGCCGCGCAATTCCGTAGCGCGTCTATCCTGCTCCACATCACCGGCTTTGTCGGCGATGATTTCGCTCGCCGTATAGCCTGCCCGCTTGATTGCCTCCGCCAAGATGGCTGCAGAGGCGGCATTGCCGGCAACGCGAATGGTGGCACGCTCGGTCGCCAGATTGACGGTCGCATCGGAAACACCGGAAACAGCCTTCAGCGCCTTTTCAACACGACCGACGCAGGAGGCGCAGGTCATACCCTCGATATCGAGTTCGATGGTTTTTTCTTCGACGCCATAGCCCGCATTGCGGACCGCCGCGATCACGGCCGGCACGTCGGGCTGCCCGGAAAAGGAGATATCAGCGCGTTCCGTCGCGAGATTGACCGAGGCCTTCAGAACGCCCGGCACCTTGGCAATCGCCTTTTCCACGCGGCCGACACAGGAGGCGCATGTCATGCCATCGATCGCAATCTGGTGACTCGCCCGGATCTCCATTTGTGACATGCGTATGACCCCTCTTTTCTTGTGTTAAAAAAAAGATAGGGCTTCCCATCGTGGCAAGGTCAATAGGGTCTTGTTGATGATTTTCAAGAAGAGATGACGCACCCGTGAACGGGCGTTTTTGATGCCGGCCCGGGAGTTAGGCGCAGAAACGGCAGATCAGGAAGAAAGTGGTGCGGACGGCGGGCATTGAACTTCAGTAAAGCCACGTAAGGTCTCGTCATGTTGTGTCTCTATCCCCTTGATTCCCAGTCTATCCACTGTAAATCCGTGTCACCTTATGTAATAAATGGTCACGGTAAGTCGCGCCTGAAAAGGTGGATAGAAAGGTGGACGGATGGCCCGCACCCTGAACAATCTTTCCGCTCTTGCGGTCAAGAACGCCGCCGCCGGCAAATACGCTGACGGCGGTGGGCTTTGGCTGGTGAAGCGTGAGGATGGCGGCGGCCAATGGGTCTTGCGCCTCACTGTTCACGGCAGGCGCCGCGAAATGGGCTTGGGCTCGATTTTGGAAGTCTCATTGAAGGAGGCCCGCGAAGAAGCCGAGCGCTGGCGCGCAGTCGCTCGATCCGGCTTGGATCCAATTACCCAGCGCGAGAAACAGAAGCGAGAGGCCGTCAAACGCCTTCACCTCTTAAAAGACGTTGCCGAGGATGCATTTGAAAGCAGGAAGGCAGAACTGAAGGATGACGGCAAAGCGGGACGTTGGTTCAGTCCTCTAGAGCGACATGTTTTGCCTAGGCTTGGTAAAACGCCGGTTGCCGAGATCGAACAGACGCAAATTCGCGATACACTCTCGCCCATCTGGCATACCAAAGCGGCCACGGCTCAAAAGGCACTTAATCGCCTGGACATTTGCATGAGACATGCCGCAGCTCTTGGTCTCGACGTCGATTTGCAAGCGACGGCCAAAGCGCGAGCCCTCCTCGGACAGCAGCGGCACGACGCAACTAATATTCCCGCAATGCCTTGGCAAGACGTGCCAGCCTTCTACGAGCTCCTCTCTGGCGGCTCGATAACACATCTCGCTTTGCGCCTTCTAATCCTTACCGGCGTTCGCTCGCGACCACTGCGCTTCTTGCATGTTGACCAGATCGACGGGGACGTGTGGACAATACCCGGGGAGACAATGAAAGGCCGGAAAGGCAAGACGGCAGACTTCCGCGTTCCCCTGCCCTCTGAAGCGCTTGAAATCGTGAAAGCCGCCAAGCCTTTGGCTCGCGATGGGTTTCTTTTCCCCAGCGTCAAGAAAGGCGTCATCTCTGATGCCACGATGTCCAGGCTGATGGAGCGGGCTAAAATGCCATATCGCCCCCATGGCTTCCGTTCGTCATTAAGGGACTGGATCGCGGAAACGACCGACACACCACATGACGTCGCGGAAACGACTCTCGCACATACCGTCGGCGGCAAAGTGGAACGCGCGTACCGGCGCACGGACTTCCTAGAACAGCGCCGAAAGCTGCTTGAACGCTGGGCAAAGCATGTGACTGGCAAGAGCGGTCAACTCGTCCGACTAGTGGTGGAAGGATAGAGATTTTCGAACCCGTAGGGATAAGACGGCCATCCGACAAGCCGGGTATGCACCTCCGGTTTCCCTACGGTCTCAAAGGTGCGGCAAGGTGCATGCATGTCAGAAGATGAAAAGGCCCAAAGCGGGGGTCGAACATACAATTACGCCAAGGGTGAATTAGGCGGGGCTGCTGAAGCATTCCTGTCTAATCTTGTTGACCTTCGAGACCGGACGGACCCAGCCGATGGGGCAAGTTCAGAAATTCGCAAGGATCTAGCCGCCTTTGACGCTCTGATATTGGCAGGAAATCTGGTGCAGACAACGGCTCAATGGGCAATTGACCATCAAGTGGGGCTTGCATTGGAGGGTTTGGATTTCGTTCCCCTTGCGGGATCAAAGACTAGGGGGCTTCCTGATTACATCGAGGCAAGAAAGAAGGTTGATTCTCACCGCCACGAGATAGCCGGTACGGAAATAGGCTCCCCATTTACGAGCCCGCCCGGCCGCAAGCTCACAACAGACCAGCGCCGCGCGGTCGCAATATCGCTCCTGCGTGCCAATGTCGGTGGCTTTCCTGATGGGATTGCGGAGGAGCTGTGCGAAGCGCTTGAGGCGCTTGCTTTCGGCAAGGTTGCTCCAATACTTCAGCCCGTCAAAGGATGGAGGAAAGCGGGACTGCTTCGAAAACGAGAGCAGTTGAACGCGGTATGCTTCGCTTTGTTCAGGAGTGGCACAGGGATGAAGGCCGGCGATGCGTGGCAGCAAATTGCGCAAGCCTACAGCGTAGATCGCGAGACGCTTCAGGGGTGGCGCAAGGATGCACGCAAGGAATTCGGGATAATTCACGTTTCGAGACAAGAGGAGTATGCAACGAACGCCGCATCCCATATTGCCGAAATCCGAAACAGCCAACCGGCAGAGGCATTCGACATGCTGCAAAACCATCCACGTTTCGGCAACGCCGAACTCTTGAGGTCCGTTGAGCGCTTCAAGGTGGCCGTGCAAACGGAGCCAGCCAAAGCAAGAGGCACCCGACGAAAGCTCAAAGCTGCAAGAGCAAGTTAGAAAACTCGCGTCTTCTAACCTAAAAACCTGTTAGAAACGCATTCACTTATAACCAAAAAACGTGTTATTTATCATGGAGATAAACACAAAGACTAGGGGCGGATTATAGCCCAAAGTCTGACCTCGTAATCATACGACAAACGAGGTCACACCATGACACCATCTCGCATTCAGCCTGCCGATCCGCTCCTGACGGACAAGGAAGCCGCCGCCTATCTAGGCGTGGCTCGCCAGACGGTATGGGCCCATGTCAAGCGTGGCATCATTCCCCAGCCAGTCAAACTTGGCGGCATCACCCGCTTTCCGCTTTCTGATATTCTCGGCGCCATTGAAGCCGCGAAACAGCAGCGCGCCGCTTGAGGTTTCGCCATGAAAACGGAAAACCCGGCAGCGCTGGCAGGCGCTAAACCGGGTTCCAATATCAATGCTCTTTCGCAGGGGCTTGATGCTTGGAACCCTACAGAAATCACCCCCGAAAATCAATCTGAATTGCTGGCGGTCAAGTCCGTCATGCGTCGGTGCCGTGTATCCTTCTGGCATGCGAAGACCATTTGCCAGCTCACAGGTCTTGGAGGTCTGGCAGCATGACGAAACGCATCATAACCACCGCTCGTATTCTTCCCGATGGTCAGCCTTTCAACGTAGTCGGCCGCTTCGGCTGGATGCTCAAAGCTTTAGTAGAAGCTGGGGAGCGCGGCGTCACCCCTATCGACCATCCGGCGCCCCGGCATTCCGCATATGTTCACCGTTTGAGGAAGGACTACGGACTGCTGATCGAAACGATAGATGAAAAGCATGGCGGTCCATACCCTGGCTCGCATGCTCGTTACGTCATTCGAACCGAAGTCGAGATTATCCCGGCTGAAGCCTCTGCCGCCGATGGGAGGGCAGCAGCATGAGGGAGCCAAATAATAACCCAGAGGTTATACGGGCAGCCCAATGGCTTGCCGAACAGAAGGAGCCGCCGCCCCAGGCGGTTCCAACCCTGAAGGCCCATTTCGGTCTTTCTGCCCTTCAGGCATGCGAGGCGTGCAAGCTGGCACAGAACTTCCGGCTTAATCGGAGGGTGTACGGCTGATGCGTGACTTTACAAAGGTTTCCCCGAAAATTTGGCGCAACCGGGCCTTCAAGGCGTTGCCGACCGATGAGGCCCGACTTTTGATGCTCTATCTGACCACATGCGAGCACCAAAACATAACGGGGTGCTTTCGCCTGCCTGAGGGTTACGCTCTCGATGATTTGGGATGGCAGGGAGAGCAATACCGTCACGCTTTAGCCGCCCTGACGGATTCCGGTTTGGTTATAAGTGACCCAGAAACTCTAGAGGTTTTTGTGTGCGGTTGGTTTGATACAAATCCGCCTACCAACAGAAAGCACGCGCTCGGCATTCAGCGTGTCATAGCGTCCATTGAGAGTGACGTATTGCGGGAAGCGGCCCAACAGGAGTTTGAAGTCTCACGGGACTTTCTGGACAAACAGGAAGCCGACAAGGCAGCCGCGAACGTGCTCGGTATGCCCGACCGGCTGGCCTCAACCAGATACCTGAATGGGGGGCTCCGATGATACCCTTTGCAAAGCCTATCCAAAGCCTTTCGATATACAGAGATGGAGATAGAGATGTAGAGGGAGATGGAAACAAGACCGAGAAAAAGACAAAAACAAAGAAAAAGACTTTTTACGCGAAAACGAAAAAATCGGACGCTCATTCGCCGAAAGGTCTTTTTGCTCTTGATGGGGCGAAAGCCTCAAGGTCTCGTTTCTCTGCCATGCACCTCTCAACAGGGAGGGTTACAGCATGAGCCATCCCTTCCCCATCCTCATGCGCCGCTCTGAAGTCATAGACATGGCCGAAGCTGTGCGGAGAACAGGCCGCAGCAGCAAGACCATAACGAAATACTGCCGGGACCACGGCATAGGGCGGCAAATCGGTTCAGGCGTTCCTATCGAGATATCGGCCCCGGCGCTCGAAATGGTGATGCACGGGCTATGGGATGCGCTGGAGCTTCTTCGGGAAGGCAACCGGAGCGATTCGCGCGTGCGCCGGATTTACGACCATCTGGGCATTTCACCGTTCGAATAGGCGAAAAAAAGTTTGAAAAACTTCCAGTGGCTTCCGTTCGCTTCTACTGGCTTCCAATTTTCAAAGAAGCTGAAATGTGCGATTCTATCAATCAATTCAAACAGTAAGGCGAAAAGCCAATGACCCTACGCATGCGTGTCCTGCCGCGCTTCCCGGCAAAAATCTCCGGTTCTACGGGCATCAAGATTACCCGCCCGGCCGGAAGCACTGATCTGACGGTTTCGCTCGACGTGAGCGATATCGTGCGTGTGCCATCGGTTGCGGACAACAACAAGGTTTTCTTCCTTGCTTGGAATAGCGATCAAAACACCTACTCCATCATGAGCTTTGCAGACACCTTCGCGGCGGTGGTCGATACCGAAGGCTTCATGCTTCAGGCTGTCTATGACCCGCAGGGCATCGAGGATGATGCTTTCGACCGCGCCAACCACACGGGCGAGCAAGCCATTTCCACGGTCACAGGCCTGCAAACGGCGCTGACCAATCTCGGCAATACGGACACGGCGCTTTCGGCAAGCATCCTTGTGGCCGCCACGGGCCTGCTGAACGGCCTCACGCTCTCCAACAACGCCACTGACGCGACGAACGACATTGACTTCGCTGCTGGAGTCTGCGCGTCTGAGAGCGCCGTGGCGGCCGTTATGTCACATTCTTCCGGCACGGCTCAGCTTGACGTAGCTTTCGGCTCTGGCAACGGCGGCCGGTTCGACAGCGCCATATCAGACGGCACCTGGCATTGCTTCGTCATCAGCAATGGCACGACGGTTTCTCGTGGCTTCTCCAAGTCGCTCAACCCCATGGCGGAGCCGAACTATCCAAGCGGTTATACCCGATACCGCCGTGTAGGCTCCATCGTGCGCGTCTCCGGTGTCATCAAAGCCTTTGTGCAAGACGGCGATGAGTTCCTTTGGAAGGCCACCGTGAACGATGTGGCCGACAGTGCGCCCGGCACTTCAGCCAAGACGAGAAATTTGACCGTTCCAACAGGCTTCTCCGTTCGCGCTCGTCTGCGCATCCTTGTCGTCGGCGTGAACCAACCCTTCCGTACCATCGCCAGCAGCCTTGCGCAGAACGACGAAGCAGCCGGCTCAAACTCAAACGCAGGCGGCATCATGTCGGGCGTTGCCAATGGACAGGCGGCCGGGTCGATCACCATTCGAACGAACTCCAGCGGCCAAATCAGAACGCGCGGAGAAACCGCGTCAGGAAGTGAAATCTACGTCTACACCGAAGGCTACATTGACCGGCGAGGGAAAGACTGATGGCTAACCACGACGCAAAGCCGAAAACCAAGAGAGAGCGGCACGTTCCTATCGCGCTTCGGGGCGCGACTGTCATGGAAGGGTTTCGCGAAAACCTCTTCGACGCTGCGAACCGCTCGGGGATGACCCCTAATGAATTCGTGCTTCAGGCAGCCGCCGAGAAGCTCAGGGCAACTGGCCGCAATTTCTCGGGCTTATTTGCCCCCGGCGACCTCAAGACGATGGAGTGCAGATAATGGGTTTCCTCAGTTCCCTTAGCGGAAGCAAGACCGGCAAAGCCACCATGCAGGCATCCGACCAGAACAAGGACGCGCTGTTTGCGCTTCGGGCGACCGGCAACAACATTATTGCGGATGGTGAGAAGTCCGCACTTGGTGAACTGGACAAGGCCATCGGCGCCTATCAGCCGTGGGTGGACAGCGGTACGGCAGCAAACACGATGTACGGCAACGCCATCGGCCTGAACGGCGCGGACGGTAATGCAGCGGCTACCAGCGCGTTTCAGGCTGGCCCCGGTTATCAGTTCGCGCTTGATCAGGGCACGCAAGCGGCTCTGCGTGGCGCGTCTGCATCTGGCATGCTCAGCAGCGGCAACACGCTTACAGCGCTTTCACAGTACGGCCAAGGGCTGGCAAATCAGGAGTATGGCTCTTGGCTTGACCGGCTCTCCGGTGTCTCGTCTCAAGGCCTTCAGGCGGCTGGTGGGCAGGCTCAAGGCTATGGCGCAAGGTCTGGCGTCTATCAGGATTCCGCCGACGATCAGCTTAGCCTCGAAAGCGGCGTGACGCAGGGCATCATGGGCGCAAATAACCAGTGGGCAACCGGCATGGAGGCGAACAACACGGCGCGCGGCAGCTTCTTGGGCAAGCTCCTGAACGGCGGCGTCAGCGCCTTGACCGGCGGTAAGGTCGGAGGTCTCTTCTGATGGCAATTGCAAATCTCACCGTCGCCAATCCCATCATTCCCCAGCCCGACCATTCGTGGCTCGATAAACTGGCAGGCAATCTTCAAAACCTCGCGGTGAATGCCGGTGCTGGAAAAATCATCAACGAGGATTTAGCCGCGCGCGGTCTGGCTCCCTCCCCTGAATCCGGTGGCGGCTTTCTCGGCAAGTTGTTCGGGGGAGCCAACCAGCAACAGCCGCAGGCCACATTTACAGGCCCGGTTACATCCCAACAGATTCCCGGCCAGCCTGCTATTTCTGGACGCGCCGACTTGCAAGGCGACACATACAAACCGTTCATCGAAACGGTGCGCGCTGGCGGCTTGACGAACCCGTATGGGCTTGCTGCCGTCGCATCGACCGGCAAAGCGGAAAGCGGTTGGTCGGCTGCCAACGCAAACCGGACATGGAGCGATCCAAGCGAGAGCGGCCAGCCTGGCACGGCAGGCGGTATCATGTCTTGGCGTGGTCCGCGCTATCAGGCCCTTGCAGCGACTGGTGACCTTTCCCCCGAAGGTCAGGCGCGGTTTTTCCTTCAGGAAGACCCGAATCTTATTCAGGCCCTCAACAACGCTCGCAGCGTCGAAGAAGCGCAGCAGCTTATGAACAGGGCGTGGGCCTTTGCCGGTCACGACCGCCCCGGCGGTGAAGCTGCCCGGCGCATGGCGATGGCTCAGAACTATTACGCCAACGAATTCCGCAACGCCCCGGCCAATGGTGGGGCTGCCGCCATCGAGGCAATTGCCCCGCTTGAACAGGGCGACACCCGCGGGAATGAAACGGCTTACGTCGATCCCATGGTGAAGGTTGAACCGCGCGCCGACGCCGCGCCCTATACCATGGCATCGCCCACGGCTCCCGGCCAGCCGTCCGGCGCACCGATGCAGGTTGCGGATTCATCCGGCAGGGTCATCTCGCAACCGCAGTCGCAGCCCACCATCCCCGTCAACGCTGACCTTATCCGCCGCATGGTGCAGAACCCCATTACTCGGGAACGCGGGCTTGCTCTTTGGCAGCAAGCGACCGAAGGCCGAAAGATGGGCTTTGATTTCATGCTTGGCCAGAATGGTGACTTGATCCGCACCGACAATCAGGGCGGCGCAAGCGTTGTGGGGAATTTTGCAAAGCCCGATCGACAGGGCCTCGTCAACGCCGGCAACGGAGTTCTTTACGACCCGAACAGCAAAGAGTGGATCACCTCTCCCAATGCTGGCCAGCAGTTCCGGCAAGCCACGCCTGAAGAAGCAACCAAGTACGGTGCTCAGGCTGGGCAGTTCGGCCCGGATGGCAAGTTCTATCCGATCAACCCGCCGTCTGGCACGTCTTTGCAGGTTGACCCGACGACAGGAGCCGTCACTTTCAATCAGGGTGCTGGCGTCAAGCCTTTGACGGAAGGCCAGAGCAATGACACGGTTTATTCCACCCGTGCAACAGCAGCCATGCCTCTGTTGAACAAGCACGAGGGGGCGCTGTTGAGCCTTGGGGAAACCCTCGCCAACGGCATTCCGTTGAACCTTGGCAACTACGCGCAGACTGAGGAATTTCAGCTTGCCCGTGACGCGGGAAAAGACTTCCTTGCCTCTATTCTCCGCAAGGACACTGGCGCTGCCGTCACGAAGTCGGAAGAAGACCTCTATGGCCGAATCTTTCTGCCTCAGCCGGGTGACAAGCCCGCAACCGTCGATGCTAAGCGTCAGCGGCGCGCTCTGGCCGTGGAGGCTATCAAAGCCGGTATGCCACCGCAGGCAATCGCCAACATGGGCAAGGCGCTCGAAAACGCGTCGGCCTACGAAGGTGAGACCCCATCGCCTACGCCTTCCAAACGCCAAGCGGCTTCACCGGCTCCCGGTACAAACACGACATATCCCCGCGCCAAAAATCCCCAGACTGGCGCAATGATCGAACTCCGCAACGGTAAATGGGAAGAGGTGCGCTAATGGCCGATCAAACATATCCGCCGCTGCCGGAAGGCTTTGTTCTGGAGCAACCGGGTAACACCGGCCCGGCCGGAATGCCGCCCCTTCCCCCCGGTTTCGAACTTATGCCATCCGCAGGCCCCAGCCCCGCCGGCCATCCGTCTTTCGAGGAGGGGCAAGCGCTCCTCAACGCCGAAGAACAGCAGCAGCGCATGCAGGGCGCAAGCGGGACCATTGGTGCGACACTGACCGGCCTTGCCGATGGCGTGCCGATTGCCGGGCCTGCCTTGCTCGGTGCTGGTCAGCGTGGCGCGGCCATCGCATCCACCGTCATGAACGGCGGCACTTATGACGAAAACCTGAAGCAAGCGCAGGACATCACCCAGCAGGCACAGGACGCGCACCCGTGGATGACGACAGGGGCCAAGCTCACCAGCGGCGTTGCTTCACTCGCTCCCGTTGCCTCAAGCGCCCTTGGTGCGCGGGCGCTTGGCATTACGGGTGAAACGCTGGGAGGGCGAACGGTTGCGGGTATGCTGTCTGGAGGGGCCATTGGTGGCTCCGATGCTGCCGCCCGGAGCGGTGGCGATTTGACGGAGACAGGCAAAGGCTTGGCGCTTGGCACATTGTTTGGGGGGATTGCGCCCGCCGCCGGTGCGGCCATCGGCGCAGGTACTCGCAAGATTCTCGACTGGGTGCGCAGTCCCGGCAAGGGTGTCGAGCGCAACCTCGCCACGTCGCTTGCTGCTGATGGTCTCGATGACGCCGCCGCCCGTGCGCGTCTTACCGAGCTTGGCCCCGAAGGCATGATTGCTGACCTTGGCGATAATCTCCGTGGTGACCTCTCGGCCGTCACCACCATGCCAGGGCGCGGCCAAACCGTAGGACGAAGCGCGCTTAGCACCAGAGATGCAGGCGCTGGCCAGCGCATCACCGCTGATGCAAACGCCTCGCTTGGCAATGCTGGCGATATTATTGCTGACCGCGCAGCTTATGTGCAGCAACGCGCCGACGCCGCCCAGCCCCTTTACGACCGGGCTTATGCCGTGCCTTTGCAGAAGACAGAGGCCATGGACAACGTTCTGAAAACGCCAGCAGGGCAGAAGGCCTTGCGCAGCGCTCAAAGGACAGCCCAGAACGAAGGTTTGCCGATCGATCCGGCAAAACTCGACGTGCGCGGCCTGGATCTCGTGAAGCGAGAAATTGATGACCAAATCAGCGTGGCGCAACGGGCGGGCAAAAAGAACGAAGCGCGCGTCCTGACCACAATGAAGAACAAGCTCATCGAGGGCGCTCCCGGGGAATACAAGGAAGCGCTGAAGGCGTTTTCAGGCCCTTCCGGCATGATTGACGCCTTGGACAATGGCCGCTCAGTCTTTCAGCGCAGCGTTCACCCTGGCGAAGTGGCTGCTGAAATCAAGGCACTCAGCGGTGCCGACCGAGACGCCTACCTTCAGGGCGCACGCTCCGCGCTGGATGAGGTCATGATGAACGCCCGCAACGACGGCGGCGCAGCGCGTGCTATGTTCGAAAAGGGTGCGAACAAGGCAAAGCTCTATTCACTGCTGGGAAATGACGAGGCAAAGCGCTTCATCACTGCTCTTGATCGCGAAACTACATTCGCCGGCACTTCTTACGCCGCGACAGGTAATAGTGTGACGGCAGGGCGGCAGGCGGCCCAGCAAAGGTGGGGAAGCCAACAGGGCGGAGAGGGCCCATTGCGAGCCGCGCTCAACATGAACTTTGGCGATGCCGTTGCCGCTTTGGGCGGCAAACTCAATCAGGTCCAGAACGAAGCTGCCATGGCTGCCCAGCGAGGGAGGGCCGCTGATATCCTCACGGCTCGGGGACCAGCGGCAGCGGACCAATTGCAGAGCCTATCATGGCTTCGCAGGCTTCAGGCGCAGAACGCTGCGATTGGTGGCGGCGCTGGAACGGCTACGCAGGTGTTGGGGCTTTCGGCAAGCCCAGGCTTCCTTCAGTCGTTGCGGGAGCCACGTTGAGCGTTCCGTTTATCGACAATGCCAACGGCGTACATCAACAGTACGCCAATGACGAACCCCAAGCCGATGCCGATGCCGAAATCATCCGACACGCCATAGACCAGCCAGCGCACGGCAAACCACAGCCCGAGCATTCCGGCGCAGCAGATGACGACATAGGCGAGACGATAAGCAAAAACCGACATGCAAGCGACAATGCCCGATTTTACAGGAGCGCGAAAGATGCAAGTTTCCGAACTCGACATGATGAGCCTAAGCGGTCTTCTTGAGTTTCTGGCCTACGAGACATGTAAGCCGGACCCGGAAGTCCGCAAGAGCGCCTTTTCGGTTCTCGGTGGATTGATTGCCAACATGCACGCCAATCCGATTGATCCCGCCGACGCTCTTGCCGTGCAGGCGTTCGCCATCGCTCTTTTGAAAGAAGCCCCGATGTTCGCGGGAAGCCGCGAGGAAATGCTGAACTCGATAGCCATCATCACAGCTCTTGTTCAGGCAGTTGGCGTTGCTCTGGAGCGGATGACCGGGAAGCAGCTGTCAGATTACGCCTTCTTTGAAAACCCACCAAAGATAACTCAACAATAGAGAGGAGTCCGATAATGGCAGGTATCCGAGCACGCGTGGGAAGACTGGAGAATGCGTCTCATTCGAAGCTCCGGCGGTCAGTTGTAGTCGTAATGGCCGATGGTCATCCCCAGGAAGAAATCGGTGCATTTCTCACCGACAAAGGCGTTCACCAAGATGGGCGCCAGCCGATTATTATTTTCAACGCCGGCCACGCAAACATTGCGGGCGAGCGTAAGCCTTTGAGGATGGATTAGATGAGAGGCCTCGTATCGCGGCTAGAGAAGCTTGAGAGCGACAGAACCGGTGGAGCACGCCTCATCTTGGTCCAAACCGGCGCCGGCCATACGAGGGCTGACGTGTCCAAGATGCTGAAAGTTAAAGGCATAACCGAAACGCCGACAGATAGGGTTGTGTGCTTCGCCACGATCTATCTGGATCGTGATGGCAACGACATTCCCGCGGATTTTGAGCCCGAGCTGCTCTCCGTACACTGAAAACAATCAGGAAATATTTGAGCATGGCAAAGATAGGTGGAGCGAGACCAGGAGCAGGCCGGAAGCCGGGAACAATGAACCAGCGCACTGCGGAACTGGCCGCTGATATCCTCGGCTCGAAAAAATCACCCTTGGAATATCTGCTGGAGGTGATGATGGATGAAGCAGCAGATCAGAAGCGAAGGGATTGGGCCGCCGAAAAGGCATCAGCTTACATCCACCCCCGCCCCGCTCCTGTTGCACGACCGATCCAGATCAGCATCCCCAGCACTGCCACAGCGTCCGAAATCCCTACGGCTATCTCTGGCATCTTGCAGGCAGTAGGCAGAGGCGAGATATCCCCCTCCGAGGCTCAGGGCGTTGTTTCGATCATGGAAACTCAGCGGAAAGCGCTTGAGACTGCGGACCTGCTGAGACGCATCGAAGAGCTCGAAGCCGCTGCCAGCAGAAAATGATGATCTGCAATCCTCCTATCGGCTTTTATGCTGTCCGTTTGCTAGCGTAGCGACCAAGCTTGGCCGCGGTGCATAGATCGCAAATTGACTTCCGAAAGGTGGCAGGCAGTGAACTCATAGAACACATTGAGTTTGAAATATCCGGGTGGTAGCTTCCCGCCAAAGGGAGACGCCATGAAATACGATTACTTCGATGCGGACTATTTCCAGAACGGACAGACGAAGGGGACAGTCTACAACAACTACCTTGAGGTGGCGCGCACGTCGGCGATTTATCGAGAAATTGCGCAACTCATTTTCAATGTCTTCCGCCCGGTCCGCACGCTTGAAATAGGCTGCGCTACCGGAATTATAGTCAAGCATCTGAATGAGCTTGGCGTTGAGGCGCATGGTATAGATGTTTCCGAGTGGGCAATTACCAACAGAGAGCACGACAACGTCGTCCTGGCGGGTGCCGAACAGTTGCCTTATCCAGACGGACATTTCGATTTCGTATATTCTGTTCATGCCATGGAGCACATTCCCGCCCCGCTTAAGGATTCCGCTTTCGCGGAGTTAAAGCGGGTAAGCGAGAAGGCCGTTCATCTCCACATGCTGCCGATTGTGGGAGAAGGGCCATATTCGGGACCGAAGGAAATTGTTGATGAAATCCTTCACCGAGATCCGACGCATAGTCTGTTGGAGGGTATCGGCTGGTGGCGTCAGCAGTTCTCGGAAATTGGCTTCAACGCGGTGGGCGCATCTGTTTCGTTCGCCCACGAAAGCGGAAACGTTGACTTAGGTGTGAGCCAGCTTTTTGTTTCGAACTATGATGTCGGTCTGGACGTTCTTGACCGTCTCCGGGTTTGGAATGCGAACGTCGTCAACCAGATACGGTCAAATTATCTCGCCGCGAAGAGAGGATTGCATCTGCCAGTGGGCGCCCTTTCTGGCGAACACATTTTAACCGCTACGGGCGAATGGAACGATGTTGTATTCGACCCTGAAAATCTGAGGGTTAATCAGAACTCGGTGATGTCCGCTAAGGTATCGGTGGCCGGCGACACCGGTTGCTCGCTCCGGTTCTGTTTTGTGACCGAGGAAGGTGCTGAGGCCGATCTGTGGCGGGACTTCCCCGTTGGCACAAGCGTGTTCTCGTTCCAACTGTCTGACTTCTTCCCCAGGATTGGCTCTGTAGATCAATCGCCGGTTCGAAGAATCCATTTCGGCGGGGTTGCCAGCGCTGACACGACGGTTTCGCTATCTGTGACCGAGCAAGGCAACTTGGTATTCACCAGCTAATCGCGCATACGGCTAAGACATAGAAAATGAAAGGGTCGCCTTCGGGCGGCCTTTTTTATTTCCCTGGACCTAGGGCACTACTGTGATTTCTACGTTAGATATCCGGCGGCGTCTGATTGCGCTTGGCTACGACGGCACGACCGCGATTGCGTGGGGGGCCAGCGGGCGAGTACACGTCGCAGCAGACAATCATTGAAAGTTGATGGTTGGGCATACGACCGTCCTCCACACGAATAGGCGGAGCACGTAGCACCTCAGTTGTCACCGCCTACTTATTCGGTTGGTGGCAATAGATGAAGGTACTCTCATTTAACCGAGAGTCCACCATTGAGATTTGGGGGCTGAATTTGGTGGCGTTGCTCTCGGAGTATCCTTCCCCATTATCCTTCAAGACAAAGACTTCAAAGGTGCAGAAACGGGAGAGAAGGGAAATATCTTTCAATTCCAGACCAAAAAAGAAACCCGCCGGAGCGGATTCACATAGGACGTAATTCCTGTATAATTGGATTCGGCGGGAAACGCCGGAACACCCTTGGTTATCCTGAATTAGGGGATAGCAGTTGCATCGACGGTCGCACAATGGATTGCGATCTATCCGCGAGCAATGAAAGCAAGGCCGGGGCCCGCCGCCTACACCCTGTGACCATAATATCGGAATATTTGTTTTTGATCTTCCGTCAAAGGGCATGTCCAAGTTCGCCAAGGCAACAGCGTTAGGCCGACATTCGCGACCCCAGACCTTCCCGTCGCCATTCTCGGTTTCAAGGCTTTTGCAGGCTCAGTGCTCCAGTTCAATGCTCGGGCGTTGGCCGCTTGGTAGAAGGCACTCGCGACAATGTCGGCCATTTGGAGCCCGGCGTTTTGATTGTGGCGGATTACTTCGATGAGGTCCTTATCGAGCACACTGAATTTTGGCGCCCTGAAATCTTGGAAGAGACGGCCTTTCTCCTGCTGTATCCGAAGAAGTTCAGTGTATGTTTCGACATGCCTGTATGAGTGGCCGCCGCGCTCACTGAAAACCAGCTTAACTTTTCTTGGCTCACCAAAGTCCTGAAGAGATCTGGCCTCTACCCATGCGGTTACTCTCTCAAGCAAAATGCGAATACAGTAGTTATAGAAAAAATTATTCGGGTGCAGAGAGACCGCCGCCGCCTTTGGGTTACTGTATTTGCGCATGGAAATTTTGTTCGAGGAGAGGCAAAAGAACCTTGCGTTCTCTTTGGCGGCCTCTGCGCACACTGTCACACGCTGCCACGGTTTCAAGTTTTTGTAATGAATGTCAGGGCGCTGGGTGGAATTAATCCTCAACCGAGCGCGCTTGATGAAATCGATAGGTTCAGATTCGCGGCTGGCTTTGATGACGACGCAGCCAAGCGTGAACCATTCGGTCCCGCCTGAATTATCAACAGGAACGACCTTTTTTATTCCAGGGTCTCCTGCCTCATCGAAGTATGCAATGTATTCGTGATCCGGAATTAACACCAAGCCCCCCAGCTCGCTCACTGCTTTTTCACCTCGTCCCGTCGCTGGTCTTTAAGACCACGAAATTTCCCGTACGTAATACGCAAGATGGCACGCGAACTCTTAAATGCCTGCCAACAAACGGGGATAAATATCGCGGTCCAAATTCCGGTGCTTATCCAGAAATCAACCGGATCGTCCTCCTTGAGAAGCCAACCTGAACTGTGTAGGCGCCCCAGTTCCCCATGGTAAACCTCCCAGGCAAACGTCGAGAAAGTGACCAAAACAACGATGACCAGCGTAACGTGGATCCCCAAACTGGGCTCGCGGGCTGGTGCGTGTGATTCAATCGGCTTTTCATCCCCTTCGGCGCTCACGGTTTCCCCACATTGTTACTTTTGACGGGGCTCTGTCCTGAGCAGCCTTCAAAGCCTCGTTAGCCGCATCGCTGGCTGCGTCGGCCGCTGCGCTCGCTCCAGCCTCCGCCTCTGCTTGTTCCGCCGGCGTCCGAGTTGGATATCCTCCCTGCGCCCGCTCACCGATTGAGAACCAGTGATCGATAGTGAGCAAGCCTACGAAGACCACAAGGGCCACAATTGCAAACAGCCCGCAGATGAACCGTGCCAGTTTCATCATTTATGGTCCGTTACTCACTGCTTCTTCACCTCGTCCCGCTTCACCCGTCGAGGACGGTTTTTCACTCGCATTTTAAGGTACTGGCCGAACCTTGGAATGCCAAGCTCCTTGCATCATGAAGGATATGAAGACAGCAAAAGACGCAGGCGCCAAACCACCCGTGCATTCGTCTTCGAACTCAATATGATGAGAATTACCGACTTTCCCAATCACTCTATATTCCCGGCCTTTCTCGTGGCCAATTTCCTGCAACGCCTAACTAGATCTAGTAAGAAAATTCCGTCGGTTTCGAATGCAATCTTCACAGCCTTAACTCTTTCAACAGCCCAAGTTCATCTGCACATGCTACGGTCAACGTAGCTCTTGTTTCCGCTGGCGGTCAGATAGTAGCAACCGCCACGAGGGCCGGTATGGTATTGCCGGAACACGGAAGGGCGCCGGGGTTTGCTGGGCGTGATGTATCCGCCGCCTGAAGCGCGCGCACCGCAGCGTTTGCCGTCTGCCGCGATGCTGCCAGGCGTGGGACAATTACCAGTGTCATTTACGCTCGGAACGGAGACAGCCGCCGCCGTACTGGCGTTAACAGGCACCACTGATGGTTCGGTTAAAACGCGAGCAGCTGATCTGCCAAATGCGACCCGCCCTGTGTTTCCGTCAGCTAGATTTACCAAGCCCGTCCCGTCCATGCCGTTGGGAGACCTATAGACGGTAACGGTACCATATCTTCCGTCTGTACAAGTGAACGGAGCCGAAATGATCGGCCTTGTGTCGAGAGCGTCATAGTTTCCGGTGCAAGTCGTTGATGCCGTTGGATTGGCAACTTGAAATGTTCCGCCGCTCACAGCAGCAGTTGTTGTGCCGATAAGCGCTTCGCCGCTATCAAGTTTCACTGCTGCCGGCAAAGTTACCGACCCACATGCAGATAGAACCAAAGGCAAAATGCCGATCGCAAAATTTCGATACTTCATTGGATTCCCCAATCCCAAGCAGCAAGACAAACACGCAGAGAGATTGGAGTCGAGTCTACTCAACTAGAATTTTTATTAGGAAGACCAAAAAGACGTTTGGGCTCTTGCGGTTTCACCCGACTTCTGGAGATATCCTGCGGTGGGGACAAGCAGGGGCCAACTTACACATGATCCGGAATCTTTGGCAGCTTATCACATACCACCGTCATCGATGTGAGCTATGGGCGCTGCGTTTCAGTCGGAGCCTATCAGCTATCATTCGACCACCACCGATCATGCTGATGATAATGGCTCTGTATATTCTGGCTTGTTTGCCGGTCGTCCTGACATACGCCCTGTTGTTAGCTCTGGGGGTAAGCGAGACAGTCGCCTACCTTATAATGGCCATTCCTGCCGCGGCGCTTCTGTTTATAGTCGCACCTTGGTTTTTTCGCTGGTTTTGGATCGGCCTGAGCATGCAGTTCGGGAGCTTCAAAAGCGCCGATGCAAAAGAAAAGCAACTAGTGGCCTGGACAGAAGCATATGAAGCCCGTGCTTCTTAAGCTCCATCGAGCAAGATAAAAGACCCGCCGCATGGAGGGTTTAGTTGTGCAACCTGACAGGCTGCGGGAGCAGTGGACGTGGAAAGACAGCCCAACCAGCGCAGCACGGCTCGGTTTGGAACTCAGCCTCCTACTGCCTTCCGGACACAGACCTCGAAATCGGCAGTTTCAACGGAATGTTGGCACTTCTCTCTAATCTGAAATGCCTTCAGCTGCGCCTCATCTATCGGCGTTCCTGAAAGCGCTTTATGATAAAGGGGGTTCGCCTTAACGAACAACGCCACAGAAAAATGAAAGCCAAAAAGCCTTACAAAAGATTCTAGGAGGCATTCTCGTGAATCACCGCCCATGCTTGGGTCGATCAAAATTGATGCTTCACGGAAAATACCGTCAGAATTATTTTCATTTATCGCGCCGACATAACAGTAGTCTTTACGACTATCTACAACGTTGAAACTGGATCCGAAACCTGTGATTTTGCCGGATTTCGCATCTTTCAACACGCCCTTCCCAATGAGTATTGCAATATTTTTATTGTTTTCTTCCTGCGTGAAAGAGAGGAATTCTGCATAAAATTTGTACCATTCAGATATATATTCAAATAGTGGCTCACTGCCAGTTCCCGCTCTTACGTTGATAAAAGTTGGCGATCTGTAGTCGAAAGAACCTTTTTTGGCGGCACGCAGGATGTATGACTCAAGGACTGCGTTGATTGAGGCATCCTTTTTGGAGTCAGATGCATATGTGCGGGTGGTTACAAGGCAGCAGAAAACCACGGTGACAAACCAAGTAAAAAATATCCTTGCACCAACTAAAAGGCCGCAAAAGCATAATCGCTTGTACCAATGCATACGCGCCTCCGATGAATTTTGTCCCTGCGCCCGTCTCTGCCAGCCTGTCTTGCGGCTAAAGCCGAAGAACACCATTTAAGACAGCCGGGGTGTTCGCACCAGTGGTCCCTCGTGGATGCCCTCGCAGCTGAATGATTTTTCACCTTGTCGCGTTGACCCATCGCGCCGAACTAGAAGCGATTGATCTACCCCACTGCAGTTACACTACTGCTTAGCGTCTCGAACGTGGCTATCCGAAGGAGTGGCGCGTTGGGGAAAAAGATGCCCGTGGGCTTTGGCGGCAGATTGTGGTTCTTGCCGCCGGTAAGATCGATCCCCCGACGATGGCGCATGTCATTTCCGCTCGGCCTCGGGCTTCCAGCCGCGTGTAAAACCTCTGCCCATTGCTGCGGTCGCCAAAGCAAGTTGCATCCGCAAATGCTGGATGTCTTCCATAAGGGTCTCTATCGCAGCGCGGCTGTCTCCATCGTGCCATGCAATGATGTGATCCACCGGATCGGCTTCCGGTTCTCGTCTTTCTAGGCGCACGTTCGCATTCTCCGGTTCAAGAGTTCACATCGTCCCTGAATTTTCCGATAGGCACACGTCGCCGTGCCAAGCGATGTTCTTATTATGTTCTCATAGGCCAAGGAGTCAAGCCAGCCAATGACTGCTTTTGGAAGGGTGACGCTCGACATAAAAACCAAGACTGAAGAGCGGGGATATCGTGGAAAACCTTTTTTCGTCACGCTCTCTTACTCATCCAACGTCACGGTTGCGGCCTGGAGGTTGCCATGGATCTTTCTTTTCACAACAGAACCCTGACGATCAGCATGCAGGTCAAAGAGCGCATCCGGCGGACTGGGTACACGCCGAGCGGCTTCAAAGTCTGGACTGCTGAAGAGGACGAAATCGTAAAATCTCTTTACCCCTTGTACGCCGAAATGCAGTTGAGATTCCCCGAGCGTAGTCTGAAGGCGCTCCACGGTCGGTGCGAGAGGCTTGGAATCGCAAAGAAGCTTCACTGGTGGACCGGGGCAGAGATTTCAAAGTTGAGGCGTCTCTATCCAACCGCTTCACGCGTTAAAATCAGAGAGGAATTTCCGAGCGGGACCTGGCGGGCAATAGAAGCCGCCGCCAAGAGACATGGCATGAGGCGTGCCCGCCGCAAGTACAAAAGAACAGGTCACCATCTCATCGACGCGATATTAGCGAGGATCGAGGAAATAGGCTGGACCCTCCGGGATTTGGATGAGGAGAGCAAAACCGGCAGGTATTTTCGCAACGGCTGCTGGAGGCGCTCTAAGCCGAATTACGGTCGGCTCGCAAGAGCGGCCAAGGCACTTGACGGCAGACTTGTGGTCGAGTGGGCGGCATACAACTAACCGCCCATCCGGTCCTGCGACAGAAAACCCGCCGGCAACCTCGTACTACCAACTGGATGCAGGCCTGATTATCTGAATATCTCGCCGGTCGAGACATTCAGATAGAGCCGATTAGATATCGTCATTCCGCCGCAGTACGTAAAATAGACAGGCTTGTTCTTGTGGTTCATCGATTTCAGGAAGCCGCCGACATATTCGAAGTCCGATACTTTACAGGCACCATCATCAATTAATTTCCGCGCAGCCGTCACGAACGCCCCCTTGTACCTCTCGAAGTCGTCAGACCGTGAGACGCTCTGCGTAGTATCATCGGCTGATGCGGCGGATGACGCGAAGCAGAGAAGCAAAACTGAAGCCATCTTTTTAAATGCAGGCATTGCTCAGGCGACCTTCCGCGTTAACATCCGAATAATGAAAGATTTCAACGACCCCGCCAAGGCGCTATTCGTCCAATACTTCCTCAAGCTGTCCACCGAGCACCTTAACGCCACGCAGCAGTCACCGCGATTGAGAAAAGAACTCTGTTCATGTCACCGGTCTCGTTGCATCTGCCGCAAGCGGAAGCTGACCTCCGCCAGCGCGCCCAGAACAACGGCTACAATGAGGGTATAAAAGCCACGATCGATCAGGGCGCCCGAGCCTTTTGCCCCAGGCGCATAACGCGCCAAGGCTTCCTCGTACGGAAGAAGCCACTCTTGTGCGATCGAAATGCCTAGCCCAATTTTATATATACCCACGAGAAAGGCCAACGCCGCCAGAATGCGAGCAAGGTGTGAAAAAAACATAGCGTCCCCCAAAGTTGCAACTTGGCTTATGACGCAATGTGCGGACAGTATCCAGTCGAATTAGAGTGCTCCATCCGGCTCGTGATACCATCCATAAGTCTGGCGACAGATTTCAGTGTTGATCAGTGAAGCCTGGCGTTCTCCGAGCGACTGACGGGCTAACTTTCGCTGCGCGGGAACGTTTGCCGGTGTCTCTCGTTTGTCTGGTGCAAACAATAGGGAGAGAGACCATGAAATCACTAGCTGACATTTTCGAACATACCTTGCAGGATATCTATTACGCCGAAACGGCAATAACGAAGGCTCTGCCAAAAGTCGCCAAAGCGGCCACCAGCCCTGAACTGAAGCAGGCCGCCGAGAGCCATCTTGCGGAAACAAGGGAGCAGATAAGGAAGCTCGATCAAGTCTTTAAATCAATCGGCAAGAAGGCATCAGGTGAAAAGTGCGACGCCATCGAAGGCCTGATCAAAGAAGCTGACGGACTGATGAAAGAGGCTGAAGGCACGGCACTTGATGCAGGGCTTTTGGCTGCCTGCCAAGCAATTGAGCATTATGAAATTGCCCGCTACGGGTCACTGCGTGAATGGGCGAAGGATTTGGGTCATGAGGAAGCACACACGCTTCTCAGTGAAATTCTCGACCAAGAAAAGGCGACAAACAACAAGCTCACCAACTTGGCAGTTACTTCGATTAACAAGGCGTCTTCCAAGGCAAAGGCTGCCTGATTCAAATTACCCTTGGCCCCCATTGCGTTTAATCGGTGGGGGTCAGAGGGACGCAGCTGTTGCGGGCGGGTTAATGAGACTTTGAGCGACCATTCGATTGCGGAACTGGTTCGGAGTCCATTAACTCAAGCCGCGCCATCCGGCTCGTAGCGCCAACCGTAAGCCTGCCGCGTTACTTCTGCCTCAACCGCCTCCCAGAAGGCTGCCCGCTCGGTTTCGATCGCTTCGCCCAGCAGGCCTATTTTTGACAGCTGGCCGGTTATGGCTTCATCGACCTGCCGGCGGTAATGCTCCGCGCTCTTTTCCGTGGGCTTGTCGAGCATCTTGGCTGCAGTATCGCGAATGCGCCCTATCCGGTTGACCATGGGAAAGGGTATCAGCCTGCATTCCGGCTGCTTCCACGAGAACAGAGGTAGCTTGTCGGCATCGTTGCTCATGCGCTGCATTCCCTCACCAGAGTATATATAGCACTACGGAAACCCGTAGTCGGTTGGCCCATTGAAAACAAAGGATAATTTTTCACCCATCACTCCCCGTTTTGGCGACCGACTACGGGAACCCGTAGCGGGGGGACTACGGAATCCCGTAGCGGGCTTTTTTTCTTCCTGCCCGGTTTCGAACGAGCATCGGCCAGTTGCTTTCTCACCACCTCAGACCACAAGCGGGCTTCGGCCATCGTGAACCACCGCCATTCGTTTGTTGCCGCTGCACCGTCGTGGGTGCCGTCAAAGGTTAGGGTGAAAACTGTAGGGTGTGCGGTGCCATTGCCTGCGCGACCCTTCGTCATCTTCACCAGCCGTTTGTAGGCTAGTTCTTCCAGAGCATCGGCAATGCTTCCGAAGGTCACGCCATAAGCGTAAAGCTGATCATAGGTTACGATGAGCTTTCCGTTCTCCATTCGGCCGTGCGAGATATGCTCAATAATCAGCCGATCTAGCGCCTTGCGAGCGTTGACGGAAAGCGAGCGATAAGCAGCGCACTCCAGAAGCTCACGAGTTATCGCCATCCATCCGCCTTGATCGGCTGGCGGTTGGGTGTGCTTCTTGACCATGTTGTAGGTCTTGCCGGCAGAAGTCCGGCTTTTGTCTCGCGGGTTGAAGACTGGAGGCATCAAGTATCCTTCTTTACAAGGCGAACGCCGGGGTTCCCATGGTTTAGGAACTCAATTCCCAGGTCTTCAAGGATACGTTGCACCGTTTGAACATTGGTCGCGCGGCCCGCTATCGCGCCACCACCCGCCGCTTCCATGTTTCTGATGGTGTTGACGTTGAGCCCGGCCTTTTCTGCCAAATCTCGTTGTTCAATGTCCGCCAAAGCCCTTGCTGCCTTTAGCTGGTTTCCGGTTGTTAACATCGATATCTCCGCTTCAAACTGATAAAAATAGTTATCGTAACTAGATGGCTGTTGACAAGACTAGTTTTCGCAACTAGGTTACTAGACATAGTTAATTAGGTTCCAGAACCAATTAAGGATGTTGATGATGCCGAACACCACCGTTCCGGCCACCGCCGAAGGCATGCCCAAATTCGACCTAGCTGCAATCATGTCGGATGCATGGGAGCGTTACCGCTATATCCGCCGTCAGTACGCCGCTTGGCAGATCGAGCGCGGCATTGTTGATGCCTCTTTCTCGGCCTGCCTCAAGACCGCATGGCGCGTTGCCAAGCAGAACCGCACCAAGGCCGCCATCGCTGCCAAGGTCGCCAAGCTGGCTGGAACCCCTGCCGGTGACCGTCTCCGCGCTCTCCGCGCCGCTCTGGCCGATACCGACACGCTTTCATTCCGCTACAGCGCCGCCGCCCGCCGTGCTGCCATCAAAACCGAGATAGCCGCCATCACGGCGCACTGACCGCATCAAACCGAACAATCAGGAGAACCATCATGCCGAATATGATTCCGTCCGCTGGCGAAGCCATGCCTACCCGGCGTACTTTCCTTGGCGTCCTCGCTGTCGCCTCCGCACTCACCACAGTAGGCGTGGCGCACGCCACGACAAAGAAGCACGAAGACGCTGAACTGTTAGCACTGACCGTCGCGCTTGATGAGGCGCATGGGCAGTACCTGACGGCAGAGGAAAATCTGCCTCGCTTCCAAGAGGCTTTCCGTGCCCTTGCGCCTACAGGAGAAGGCGTTCTTTTCGAAGAGCACTATTCTGGATTGTGGCGACATCAGGTCGATTTTTATCGCGACCCAACCAGCCCGAAATTTGCGGATCTGAAATCGGTTAGCGGTCGCCGCATGATGGTTGTCAGCGTCTATGCAATTGATCGGCAGATTAAAGCGGGAACGTTGAACCCCAGCTTCACCCATGACATACGAGCCAAAGCCGTTAAGTTTGAGCAGGATGTCGAGGCGGCAGTTCAGGCGTCAGGCCTTGAGGCGGCTCTTCAGGCTTACTGGGATGCGGAAGCGCAACTGCGCCGCGTCGTTCGGGAGATTGTCGAAATCCGCGCCAGCACCTTGGAAGGCATCGCCCTCAAGGTTCGAGCCACCGCCGCCTACGCTACCCTTGGAGGCGACGAGCGCCATTCAGCGAGCATGTGGATAGCAAAGGCAATTTGGTCTGATCTTGGGGGGGAAGCGTGATGCAAAAGTCCCTCCAGCCTTTCTCTTTCGACCCGAATACACCAACCATCGCCGCGCTGTATGCGAAGTGGCTGCCGCTCTATGTGGCGCAGGCCACGCTTGATGACGCCTCCGCCGAGCCGTTTCAGGCACAGCTCATTGAGCTTGAAACGGCAATCGACGCCCTGCCTTTCATCAGCATGCAGGAGTATCACCTTCAGCAGGCTGTACAGACCTGCTTGGGCAGCATGGCAA
Organism: Agrobacterium sp. LAD9; assembly: GCF_003031125.1. Taxonomy (NCBI): domain Bacteria; kingdom Pseudomonadati; phylum Pseudomonadota; class Alphaproteobacteria; order Hyphomicrobiales; family Rhizobiaceae; genus Agrobacterium; species Agrobacterium sp. LAD9. The sequence goes on along the minus strand of NZ_PHGS01000006.1, from coordinate 228,351 downwards.
ATCTGGATGCAGCACAGTCGACGGAAGCTCGCCGTATAGCCATGACAGAGGGTGAGGAGCGCGAAAAACTTCTTGCTCTCATCAAGGAACATCGCGCCACGCTCGATGCTTCCGAAGCTATTACAGCGGAGGAATTCGAAGAGGCCGGCGGCGGCGAAATAGGGCAAAAGGAAGTTGCGCTCCTCATGCAGGTGGCATCCTTCCCGGCTTTGTCAGCAGAAGCCATCCTTTTGAAGGGTCGCTATCTTGCGGCGCTGCATGCCAATCACTCGCTCGGCTTCGAATTTGCGGAGGCTTTCGTGGAAAGCTTTGCTGCTCTTGGGAGGGCGAAGGCATGAAGACCCGGCCAGCAATTCATCCAGACATTTCCCGCCAGTTGGATGGCGGGGAGAATTTGCTTTCAGAAGTCGAGCGTCTCGCAGGTGAGCTCGCGGAACTCATGCAGGAAATCCACGGCATGACATGGCGCGTGCATATCCAGCACACCGACGATGCTGCTTTTGCAATGGTGGCGCCTGCCGCCGAAAGCCGGAGGGCTTCTGCATGAGCGCCCTCACCAGCCGGCCCCAGCAGCACAACACGCTGAACGTCTACCGAACCTTGCCGCCGCACTGCATCGCCTTAGAGGTGACAGACCGGCACAGCCTCCCCTTTATCGAGCCGGGGGAGGTCGTGGTGATCGACACTGAAGACCGCACACCCCGCGTGGGCGATATCTACGTGATTGAGTGGATCGGCGGCCGGCGAAATGTCTGCCAAGCCCGACACAGTGCGGGACCGTGGCAGAAGGCCGGTGAAGAACCGCGATGGCATGTCGGCTCCATGCGGACCACGACACCCGCCGAGTTTGAGGGCTGGCTTACCGCCGCCGCCGAAGCGAACCGCAAAGGCATGGTGCCTCAGTGGGGCGGCGGCTGGGCTGAAGGGCCTTTCAGCTTCGAGTACCTGGAAAGCAAGCTCGTCGGCGCCGTCATCGGCCTCTACAAGCCTAGCGGGCCAAAGCATGACGGAAGAAGCGCTTGCTGAAGGAGGGCCTCTCCACACGCTGAATAACAGCGATTGCCGCTATCCCCTCACTTCCCCCGAACATCAGGAGCCGCATATGTTTTGCGGCTCCCCTGCCATTCGAAGGCAGTGAAGAAGTGAAACAATCCGTATAAAGCGCTACGTCAAAGATGGCATAGCGCTCGCTACCTTATCCTGGCCAGTTAACTCGGCACTGGCTTATTCGGCACCCATTGAATATTTTTGGTCCAGATCGTCCGACGAAAGACGGATTTTCCTTCCAATCTTCAGATGTAGAAAAGTGGCGTTTGGTATCCTCATCCATAGCTGCCTCATCGAAGTAAAGTGCAGAGATGTTGTCGACATCAAGCACTGCTTCTTTGATTGACCCGTCAGGATATGTCACCTCAAGGGTGACCTTCGTAATTGTCCCTCTATCACGTTTAAGTTCCATTTCCCCCTCCTTTGAAACAATTTCAGCTTGTATTAGAGACGTCGCAGTGTCGAGTGACACGGCGCATAATTCTTCCATTTGGTAAGAGGGAAGACTTGTGGCCGCGATTTTGGTAGAGTTTTCCCGTCTATTGGTGCAGATAAATGCGTGGTAACAGCTCTCAACGGCCTTCCCATTATGGAATATTCTTATCTATTTCAGATGCCACCCGAATATGCTCTGATTTTTGAGCGCTCAAAGTAGCGCCTACCCACTTGGTGGGAATGGTAACTCGGTTGAGGCCATGGGTGGATACGAGCGAATTCATATATGTAACCGTCGCGCCGCTCGATTTCGTAGCACAGACGATGACGTCTACCGATTGAGATAATCCGAAATTTACACCAGCCTTTATCATCGACGGATTGTCACCGCCGGTCACAATGCAAATCTTGTACGATTGTCCGTGCTTCTGAATGGTTATTACCAGAATAAAGTCTTTAGGAGACAATGGAGCGAAGACGCCATGGTTCTCGGCAAACTTCCTAATGGAAGACGTTTTTCCAGAGCTGGAAATTCCTTCGACAACGATTACCTTTGTCAATGCTTATACCTTTGTGATGAGTTCGTGCTGCTAGTAGTAATTTGCCTGCCTGTGATGGATGCAGTTATTCGTCCTCCATCTCGAAAGTGCGGTACTCACCGCTTTCATTATCATAAACTTCGACTTCGACGGACGACCCAGAGCGTCTAATTGATTGAACTTCAACGTCGCGATACGAGCCGGAGCCGTAATCATAAACTTCGATTTCGCTACCAGGGCGAACCAGATTACCGCTCCCTATTTCAACGTCGTTTCCGCTTTCAGCATCGACGCCGTCCCACGCAAGCGAATTGGCGGCTGGAGAAAGAAATGCTACGAAAGCAGTAATCAGGAATTTTGCGCGCATTAACGCCCCTCATCTTTAGTAATAGCCGCCTGGTCTAGACATCGCACTGCGGTGTCCACAAAGGCTGCCATCCGCTGCTCTGTCATAATAGGAGTAGCAATTGCCAGGGTAGCGTGTCGGCGGGTATGCCCCACCTCCACAATTGTTGTTCGCACACACGGCGACAGCGGTTCCCACAAGCGCCACGGCGACCAGAGCTGCGGCCGCTGCATCCTGGTTCCGAACCATCTCTGGACATTGATAGAACTGCACACCGCGCCGGCTGAGTTCTTTTGCGAGGTCCTGCTGAAACGCTGGATCTTGGCTTTGCAAATATGTCCGACAGAGTGTCGGCTTTTCGATTGACTTCGGATTGGCGTTAAATGCTTCGCGCGAAGTGGTGCATGCGCTCAAGGCACACGAAATGAACAGGGCGCCAAGCGCCCGCAAATTAACAACTGTCAAAAAAGCCCCCAATAACGTCCCCGTGATTACAAAAACACGTAGAGAGATTGGAGTCGAGCCTACTCAACTAGAATTTTCATTAGGAGAGCAAAAAGGACGAAGGCGGACAGGCTCATTACTTTGGAGCAATCGCGGTCAATGAATTGTTGGCCAGATGATTATTTTTGGCCATCACCCGCAATAGTTCCAGAGCAGCTTGCGTATCTGTGCCTCTACAAAATTCTGCGCGCACTCTCTAAAGCAACAGATTTATAATTGCCTTGTCGTCTACCATTGTTGATACCTTGGAGTGAAGACTATTCGGTTTCAATGAGCACATCATGGACACGCACGACAGGCAACATGCCGCAAACGTCATGTTTGACTTCATCACGGCGATGACTGCAGCCAATGATGCGGACGCTATCGTTCATGACCTGTCGAAAGTCTCCAAGACCTTTGGCCTCGATTGTTTTGCTATTTCCGGCATCCCCCTACCCGGGGAAAAAATCGACAAGTACGTTTTATTGAGTGCCTGGCCGGAAGGCTGGTTTGAGCGGTATGTTGCAGAAGACTACGTCCACATAGATCCGGTAATTTACCAAAGCAAAATTTCGGACGGTGCCTTTGTCTGGTCAGAGGAGTTGGGCGGCAAGCCTATCCGTCGTGAAGCCAGAAAACTAATGAACGAGGCGTCCGAATTCCGGATGATCGATGGCTATAGCGTGCCACTACACATGCCGGGTGCGCTTCAAGCCATCGTCACGTTCGGCGCAGAGAAAATCGATCTTTCTACCGAAGCAAAGGGCATTCTCCATATCGTCGCCATTTATGCCCACAACCGCCTCAGGGCGCTTCTTGAGCAACAAAGCGGCGTTGGTAAAAAAGACGCGCCCTATATCACCCAGCACGAGCGCGACGTAATTCGCTGGTGTGCGGAAGGCAAAACCAATTGGGAGATAGGGCAAATTCTCGGACGTTCAGAAAAAACAGTCCAGCACGAGCTTCACAATGCCCAGCGGAAGATGAACTGCGTCAACCGTGCACAGCTTATAGCCGAAGCTATCCGCATAGGTATCATTCGCTGACAATAGGCAGAACGGCCTATTTACCCAAAAGCACGCTGCATTATCCCTACCCCTGTAAATCTGTGGGGATTTTAATGCTTCGATATTTCAAGGGTTCATCGCTCCAAGCTTCCGGTTTTGCCGAGCGAGTTTGGCAATTCAGGCACAGGCATTTTGTCGAACGCTTCGGCTGGGGCGCGCTTCGTAAACCAGATGCCCGGGAAATGGATATTTTCGATACAGACGAGGCCGTTCATCTCGTCCTAGAAGATGAAGGTATCATCCTAGGTTATTCTCGACTTCTTGCCACAAACGCACCGCATCTGCTCTCCGACGTCTACCCAGAAATCATGGGTGGCCGCGACCATCCGCGCCAAAAGAGTGTTTATGAATGGACGCGATGCGTTGCGGAGCCAGACGCAAAATTATGTGGTGTAGAAGCGTCGCACATGCTGCTCACGGGCGTTGCCGAATTCTGCCTGAGTGCCGGAATTGAAGCTCTCATAGTCGAGACACATCCGAAACTCGTTAACCTGCTCGTGTCCAATCTCTGGGAGGTGACACCCCTGGCAGCGCCAATGGTATATGACGGCGCTCTCGTTGTGCCGATCCATGCGGTTCCCTCTCCCGCCGCATTGGCGTCTCATCACCGCGGCGCGGGCATTAACGGCAGCGTTTTGGAATTGGCCGCTGACGCCTCAAATCCAGTGACTGGGCAGACCCTGACCACGCTTGTTGATCACGCGCATATCGGCCTGGTTGCGGAGGTGTCCTATGCATAATCCGCTGACCGTGCATGCCGTCGCGCAATACATTGCTGAACAGACGGACGAGTTGATCTCTCTCGTCAACTTTTGCCAGCCGAGCGATCGAGTACAGTTCCTCACCTATCTGTTGGATATGGTCCGATTGGAAGCGAAACAGATTTATGACGAAGCGCCGAAATCAAAGCCCAAACTTATATACTCGAGAGCTGACGCGCCGATCGAACGAGATTTGAGTTAAGGCTGCTTGATGAGTGATACAGACGAAAACCCCACGTTCCCGCTTTTTTTACTCAGTATAACGGATGCGAAAAAGCAGTTTCCGGCTTTCTTTGACTCAGTCCAAGAGTGCGAAATGATCGTAATGCAATTTCTTCGAAGTTGAGGATAGGCCGGCCTCAGGGGCTCCGCCTTTTCTTTTGAACGGCAAATGCACCGCTGGATGGCACTTCTCCATTTGAGACCTACGAGGCGCGCGAGATGGCCTTAATCGTAACGCCGCTAACCCACCTCCTTAACCGATGAACCTTGGCGTTCAGATACCGTACCCACCATTCATCGAAATAGCACAGTGGCCACGCGAGAGACACACAGAGCAACGCTGTGGTGGCGAATAGAGGCACACCTCCGCTTGTAAAGACGTGAAGGAAAAGCCAACTCGAGACTGAGCCGAGTATCAGAAGGTGGACGAGGTACAGGGAAAAGCTGAGACGACCGAGCACGAACATCAGCCGATTGTTCATGACGCCATATATTTTGCCGTTCGTCATAGTCGCAAGTATTACGCAAGCGGAGCCAGCAGAGTAAATAATAGACCATGCGATTTGCGGAGAAGCGGCAGCAAATGGTGACGACCATGCATATGCGTGTGAGGGCTCAAAATATCCAAGCAAATAGATACCAAAACCTAGAACACCCGCCGACAAGTAAAAATTGACCCGAGGCACCTCCCATCTGCTTATGGCAAACGATACTCCCATTCCAACGATGAACGGTAGCATGAACGCCATGCCGGCCAAGGCCGGCAATCCGTTTTCTGAAATACCAAAAACAGCCCCGAGGCATACCACGCAGATTACGGCAATTGCCCTCTTGCCGTTTAACTTCGAAAGGATGGGCACTGCGGCGAAAACGATAAGGCTGCCATAATACTCGTACACCATTGTCCAGAGGCTTGGGTTTATTCCCGACTGCCCTGAGAAGAAAGTAGTCAGTCCCTGCCAGATGGCAGCAATGAATGAGGGATAGTTTTCATTAAAAGAAGAATGTCCAAACGTTTGCATCCAATAGCTGCCGCTTTTGACCCCGGCATCCTTGTAGAAATACAAATCTGTCTGGAACAGAAGCGCGCTGAATAGGCAAGCAATGACAACCGGTCCAGCGAGCCTAGGCCAGCGCTTTAATCCAGACCAAAGTGAGCGGTATGGATCGGGGTTTTTGAAATATCCCCAACTCAAAACGAACCCGGACAGGGTGAAAAAGAAAAAAACTGCTCCGTTGCCGTTTATGAAAAAGAAGAAGGGTGAGCCCACCAGACTACCGTCGTCGCGCTTGTCGGCTATGATTCCAGATATCGAAGGATGAAACGCCAGGATAAAATGGTGCACCGCCACGATTATGGCTGCAATCCCTCTCTGGCCCTCCAGTGGTATGAGTTTGTCAGATGACAGATATTCCGAACGCACGGTGAGTGAAATCCTCTTAGTCTCCCGCCCCAAAGAGGCACGAATGGCTATCCTGTCTTTGCGCGAAACCGCTTCCAAGAGGAAGGCTTTTCCTCCGAAACAGTCGCTTCGACCACAACATCAGCAAAAAATGGCGCCTGTTTCCTGCTGACCACGGTCAAAAACTGGAAGGCCTCGTCGTGGAAAATGTTTACCTCACTCATGTAGATCGGGATGCGGCACATCAGGGTGGGCTGCGCGAAGCGCTTTTTGCATGAATTCACAGGTTCGCTCGAACTTTCCTCTTTGGCTGAGCGGGTTGTCTATTGCGCGATACCCTGCTCCACCCCTCACTTCGTTGTTGGGGTTGCGCTGCCAAATATGAACGATACCCTCGTCGTCCGGACCGGTTATCGCAAAATCTATATAGGTAAGCTTCCCGACCAGTTTCGTAATTTCCGGATGGTCGAACGAGTTTATCTCCAGACGATGCGCAAAAAGATTGCGGATCTCAGCTATCTTCTTGAGTGTAGTTAACGCACCCTTCCCGATTATACCCAAAGCAAAAGCTACATCCACGCGAGCAGTGAACGTACTGAGTGGCCCGTTCTTCATCGGATCGAATATCCGCTCGATTACCTTCGGATCGGTAGCCAAACCGGGAAAGTGCCGTTCAATCGCTGACCGCAAATGCTCCTCTACGACGCTTGTTTGCACCAGCGCCACCGAACGGTCTGCCTCGATACGAGCCTGGTTGATCGCATTGGTTTGCACCTTATGACGGTCATACGCTTCTCTTCCGCCAAAACCTGAAGCAATTCTTTCTTCTACCTTTGCAGCAAACGCGTCTCCCCACGCAGATAATTCTTCCGGCGTAAAAACAGGAGGAGACGGAACTGGCCCCTGCCCGCCCGACGTCAATCTCTCTAGGGCCGCCTCCTGCCATTGACGGAGTTGTTCATCCATTTCAGCAAGACGCTCTTCACTGAGATGACCGCTACCAGTAGCGGATGATGTATTGACCACGAGACGCCCAACACAAATTTAAAGTCATAAGTCGATCGCTACAGTCGAGACGACACGCGTCTGGCTGAGCCCGCGGAATAGGTGAGATCGAAATACGCACAAGCGAGGCTTTGAATTTAATCAAAGGATATCAAAGTGCCTGTGAGCCCGACGAGCAAAACCGTGAGCCCACCCGATGACCACCACCGAGCAAGAGCGGGATCAACGCTTAACGGCGTTCACAATGTCCGATTTTAGCGCAATAGGGTCTGGGGAAACGCCCAAAACCACGTGGCATGCTGGGCACTGAAACGAAACCACTCGTAACGAGGAATAGTTTGTCCCGGATGGCAGGTCGGCTGCTGCCGGCTCTGCTCTGAAGTTAGTAAACGACTTTCCGCACGACGGACATTTTCTCATTCCCAAATCCCCCAAGGTTACCCATGTCAGCACTCAAGAATGCACGGGACTAAAGGTTGGCACAAGGGTTGGCAAAGCTGCTTAGTATGTAAATATTTGGGGCTGACATTCACGCGGTTACCGCGAGCAAGAGGGCGACGCGGAATAACTTGATCATTGGCTTCAACGAATTAATGAGTCTGCTGTTGAATACCAATTTCACTTCACAACGGAGAGACGTATAAGAGGGCAATATTTCGTTATACCTTTGGCTTGGGGGCATGCTGATGGAAATAGGGAGTTTTTCTGCTTCACTTGTGTTTGAGTTAGCCAAAGTGGCAAAAGCTATTTACCCAGGCCCGGTGAATCAAAAGCACTTGCGGTTGTTAGATGAGCCTATAGAGCGTCAGATATTTGTTCATGGAAGCTACGGCCGCGGGTATTGCCGCATAATGTCGAACGACAAGGCGGTAGTAGTAGCGTTCCGGGGGACCCGAGAGGATGTAGATTGGCGTATTTCCAATTTCAGAGCGTTCCCGGTCCCACTTCGGGACTGCGATCTGAAATGGCCAATCTTCGTGCACCGAGGCTTTCAAAGTCCATTAGATTATTCGGATAAGTCGACCGGTCAACGAAGCTTCGACGCAATACTAGAGCGACTCGACGCAATAGAATTTGGTGACCGAGATTTATATATCACCGGCCATTCTCTCGGTGGCGCTATCGCCGCAATTTTTGCGACGAAGCTACGATTTAACCGCCCTGCACTCGTAAGAAAGCACCTGAAGGGAATAGTCACGTTTGGAGCGCCGTCTTCGGGTCTCGCTGGATTTAGTAGATATTATACGGATCTGCATTCAATTACCTTGCGGGTCATAAATGCATGCGACGCGGTTCCTTTTTCTCCGCCAGCTCTTTATCGGCATGTTGGTTCGGCAGTATGGCTTTTGAGTTCTGGTGCCCATCCTGATCCTGGCTGGAAACAGCGGTTAGCCCTCAGTTTTCATTTTGCAACGAAGAAGTCATTTGTCACTGACCATTCGATGGCCGAATACATCAGCGCCATTTCGCGGTACATGGGTGTGGATAATGTTCAGACGGTCAGTGCGAAGAAATCTGATAGTGAGAGAGAGACGGAAATCTCTTGTCTTCCCCCGACTGATGAAGAGGCTTTGGCTAAAGCGAATGTGAGCCTGTCAACGCGCGACAGCACGAATTAATGCACGGGATTAATTATGCGCTGGAAGTACTCGGCAGGTTCGCTGGCGAGCCATATGCCGTAGTTTTTCTAGAAGCACAGGATTAGCGCTTACACATGGGGTGTTATCAAATTTCCCTAAGCCGCGATTCAAGCCGTCAAAGAATTCCGAAACTGACTAGGAAAGGATGGATGCCAGCAAGGAGCGTGCCGATAGTAGCAAGTGTGGCGAGCCATATCTGGTAAGTTTCTAACCGGAGCCGTTTTTCAAGGATGACCGCCTCGCCGTTCCAATACAATCGACCGACATCATCAACTTCCAGTTTGGCGAGGTCATTCCAGGTAATGCCCTTTCTTTCTGTCATCCTCATCTCCAGCTTGGCAAAAATGTCGATCGGGTGTTGGCGCGTCAAGGTTTCCAAAGAAGAGCGATGCCAATTGTAATTGCGAGAAAACAAACGACCCAAAGAAGTATCTGGCCCGAGGCACCCTTTAGTTTGATACCAATCACTTCAAGTTCTACAGAGCCTTCTGCTTGGCGGAACAGTGCGACTATTATGAACGCACCTAAAAAAAGCGAACGGCAATCCGATTATGGCAGCGAAGTTTTTCACTACAAGCTCTGTAAGCACCGGATCGTAACGGTTGAGCCACGCAGCTCCGATCAAAGAGCAGAGAAATGCTATGGCGATCAAAGCCACACCAATGTTTATTCCGTTTCGCCAGCGATCCATACTTCCCCCAAATTTTTCGGCACAGTGCCAAACCGCTAATGGCAATCAACGCTCATTGCACGGTCGATGGTACCGGATGACAAATCGATTAGTTATTGCTCCGCCAACGCTCTGCCGTACTGAATGGCTTCGTCAGCGGCGGTTACGCTCTGCATCAGCGTCCCCCGGAGAGATTCCGTGAAGTCACCTATATTAACTGTTCTGGTTACGCCGCTTGCCCCTGGAAATGGGCAGCGCAGCGTTATCTCCCTGCTACTAAGTGCCTCAAGTTGTTTAAGCGTCTGCACGGTTTGACTTTGTAAGCCGGCAATTGCGGCTGTTTGCCTCTCAGCGCCCGCGCGCGCCTGCTGCAGTTCATCGATAGCATCATTGACGTCAATAATTGCTGTAACTTCGCTTTTGACGAGATATTCTGCCGGCTCTAATGTCCTGTTATTTATTTTGATAAGAGGTTTTGGAAATCTAGCCCGGCTTCCCCCGTCCAGTGGGTCGACTCGGAAATACACCATGTGTTCATTCGGTTTGCCCTCCATTAGGAATGCAAATACGCACGCGACTAGAAAGCAAAGCGAACCTGTTATCATGAAAAACCGGAGTAGGCTGGCTCTCTCCCGTGAGAGAGTCGGAGCTCTCAAGGCAATGACAACAAGAAAAAGCATGATGGCTGCGAGTCCGATCGGACCATACTGAAGTGCACCAAGTAACCAAGCCATCCCTGCCCCCAAAGACTATTTGACGTTCTATACTTGTTAGAGAATCGCGTTCGAGTCGAGAGGAACCATTCAGGGTGAAGCACGCAATCTACTAGTGCTGGATTCAAGCACGCTGACACACCTTCGAGAGGCGCTCACGGCTTTGTGTACATCTTCCACCGTCGCACATAAGGTGGACGGAAAGGTGGATTGAAAATCACCGCCTCTTAATAACTAATTGAATTATATTAACTTTTTTGAAAAAAGTGGTGCGGACGGCGGGACTTGAACCCGCAAGACCAATGGTCGGCAGATTTTAAGTCTGCTGCGTCTACCGATTTCGCCACGTCCGCATTGCCGCGCCTTGCACCGTTGCGGTCAAGTCGCTGCAAAAAGTCGTCATCCTTTGGGTGCCCGGCACAAGGGCCGGTCCCAAACGCGACTGAGCCTCATCTACACAGGCCGGACCGTTTCGGTCAATTGGGCCTTAGCCACACCAGGACTGATTTTTTGCCGATACCGGATGGGCGAGCCCTTCTCGCACGAGTTGATCGGCGAAGGAGACGCCCGAACGCGAAAGCCGTTTGCGTTCCGTGGCTTGCCCGCCCGCAGTCCCGGAAGAGACCACATCGAAGGCGCCGGCATTCAGCATGTCGCGAAGCCTGACCTTTGCAACGAAACCGCGCTGGCGCTCTTCCATGCAGCGCGCCCGGTCGATCTGCGGAACCTCGATGCCGGCGAGCTGCGTCTTCACGCCCTTCATCCAGAAGGTGTTGCCATCGGCCACGCAATTATTGAGGCCCGAACGGCCGCAGAAGGCAAAGGCGCCGCTTTTTTCACCGAGCGAGATTTTTTCGACCGAAGGACGCGTTTCCGGCAGGATAACTGCGACCTGGCTCGGCTGCGAGACGGATGGCATGGCGATCGGGCGCGGCGGCACCGGTCCATTGCCGGGCAAAACCGGCGATGCGGGACGAATGGATGCGACTTTCTCGGTGGTGACCGCATCGCGCTTGGCGGTTGTCGCGACTTTCGGGGAATTCGTGGCTGAGGATGTCGCCTTCGCAACATGGCGCTGCGGCAGAAGGCTGTCTCGATGTTCGTAAGCCTGAATGCCGCCGGCAACGACGCCCAGCATCAACACCCATGGCCAAACGCTGCCGCCGCTCGATTTCTTCGCCGTGCGGCGTCGTGCTGTCGGTTTTCGGTTGCTCACGATCGGACTCCTTTCAACGGAGCCGCATTATCGGCCAAAGGAGTTTCCGAAAAGTTGGCATTCGCGAGCGTTTTCGTTTTTCAGAGAAACGGGAAAACGCTCTAACTCTTTGTTTTCTCGAATTCCAGGATGGGAAACGCTTAAAAGACCTGTGGATAAATTGTCAGCGAACCTGATCGAGCAGGCGTTTGCACTCGAGGAGATCGAACAGGGCTTCCTGCAAAAGCGCCTGGTCGTCCTTGCCGATGCTCGACTTGCCGACCGATATTTCGGCATCGCTGTTGCCGCCGCCGAAGCCGAAAAACCGGCCGCTCGGCTTGGCCTTCGGACGGCCGACGACCTCGTCCCCATCGGTATCGATGACACGCGGCTCGGCGACTTCCTTTTCCCCGCTCGCCGCCATGATGGCTTCCATGGTCGCGAGATCACCGGAGGCGATTGCCGCCACGAAGCGGTTACCATTGGCTTTCAGGAGCTTCTGCACGCCCTTGATGGTGTAGCCATGGTCATAAAGAAGATGACGGATGCCCTTCAGGAGATCGATATCGTCAGGGCGGTAATAACGGCGGCCCCCGCCCCGTTTCATCGGCTTGATCTGCGGAAAGCGCGTTTCCCAGAAACGCAGCACATGCTGCGGCAGGTTCAGCTCATCTGCCACTTCACTGATCGTCCGAAACGCGTCGGGGCTTTTATCCAAATTTCCACTCCCATCCGAACCGGAGCAACATGCATCCGGCCGGACACTGAACGAGAACGCTTTTCACCCGCCGGTCAAACACCACGCTAAGTCGATTACGACCCCGCGCCGACGCCGTTGCGGCGAGATACAAATCACTAAAATTGATTATGATGTGAGTCGACCGGATTTCAACGGCTTGTACGTTGAAATTCAAGTATGTTCACAAGAAGAATGGGGAAAAGGGCTTGCGATATGGCAAAAAAGGCGCGTCGCTACGACCTTGAGTGAGGGATTACGCCCCCGCCTTCTGGCCCTTCTGCTTGGCCTTGCGGGCCGTATGGGCCTTCAAAATGCGCTGCTTCAGCACATTGGAGGCCTTGAAGGTCATGACGCGGCGCGGCGAAATCGGAACTTCCTCACCCGTTTTCGGGTTGCGGCCGATGCGCTCGTTCTTTTCCCTGATCTGGAAAGTTGCGAAGGACGAAAGCTTGACGACCTCGCCGCGGGTGATCGCGTTGCAAATCTCGTCGATGATCGTTTCGACCAGTTCGGCGGATTCGGTGCGGGACAGCCCGACTTTACGAAACACAGATTCTGCAAGATCTGCGCGTGTCACTGTCTTCCCGGCCATTTTTCCCCACAAACCGTGTCTGAATTTTTCTCTAGGAGCCGCCGAGATTATTTCCCTTGTGGCGACCGGTCAAGGGATTGTTCCAGATTCATTTGAGGCTTTCGGCAATCAGTGCAAGGGCTTAGACTGACTGATACGGTTTTGACACAGGCTCGGGTCGCCCGGGCGCTTCTGACCGGGGCGTGAGCGCGAAAATCACAACCGATTTCGCCCCGGCGCCCCGGCAAACGCGCAAATCACGCCCTTACCAGCGCAGCAGCACCGCACCCCAGGTGAAGCCGCCGCCCATGGCCTCCAGCATGACAAGATCGCCCTTCTTGATACGTCCGTCGCCGGCCGCAACGGCAAGCGCCAGCGGAATGGAGGCGGCCGAGGTATTGCCGTGCTGGTCGACGGTGATGACGACCTTTTCCGGGTCGATGTTAAGCTTCTTCGCCGATCCGTCGATGATGCGCTTGTTGGCCTGGTGCGGAACCAGCCAGTCGAGGTCATCAGACGTCGTGCCCGTCGCCTCGAAGGCCTGTTCGATCACGTCGGTGATCATGCCGACGGCGTGCTTGAACACTTCCCGGCCTTCCATGCGTAGATGACCAACGGTACCTGTCGTGGAAGGTCCGCCATCAACATAGAGCTTTTCCTTGTGCGAACCGTCGGAACGCAGCTGCGCGGTCAGAACGCCGCGATCGGCGGACGTCCCCTCGCCTTCGCCGGCTTCAAGAATCAGCGCGCCGGCGCCATCGCCGAAGAGAACGCAGGTGGTGCGGTCCTTCCAGTCGAGAATGCGCGAGAAGGTTTCGGAACCGATCACCAGGACGCGCTTGGCCATGCCGCCGCGAATATAGAGATCGGCGGTCGATACGGCATAAACGAAGCCGGAGCAGACGGCCTGCATGTCGAAGGCGAAGCCGTGGGTCATGCCAAGACGGTTCTGGATGTTCACCGCCGTTGCCGGAAAGGTGTTATCAGGGGTCGAGGTGGCCAGAATGATGAGGTCGATATCATCAGGTGTCAGGCCGGCATTGTCGAGCGCGGCACGCGCAGCAGCTTCGCCGAGGGACGCGGTGGTTTCACCTTCGCCGGCGATATAGCGCTGCTTGATGCCCGTGCGCTGCACGATCCATTCGTCTGATGTCTCGACGACACCTTCGATTTCGCTGTTGGTCATGACACGCTTCGGAAGCGCTGCCCCGAAACCACGAACTATAGAGCGGATCATTCCCTTATTCCTCGTCAGCCACGAGAGCTTCGGGCGCCGGGGGCGGAAGCCGTCTTGCGTGGTAAATCTTCAGATCATTTTCAATCTTGGCCGTCAGGCCGTTGTGAACCATGTCGTAACCGACATCGACAGCCGACGCAAAACCAACGGCGTCCGTACCCCCGTGGCTCTTGATGACAATGCCGTTCAGGCCCAGAAACACGCCGCCATTGACCTTGCGTGGGTCCATTTTTTCCCGAAGCACATCAAAGGCGCTTTTCGCCAGGACATAACCGATCTTGGCGAAGAAACTGCGCGAGATCGCCTCACGCAGAAGCGTGGTGATCTGGCGCGCCGTGCCTTCTGCGGCTTTGAGCGCAATGTTGCCGGTGAAACCTTCGGTCACCACCACATCCACCGTACCCTTGCCGATATCATCGCCTTCGACGAAACCGCGATAGTCGATGGTGCCGAGATCGGCCTCACGGATAAGCCGTCCGGCCTCACGCACCTCTTCCTGGCCCTTGACCTCCTCGACACCGACATTGAGCAGGCCGACGGTGGGGCGGTCGATATCGAAAAGCGCGCGCGCCATGGCGCCGCCCATCAGGGCAAAATCCAGAAGCTGCTGGGAATCGGCGCCGATCGTCGCACCGATGTCGAGCACGATGCTTTCGCCCTTCAGCGTCGGCCAGATGCCGGCAATCGCCGGTCGTTCCACCCGCGCCATGGTGCGCAAACAGAATTTGGCCATGGCCATCAGCGCGCCGGTATTGCCGGCGGAAACGGCGACATCCGCCTCGCCAAGCTTCACCGCCTCGATGGCGCGCCACATGCTGGAGACATAGCGGCCACGGCGCAGCGCCTGGCTCGGTTTCTCGTCCATGCTGACCGAGACTTCACAATCGTGAAAGACCGACTTTTCCCGAAGTGCGGGATATTGTGCCAGAATGGGGTCGCATTTGCTCTTCTGCCCGTAGAGCAGAAAAGTTACATCGTTGTGCCGTTCAAGCGCCTTGGCGGCACCGGGTATGGCAACATCTGGGCCGAAATCGCCACCCATGACGTCAATTGCAATTCTGATCACTCGTCCCTTATCCTTACTTGCCGCCAATCAAGCGGATTTTGCGCGAAAATACCTTTTCCGGCTCTTGTTACAATAAAATTATTTCAGCCCGGCTGGGCCATTCAGTCTTTTTTCCAATCTTTCAGCACGGCAAAGGGCGATGGGCGCTTTTCTTCTTCGGGCTCTTTTTCAGCCGCTTCGGCAAATTCCGCATCCGCTTTGCGCGGATAGGGATCAATCGCAAGCGCGGCAAATTCGGCAACCACGGCGCCGACATCAATGCTGTCGCCGGTGAACTGGTCGGGAATATCGGGGCCATCAGGATCGAGCACGATCTCGCCTTCCTCATTGGTCACCATCCGCGCCAGTTTCGATCCTTCCGGGACGAAAATCTGCTCTACCGTCTCGTCGATCTTGCTCGAGACCGGCTCCAGCGTGACGATGCAGGATTGGGTCACAGCCGCATGCACCTCACCCTTGATCTTCACGCCATCCTTCTTCCAGCGGGAAACCTGCAGCTCCGCCTTCAGATATTCGACGGAAACCACATCCCAGAATTTCGCCAGCGCCTTCAGTTCCTCGGCACTGGCTTCGAGACCAATCCTGACGGGATTGGCGGAAATATGGCCTACCTTTACGGGATAGGAAAAAGGCAGGTCGTCATTTGCGGCGTGTCGCGCGTTCATCGTGAACCTCATCGTAAAGGCAAGGGCAGCGTCAGGCTTCCGGTTGCTATTGTCTCTTCGGACTGGGCGGCAAGGGCTGCGGATGCTTCCATCATCCAGCCCGCCAACCCCTCCATATCAGGGGCCTTGTCGTCTACCTGCGGATATATATTGCGCCGGAGCGCTGCGGCAAGAGCGGGGCGGTCGGAAGCATCCAGCGCCGCCGCGTAGGATTCGAGCCGCCCATAAAACATACCGGCGAATTTCTTCATGCGTTTCGGCACGCCCTGGTCACCGATTCCCAGCTCACGGATGGAATGATCGATATCCTGAAAAAAGGCGTCGACGATCTCCTGGGCGATTTCCTGCCCGCTGACACCTGATGATTTGGTGCGGCGGAAATAGAGAATCATGATCGCCGAGAGCATCTCGAAGCGGCCCATGACCGTGTCGGGCACACCGAGGTCAAGATAAAATCCGGGCGTGCGGGCGGCAGCCGTCAAGGTCGCATATTGCCTATCAACTATGGCGCGATTGTTGTTTTTCTTCTTGAACAGCCCGAATATCATCTTTTTTTTCCGAACCGGACGGGTGAATTCGCTTACCGCCCATCGCACTTGTTGCATGATTGTCAAAGCTGGTTTACCGAAGCATCCACGAATTGCAATGCTGTCACGGTCACGTTCGTCTTTGGGCTGAAACAGTCGAAGAGAACCGGAGGAGTTCCAAAAGGCCGGGAAAGCATTGAATTTGGGGGGTGATCGGGATTTTCCGTCCCCGGATTGACACAATCATGTGCACAGACACTGTGCACCACGCAATGCCGGAAGGTGCCATTCATGATCGCAGTCGGGGAAAAGCAGTTGAGCAAGCAGAAATCCGCAAGTCACGGCAAAATTCTGAGCAAGACCGCCATCGCAATCGTGCTCGCATCCGGCCTGCTTTCCGCCTGCAGCAGCACAACCGATGTGTTCCATAACGGCTATGTCATGGACGAGCAGTCGCTCCAGCTGATCCCTGAGGGTTCCAGCCGTGAGCAGGTTCTGCTGACCATGGGCACGCCCTCCACGACGGCGACCTTCGGCAACGAGGTTTTCTATTACATCTCGCAGAAGCGCGTGCGCCGCGCGGCCTTCATGAAGCCGGCGCTGGTCGAACAGAACATTCTTGCGATCTATTTCAACAAGGACGGCGTCATCGAGCGCAAGGCCAACTACACGCTGCAGGACGGCAAGGTCTTCGACACGATTTCGCGCACAACGCCGACCGGCGGCAAGGACCTCACCTTCCTGCAGCAGCTGCTCTCCGGCGGCACCTCCGGCGCCAACATCGCCAAGAGCATTCTCGGTCAGGGCAACAACACCCCCTGACCTCAGCAGGAACGGAAAAATCAAAGGCCCGGGGATCACTCCCCGGGCCTTTTTCATTCGTCGGAACCTCAGCCCTCAGTGGGCAAGAACAGCAAGCAGCAACAGCGCCACGATATTGGTGATCTTGATCGCCGGGTTGACGGCAGGACCGGCGGTATCCTTGTAGGGATCGCCGACCGTATCACCCGTCACCGACGCCTTGTGGGCGTCCGAACCCTTGACGTGGCGTACACCGTCCTTGTCGATGAAGCCGTCTTCGAAGCTCTTTTTGGCGTTGTCCCATGCACCGCCACCTGAGGTCATGGAAATCGCCACGAAGAGGCCGTTGATGATGACGCCGAGCAACGATGCGCCAAGTGCCGCGAAGGCCGACGCCTTGGAGCCCGAAATCAGCAGCACGCCGAAATAAACGACGAGCGGCGCCAGAACCGGCAGGAGCGACGGGATGACCATTTCCTTGATCGCCGCGCGTGTCAGCAGGTCCACGGCCCTGCCATAATCAGGCTTTTCCGTCCCAGCCATGATGCCCGGTTTTTCGCGGAACTGGCGGCGCACTTCCTCGACAATCGAGCTTGCCGCCTTGCCCACCGCCGTCATGGCGATGCCGCCGAAGAGATAGGGGATGAGGCCGCCGAACAGCAGGCCGGCAACCACATAAGGGTTGGCGAGGCTGAAGGAAATCTCGCCTATATCCTTGAAGTAGGGATAAGTATCGCCATTGGCGGCGAAATAGGACAGGTCGTTGGAATAGGCCGCAAACAGCACCAGCGCGCCGAGACCGGCCGAACCGATGGCGTAACCCTTGGTGACGGCCTTGGTGGTGTTGCCGACGGCATCCAGCGCATCCGTCGCCTTGCGCACGTCAGGATCGAGACCGGCCATTTCAGCGATACCACCGGCATTATCAGTCACCGGGCCGAAGGCGTCGAGCGCCACGATCATGCCCGCGAGACCAAGCATGGCGGTGACCGCGATGCCCGTGCCGAAAAGGCCGGCCAACTGATAGGTTCCGATAATGCCGCCAACGATGACGAGAGCCGGCAGCGCCGTCGATTCCAGCGAGACCGCAAGGCCCTGAATGACGTTGGTACCGTGACCGGTGACCGATGCCTGGGCGATGGAATTGACCGGGCGCTTGTTGGTGCCGGTATAATATTCGGTGATGACGACAATCAGCGCCGTCACGACGAGGCCGACCAATCCGCAGAAAAAGAGGTTGGTGCCGGTGATCTCCATTCCGGCCACCGTGCCCACCACTCCCCAGCCAACCGTTCCATGAGTAGCGACCGCAAGACCGGCAACTGAGAACACACCGGTGGCGATGAGCCCTTTGTAGAGCGCGCCCATGATGGAATTGTTGGTGCCGAGCTTCACGAAGAAGGTTCCGGCAATCGAGGTCAGGATACACGCGCCGCAAATCGCCAGCGGATAGACCATGGCGCTTTCCAGTATCGGCATTCCCGCAAAAAAGATTGCGGCAAGAACCATGGTCGCGACGACAGAGACGGCATAGGTCTCGAAGAGGTCTGCCGCCATGCCGGCGCAGTCGCCGACGTTGTCGCCGACATTGTCAGCGATCGTTGCCGGGTTGCGGGGGTCGTCCTCGGGAATGCCGGCCTCGACCTTGCCGACGAGATCGCCGCCGACATCCGCACCCTTGGTGAAGATGCCGCCGCCGAGACGGGCGAAGATGGAGATCAGCGATGCGCCGAAACCGAGGGACACCAGCGCATCGATCACTTCACGCGATCCGGCCGGATGGCCCATCACCGAGGTCAGTATGTAATAATAGATGGAGACACCGAGCAGCGCGAGACCTGCGACCAGCATGCCGGTGATGGCGCCCGACTTGAAGGCGATATCGAGACCGGCGGAAAGGCTGTGGGACGCCGCCTGCGCGGTGCGCAGATTGGCGCGCACCGACACATGCATGCCGACGAAACCGGCCGCACCCGAAAGCACCGCGCCGATGAGGAAGCCGATGGCCGCCATGGCCGATAGCAGATACCAGGCAAGAACAGCGACGATCAATCCGACGACGGCGATGGTGAGATATTGACGGGTGAGATAAGCCTGCGCACCTTCACGGATAAAACCTGCTATTTCACGCATACGCTCGTTGCCCTGATCGGCATCGAGAACGCTCTTGGTCGTCCACACCGCGTAAACCACGGACAGGACCCCACATAAAATTACTATGGGTATTACGGTCATGCGCACTTACCTCCCAAAAGGCCGGGTCTCACTCCCTCCCCGGCGCGGCGAAACCTTGTGCAGGGAGATGCGGACGGCCTGTCCCAAATCCCGTCTTGGGCATTTGTTCCCCTCCCAAGGAAAAATGTCCTCGGAGCGGAGATTGCGTTGGCGCAAGGTGCCGCGTCAAGCCCACAAATTTGCCTGAAACTTGAAAGGCGTAGAGAGCGGCGCAGAACTCAGGCGGCTTTTTTTTGCTTCGTGAGGATGAGCGACAGGACGAGCAGGAGGCAAAGCCCGGCAACCGGCCAGATGACGAGGTTCATCACCGACCAGCCCCAGGCCGTAAACACCTTGCCGGAAGAGAAGGACGACAACGCCACCGTGCCGAAGAGCACGATATCATGGAAGCCCTGCACCTTGTCCGCCTCATGCGGGCGGTAGCTTGACGTGATGATGGCGGTTGCACCGATGAAACCGAAATTCCAGCCGAGGCCAAGCAAAATGAGCGCCGCCCAGAAATTCCACAGCTCTATGCCCATATGGGCGACAATGGCGCAGGCCATCAGCACGATGAGGCCGCAAGCAACGATTTTTTCCGCGCCGAATCGGGAAATCAGCATGCCGGTGAAGAAGCTCGGGCCGAACATGGCCAGCACATGCCACTGGATGCCGAGCGTGGCGAGTTCGGTCGGGAAACCGCAGCCGATCACCATGGCAAGCGGTGCGCCCGTCATCATGAAGGTCATCAACGCATAAGAGCCGATGCCGCAGATCATGCCGGTGACGAAACGCTGCGTGCGGACAATCTCCGAAAGCGGCCTCACCGATTCGACATGGGCGGTGGCAGCCTTGGGGTCGGGCAATTTCAGAAACGCCAGAATGGCAATCGAAACGAGGCCGAGCGGAACGAGGGCCAGAAAAGCGCCGGCAAAGGTAACCGGCGCAAGCAAATCCTTGCCGAAGATGGCGAGTTGCGGCCCGACGATGGCGGAAATAATGCCGCCAGCCAGAATCCAGGAGATCGCCTTCGGCTTGTAGAAGGATGGCGAGGCATCGGCTGCGGCGAAGCGAATTTTTTGCGTGAAACCGCCGGAAATGCCAATCAGCAGCAGGCCGACGGCAAACAGCCAGAAATCCGACCGGAAGAGCGCCACCGCAGCAATGCCGCCGCCGATGGAGCACATCAGCGCGCCGACCATGAAGCCTGCCTTGCGGCCAAGAAAGCGGGAGGCGGCCGCCACGCAGATCGCGCCGAGCGCGACACCGATATTAAAGCCGGTGAGCGGCGCGGTTGCCAGTGACTTGTCCGCACCGAGCAGCTGATAACCGGCAAGCGCGCCGACCGAAAAGCTCAAGGGCGCGGCCGATCCCATGATCGCCTGCGCCATGGTGAGAAGGAAGACGTTGCGCTTCGCCTCGTCCAGTTGAACTTCAAGTCCGGGGACGGAAACTGCGCTCATCTCTTCCTCACCTGTTTTACTTCAGCGTTTTGCCTCGCCGCGCACCTGCTTGGCAATGCGGTCCAGAACCGCATTCACCAGCTTGGGCTCGTCATGCTCGAAGAAAGCACGGGCGATTTCAACATATTCCGTGACGATGACGGCGACCGGCACGTCCTTGCGCTCGAGAATCTCGAAAGCGCCGGCACGCAGGATGGCGCGCACGGTGGCATCGAGGCGCGACAGCGGCCAGTCTTCCAGAAGGGCGGAGCGCACCAAGGGGTCGATCTTCGTCTGATCGCGCACCACACCGGCGACGATCGAACGGAACCACGAAGGGTCAGCCTTCAGGTAGGTATCGCCATCGACTTCCTGGCCGAGACGATGCGCCTCATATTCGGCGACGACTTCCATCACGCCGGTTCCGCCGACATCCATCTGGTAAAGCGCCTGCACGGCCGCAAGGCGGGCCGCGCCGCGCTGGTTGGCGGGCTTTACCGAAGGCTGGCGCGGTTCGCCGCCATTATCAACATTCGACATGCGTTCAGCCACCCAGTTTTTTCTTGAGCTTGATCATGGTCAGCGCCGCGCGGGCGGCGAAACCGCCCTTGTCCTTGTCGGAACGGCGTACACGCGCCCAGGCCTGCTCGTCATTCTCGACGGTGAGGATGCCGTTGCCGATCGGCAGCGATTCGCTGACCGCGAGGTCCATCAGCGCGCGGGAGGATTCGTTGGCGACGATGTCGAAGTGGTAAGTCTCGCCGCGAATGACCATGCCAAGCGCGACAAAACCGTCATATTCGGTGCCGTCATTGTCAGCACCGTCAAGCGCCATGGCGATGGCGGCAGGGATTTCCAGCGCGCCGGGAACGGTGATGACGTCATAGGTGGCGCCGGCTTCATCAAGCGCAAACTTCGCGCCTTCGAGAAGAGCATCGGCCATATCGTCGTAAAAACGTGCTTCCACGATAAGAAGATGAGGTTTGGACATGTGAGGGTTCCTGGGGATTTTCCCGAAAAGCTTAACGCCGGATCATACCGGCTTTTGCGGCGGTCAAACCACGGCTGACTGTTTTTGGCAAGTAATTTCATATGTCAGTGGCGCAAGGGGCCGCTTCTGCAGGGCATTTGGCCGGGTTTTGCACCTCCCGGCGCGACTTCCCGAGAATCAGGTTTTCTGGAAGGCCAGATGGACGCCGAGCCCCATCAGCACCGTTCCGGCAGCGCGGCGGACAAGCACCTGCACCGCGCTGGAACGCTTCAAACGCCCGACCATCGCCCCTGCCAGAAGCACGCCGACCAGATCGGCAGAGGAAAAGATGAAATTGACGGCGATGCCGAGGATCAGCAATTGCAGCCAGACCGGAAAGGCTGCTGCCGGATCGACGAATTGCGGCAGAAAGGCCAGAAAGAACAGCGCGGTCTTCGGATTGAGCACATCGACGATGATGCTGTCGATAAAGGCGCGGCGCGCCGACTTCGGCTCGATGGTCAGATTGACCGTCTCACCTTCAAGCTTGCTGCGCAGCATCGAAAAACCGAGCCATACGAGATAAAGCGCGCCGCAGAGTTTCACGGCGAGATAAAGCCAGGGAACGGCCTGAAACAGCACCGAAAGCCCCCCCGCAGAGGCAAAAATGTGGAAATAGCAGCCGACATGGATGCCAAGCACCGCCATCAGCCCGGCAAACCGGCCGCGCGCCATGGTCTGCGCCGCCGCATAAAGCATGGCCGGACCGGGGATATAGGCGAACAAAGCGGTGGTTACGAAAAAGGCTGTCAGCAGTTCAAAAGACGGCATGATGTATGTCCCCTACCCCCGTTTGGATGAAAACGGCTGAAGAGACGTCTTATAGTGTTTTGAGCTTCATCGGAAGCAAGGCAGCGACCATTATGCGATTTGGTGTACTCGTCGCTTCCGTTCCGTCATGCCGGCTTTGAGTCGGAATGACGGGAGGAGGAGGCGTCAGCGGGCACAATAACCCGCCGAGTCACCTTTTTCGGTTTACGCCGACGGAAATTCCGCAAGCCTTGCGGCATAACGCGCCATGGTATCGACTTCGAAATTGACGAAATCGCCCGGCTGACGTTCGCCCCAGGTGGTGACGGTGAGCGTATGGCGGATCAGCAGAACGTCGAAATCCGTACCCTCGACCGCATTGACGGTCAACGAGGTGCCGTCCAGCGCCACGGAACCCTTAGGCGCCACAAATTTCGCCAGATGCTCCGGGGCGCGCAGGCGGATACGCACCGCCTCACCTTCCGGTTCGACAGCCAATATTTCCGCCTTGCCATCGACATGGCCGGAGACGATGTGGCCGCCAAGCTCGTCGCCGATCTTGAGCGCCCGCTCGAGATTGACGTGAGTACCCTTCTGCCAGCTGGCAATCGTCGTCAGGCGCAGCGCCTCTTCCCAGGCCTCGACTTCGTACCAGCGCTCGTTGCTGCCATCATCAGGCAGCCTCGTCACCGTCAGGCACACGCCGCCATGGGAGATGGACGCCCCCATATCGATGGTCTTGGGATCGTAATTCGTCGCCACCCGCAGACGAATGCCTTCAGCCAGGGCTTCCAGCTCGGAAACGGTTCCGACGTCGGTGACAATTCCGGTAAACATCAAATCGGCCTTTCATAATCGAAGCAGCGATCCGGCCCATAGGCGGTTTCGCTGATCAGCGCATAATCGCCCGTGATATCGGCACGGTTGAGCGGCGTTTCAATGCCGCCCTCACCGATCACAACAGGGCTTTCGAACAGCATGATACGGTCCACCAGCCCGGCTTCAAGGAATGATTTTGCGGCAAAGGCGCCGCCTTCGACCAGAAGTTCCGACATGCCGCTTTCGGCGAGGATGTGGAGGAGGTTTTCGAGCGTGGAGGCTTCGAGGATCTGGACGCCGGCGTCGGTCAGTAGTTGGCGCTTTGACTCGGAGCTACCCCCCTCTGCCCTGCCGGGCATCTCCCCCTCAAGGGGGGAGATCGATGGGGCGCTACCTTGCCCGACATTGAAGGTAGACGAATGAGAGGTGGAGTCGAAACTTGAGCGAGCGGCCAGCCCCTTGCCGATCTCCCCCCTCGAGGGGGAGATGCCCGGCAGGGCAGAGGGGGGTAACGCCGCAATCACCACCGGAACTTCGCGCGCCGTCTTCACCAGCTTCGATGTCAGCGGCAATTCAAAATGTCGGTCTAGCACGATGCGCACCGGCGAACGCTCCTCCAAACCGGCAACGCGCACTGTCAGTTCCGGATCATCCGCAATCGCAGTCCCGATACCCACAAGGATGCAATCACAGCGCGCCCGGAGTTCATGCACGGCGTGGCGAGCCTCATGCCCGGTGATCGCCACCTGCCCCTCGCCTCTCCTGCCGATCATACCATCGGCGGAAATGGCAAGCTTCAGAATCACATGCGGGCGTTTTTTCATCTGCCGTGTGAGGTAACCGGCAAGCGCTCTCTTGCCCTCGTCGCGCAGCAGGCCGGTTTCCACGACAATGCCCGCATCGCGCAGGATGGAGTAACCGCGTCCCGAAACCCGCTCATCCGGATCATCCACCGCCACCACGACACGGGCGACGCCGTATTCCACCAGCGCATTGGCGCAGGGCGGGGTCTTGCCCCAATGGGAACAGGGTTCGAGTGTCACATAGGCGGTCGCGCCACGGGCCGCCTCGCCGGCGATTTCCAGCGCCTGGCGTTCGGCATGGGGCCGGCCGCCAACGGCCGTCACCGCTTCGGCGATGATTTGTCCGTCCTTGACGAGAACGCAGCCGACCGAGGGATTGGTCAGTGTCTGACCCTGGTGGCGAAGCGAAACCTCGATGGCCCGCGCCATGAATCTTTCGTCATCGGCACGGCTCGTCACGTCTATGCTCCACCATCCGTATCACGGGCGATCTTGGCATTGATTTCGGCAATCACGTTCTCGAAATCCTCGGCATGGCTGAAATCGCGATAGACCGAGGCGTAACGCACGAAGGCCACGTCATCGAGGCTTTTCAGCGCTTCCAGAACCTGCAGGCCGATTTCTTCCGAGGGAATTTCCGTCTCGCCGGAACTTTCCAGACGACGAGCGATGCCGGAGACGGCCCGCTCGATCCGGTCCCGGTCAACCGGGCGCTTGCGTAGCGCGATCTCGAAGGATCGCACCAGCTTTTCCCGGTCGAAGGGCAGCTTGCGGCCGCTTTTCTTGATGACCATCAGCTCGCGCAATTGCACGCGCTCATAGGTCGTGAAGCGACCGCCGCAATCCGGGCAGATGCGCCGCCGGCGGATGGAGGTATTATCCTCCGCCGGACGCGAGTCCTTGACCTGTGTGTCTTCGGAACCGCAAAATGGGCAGCGCATCGTCTCTTTTCCTTACATGTACGGATACATCGGGAAACGGTCCGTCAGGCCGACGACCTTTTCACGCACCGCAGCTTCAACGGCAGCGTTGCCTTCATCCGAATTGGCAACCTTCAGACCATCGAGAACCTCGACGATCAGCTTGCCGATTTCGCGGAATTCCGCTTCCTTGAAACCGCGCGTCGTGCCGGCCGGCGTGCCGAGACGCACACCCGAGGTGACGAAGGGCTTTTCCGGATCGAAAGGAATGCCGTTCTTGTTGCAGGTGACATAAGCGCGGCCGAGTGCTGCTTCCGCACGCTTGCCGGTGGCGTTCTTCTTGCGAAGGTCAACCAGCATCAGGTGGTTGTCGGTGCCGCCTGAGACCACGTCCAGACCGCCTTCGATCAGCGTTTCGGCCAGCGCCTTGGCGTTCTTGACGACCTGTGCGGCATAGTCCTTGAATTCCGGCTGCAGCGCTTCACCGAAGGCAACGGCCTTGGCGGCGATGACGTGCATCAGCGGGCCACCCTGAAGGCCGGGGAAAACGGCGGAGTTGAACTTCTTGGCCAGATCCTCGTCATTGGTGAGGATCATGCCGCCACGCGGGCCGCGCAGCGACTTGTGCGTCGTCGTCGTGGCAACGTGGCAATGCGGGAACGGCGACGGATGCTGGCCACCGGCAACGAGACCGGCGATGTGGGCCATATCGACCATCAGATAGGCGCCGACTTCATCGGCAATCTCGCGGAAGCGCTTCCAGTCCCAGATACGTGAATAGGCGGTGCCGCCAGCGAGGATCAGCTTCGGCCGAGTTTCCTTGGCCTTGCGCTCCACTTCGTCCATGTCGAGCAGGTTGTCGCCTTCGCGCACGCCGTAGGACACGACGTTGAACCACTTGCCGGACATGTTGACCGGCGAACCGTGCGTCAGATGGCCTCCCGAGTTCAGGTCAAGACCCATGAAGGTGTCACCCGGCTGCAGGAGCGCGAGGAACACGGCCTGGTTCATCTGCGAACCGGAATTCGGCTGGACGTTGGCGAAGTTGACGCCGAACAGCTTCTTGGCGCGTTCAATGGCGAGCTCTTCAGCGATGTCGACGAACTGGCAGCCACCGTAATAACGCTTGCCCGGATAACCTTCCGCATATTTGTTGGTCATGATCGAACCCTGCGCTTCAAGCACGGCGCGGGAAACGATGTTTTCCGAGGCGATCAGTTCGATCTCGTGGCGCTGGCGACCCAGTTCCTTCTCGATCGCGCCGAAAATATCCGGATCGACTTCGGCAAGCGGACGGGAGAAGAAAGCATCTGTGTTCGACATGGTGAAGGCTCCTGAAACAGTAATGCGATGGCGTCTTAGCGCCCTGCCCGGACAAGAGCAATACGGACAGCGAGATTTGCCCGTCAAACTGCGACGTTGCGACAAAAAACGACAGTTGTTTTTATGAAAGCAGCGGTGAGAGGAGAAAAAGCCGCACGCAGCGGGAGGATCAGACTTGTGAGGAAAGGCGACAAGCTTTCCTCCCGTCATGCCGGACTAGATCCGGCATCCAGCCACGGCGCGTCTGCGCCGTGAAAGGACTCTCTCGCGATCAAGGACTTGATCGCACCGGACCCCGGATCAGGTCCGGGGTCACGGCGTATGAGGCTACGCCGTACCCGGCGAAGCGCGGCCTTCATTCGTGGTAAGAAACTGACAGCAAAGCCCGATCAGTTGCGCGGCAGCAGATCGTCGTCCACCGCACCTGCCGGCTGTTCCATGCCTGCCGTGGTGTTGAGCGCCAGTTCGGCATTGCCGTCCTTGCCGTAAATATCGTCGCGGAACTGAACCACGCCGTCCTTCGCCGACCATGCGGTGATGTAGACGAAATAGACGGGGACTTCCTGCGCCAGCTTGATCGGCGTGTTGACGCGGGTGGCGATGACGCGTTCCATTTCCTGGCGCGACCAGCCGGACGTGTCACGCAGCAGCCAGCTCGTGAGGTCGCGCACGTTCTGCACGCGCACGCAGCCGGAGGATTCGAAACGCATCAGCTTGTTGAACAGGCCCTGCTGCGGCGTGTCGTGCATATATTCGTTGTTCGGATTGTGGAAGTTGATCTTCGTCGAGGACATGGCGTTGATCTTGCCGGGGTCCTGGCGGAACATCAGGTTCGGGGCCTTCGGCGCGAACCAGTCGACTGCGGTCGGCGAAACTTCCTGTCCCTTGCCGTCGATGAGGCGGATGTTGTTCCGCTCCAGATAGGTCGGGTCCTTCTGCATCAGCGGCACGATGTCCTTTTCGACGATCGAGCGCGGCGCGGTCCAGTAAGGGTTGAGGATGACCTCGTAGATCTTGGAATTGATGACGTGCGTCGGGCGGCTGGCGCGGCCGACGACGGCCGTGTTGCGCAGCACGACGCGTTCATTCTCCACTGCTTCGATGGCGGCGGCCGGAATATTCACCATCAGGTGACGCTGGCCGAGATCGCCCGACATGGACTGGATGCGCACGAGGTTCGTCTGCAGCTGCGCCAGACGGATCTGCGCGGAAACATTGAGCGCCTTCGTGGTATATTCGCCGCTGACACCGTCAGCCGGAAGGCCATGACGGGCCTGAAAACGCTTCAGTGCGCCATCAACGTAAGAGTCAAAGGCACTGGAAATGCCGGCTTCGCGCGGCAGATCGCCGGATACCATCAGTCGCTGGCGCAGCGCCTGTACGGAAGGATCGGAGACGCCGATCTGGAGGCGCTGCTGGGACGCAGGCACTTCGGGCCAGCCGCCATTCTGCACGATCTGCTGATATTGCATGATCGCCTGCTGCATATAGACAGGTGCTTCGCGTCCGAGAACCGGATTGTTTGAAACGACACCCACGGCCGAACGCGATGAATTGGCGTCGAACTGGTCATCCCAGTTGCCGCGGCGCGAAGAGCCCATGAGATCGTTAAGCGCGTTCTGCGCAAAGGCCGGCGCGGCAAGTGCTGCAGCACCAACGGAAACGGCCGAACGCAGAAGCGCGCGGCGCGATACGGAATCGGAAACGGATTTCTTTGTCATTCTACCTACCAGCCACTCTCTTCGGCATCCTCAACGATGCCTAAATCAATATGATTAACAAACACGTACAACGTGTCTGCCGGCCGGTAATGCTCGATACGCCATGATCTTGGCGCTGGTGTCTGGCACAGCAGTCGAGGCTTGCCACGACAGCAGGAGAAACCGCCGGCTCCTATGCCTTTGCGCCTCCCATATCAATATGGCCGATTCGTGTCACGGCCCTCTTCTCACGAAGCTGTGTTCGCCTGCAAAACAGGGCGAAGGCCGGATGAAGGAGCGGACTTGACAGGTAAAATGCGTGGCGGGTGACCTGCGGAATCCGCAAGCCGGGAGCAAAGGATGCCCCCGGCTTAAACAGTGAAACCGTCGCGGTATTACAGGCGGTAAGCGATCGAGTCGTTCCAGAAGCGATCAAGACGCTGCAGCAGCTTGTTCATTTCGGAGAACTCGCCGGTGCCGATGCCGCCGACCTTTTCGATCGAACCGACGTGGCGTTCATAAAGGCGGGCAACCGTTTCGGCGATTTCCTGGCCCTTTTCCGTCAGGCTGATGCGGACCGAGCGGCGGTCGACACGCGAGCGCTGGTGGTTGATGAGACCGAGGTCGACCAGCTTCTTGACGTTATAGGAGACGTTCGAGCCGAGGTAATAACCACGCGAACGCAGCTCGCCGGCCGTCAGTTCGGAATTGCCGATGTTGAACAGCAGCAGGGCCTGAACGGCGTTGACGTCATCACGACCCTGACGGTCGAACTCGTCCTTGATGACATCGAGGAGGCGGCGGTGGAGACGTTCCACCAGGTGCAGCGACTCCATGTAGAGCGAGCGGATGGTATCTTCATGTGCATCGGCAACAACGGCCTGGGGCTTAACTTTGCTATTGATCATGACTGCCTCACTGTTTTGTTTGGCGGTGTGTTTGTTTGTCTCCCGCCTTGAGTGAGAACCTAATCAATGCGCATAAAATTCTACTTAAAAGCTACGATTAACAAATGGTTACCTGCATTTTCCCCAGCGGGCCGAATCTGTGGCGAAGCGGGAATGGGTCTTAGTCATCCGTTATAATTCAATGACTTAACGATGAAATTCGGCCAGAAAACGGGGCGAATTGCTTTATTATTATGGTAAATCAATTCTTGCGCGCTCTTCATTCTGGCGCTGATCCAGCCAGAAAGCGACCAGGAATAGTATATAAATGGTTGCCACGAGACCGTGCATCACGGGCACAAGCGTGTTGGCACCGAAGATATGCGGCCAAACCTTATACATGGCGATCTGCGCGCCCGCGCCCATGACCCACATGACGGCACCCCAGGAGGCGCCGAGCCAGAGACCGAGCGCCGCAACCGGGAAAATAACCGCCAGCGCACTGCCCGCCACGCGCCAGGGCAGGTTCAGCAAATCGAAGCGCCCATGGCCGCCAAGCGAATAGCCCGTCAGCATCGCCCAATATTGCAGGCCGAACCAGAAACAGGAAACCGCAACCAGTCTCATGAAGACCAGAAAGAGGATTTCGGCAAGCGGACGCTTCGGCAGAGGTTGAGAATCAGGTTCCATGGCCGGAAGATACGGTCTCGATGGGCGGGCGACCAGTCCATATTGAATTCCACCATCTGCCTTGTCAAAGCATGATCGCCGGCGCTGTGCCTCAATGAGGGAAGATTGTCGCATTCGCATGGCCCACGCTTCATGATATGCAGCTTTCGAAATTTGACCGAAGGACATTCTGACATGCAGGACAAAACGCATCTGGTCGACGAGATCACCGGCCATCGCCGCATGCGGCGCAATCGCAAGGCGGATTGGACGCGCCGTCTGGTTCAGGAAAACCGCCTGACCGTTGACGATCTCATCTGGCCGGTTTTCATCGTGCCTGGCAGCAATATTCTCGAGCCCATCCCCGCCATGCCCGGTGTCAATCGCATGAGCGTCGACCGGCTGGTGGAAGCGGCAAAGGAAGCCGCCGATCTCGGCATTCCCGCCATCGCGACCTTCCCGAATATCGAGATGGAGTTGCGGGACGAGACCGGCTCGAACGCGCTAGAAGCAAACAATCTCATCAATCAGGCGACTATCGCGGTCAAAAAAGCCGTACCAAATATCGGCATGATTACTGATGTCGCGCTCGACCCCTTCACCAGCCATGGACATGACGGCATTCTGCGCGGCGACGAGATCGTCAACGACGAGACCGTGGACCAGATCGTCAAGGCGGCCATCCTGCAGGCGGATGCCGGTTCGGACATTATCTCACCGTCGGAGATGATGGATGGGCGCATCGGCGCCATCCGCCGGGGGCTCGACGCCGCCGGACACCAGAATGTCGGCATCATGTCCTATGCGACGAAATTTTCCTCCGGCTATTATGGCCCCTATCGCGAGGCCATCTCCACCGCCGGCCTGCTGAAGGGTGACAAGGCGAGCTATTACATCAGCCCAGCCAACGGCATGGAGGCTATCCGCGACGCAGCACTCGACGTTGAGGAAGGCGCCGACATGCTGATGGTCAAACCCGGCCTGCCCTATCTCGACATCTGCTGGCGGCTGAAGGAGAATTTCGGCCTGCCGACCTTCGCCTATCAGGTGTCCGGCGAATATACCCAGATCAAGGCTGCGGCCATGAATGGCTGGATCGACGGCGAGCGGGTGATGATGGAAACGCTTCTCTGTTTCAAGCGTGCGGGCTGCGATGGTGTTCTCACCTATTTCGCCATGGAGGCCGCACGCAAACTGGCAAAGGGCTGAGGCCGGCGCTTATTGTATTCGGTCGTTTTCTTCCCATATTGTCTGCTGACACGGCACTCATGCCGCGCTGTCATACCCTCTCAGGAGAAAACGACCGATGAGCCTCGACCAGAACCCCACCTATGCCGCACCGGATGACTGGCGCGCCTATAGCGGCGTCCTGAGCCGGCGCGTCTTCGCGTTCGTGATCGATTACGCGATCGTTCTGCTTCTGTGCATCCCGGCCGCGGTCATCGTCTTCTTTCTCGGCGTGATCACGCTTGGCCTGGGATTCTTCCTTTACCCGGCGCTGTTCGTCATCGTTGCGGTGCTTTATTTCGGCATGACGCTTGGCGGCCCGTCGCAGGCCACTCCCGGCATGCGGGCGATGGGGATCGCGATGGCGCGCATGGACGGGCGGCGAATCGATTTCCTGCTGTCGACGGTGCATATCGTGCTTTTCTGGGTCATCAACTCGGTTTTGACGCCGCTGATCCTGCTTGCAGGCCTGTTTACCGAGCGCTCGCGCCTCGTTCATGACTTCCTGCTCGGCACCGTTATCGTCAGAACGCGCTGATATCGATGAAAGCCACGGAAACGTGGCTTTCATCGCGTCAAATACCTCATCCCGCAGTTGACGTTTTCCGTCATTTTGCCATTCTGTGACATTATGCATGTCGCTTGAAGCGCCGCCGCCAACCCCGTGAAATCGCGGCGCGCTTTCATAACAGACGCAGGAGGCGATCACGGTTCGATGAACACGCAGGCGACGCCCTCTCCTCAATTCTATCTTACGGCGCCGGCCACCTGCCCCTATCTGCCGAACCAGATGGAGCGGAAGGTCTTCACCCATCTGGTCGGCCCGCGCGCTTCGGAAATGAACGATCTTCTGACCCAGGGCGGTTTCAGGCGCTCGCAGAACATCGCCTATCGCCCGGCCTGCGAAAACTGCCGCGCCTGCGTCTCCGTACGCATCCTCACCGAACAGTTCCGGCCGACGAAATCGATGCGGCGTGTACTTGCCGCCAACCGGGATGTCGTGGCGACAGTGCACGCCGCCGAGCCCTCCACCGAACAATTCGCGCTGTTTCGCCGTTATCTCGACCACCGCCACCAGTCCGGCGGCATGTCCGACATGTCGGCGCTGGACTACGCGATCATGGTGGAAGACACGCATGTCAACACCCGCATCATCGAATACCGCGTGCGCGAACCCGGCTCCGGCATCGATTCCAGCAAGCGCGGCGAACTTCTGGCGGTGGCGCTCAGCGACGTGATGAGCGACGGCCTGTCGATGGTCTATTCCTTCTTCAATCCCGATCTCGAAAAACGCTCGCTCGGCACTTTCATGATCATCGATCACATCACCCGCACGCGCGCGCTCGGCCTGCCGCATGTCTATCTCGGCTACTGGGTCGATGGTTCGGAAAAGATGGGGTACAAGACCCGCTATCATCCGCAGGAGCATCTGACGCCGCGTGGGTGGGAGGTTTACCATCCCGAAGGAGAATAATGGGTTCGCCAAGTCCTGAAGCACATGTTCGGCTTGGATAGCGAGACAAAGGCGGGAAAGACGCCCCCAGACAATCTCCGAGGACGTCTTTCAGATATTACCCACCAAACTTCCCGCTACGCGGAAAACCCTTCGGTACGGTGCGGCCAACGGTGGCGCGGTCGGCCAGCCATTCACGCAGTTCCTCGCCGACCTTGGTGAACAGACGTCCGGCGGTGTCGGACCAGCTCAGGCCCTCTGCAACCGCGAAACATTTCACGTCGACGACACCGCCATCCTTGTAGCGCTGCAGGCGTACGCCCTTGCCGCGTGACATTTCCGGCACCTGCGACAGCGGGAAGGCCAGAAGCTTGCGGTTCTCGCCGACGACGGCGACATGATCGCCCGTTACCGGAACCGCGAGCTTCGCTTCATCAGGCATGGAGACATTCATGATCTGCTTGCCCTTGCGGGTATTGGCGACCATTTCACTCTCGGGCACGATGAAGCCATTACCGGCGGTGGAGACGAGCAGCAGCTTGCGCGACGGATCATGCACGAAGGCGGTCAGGATGTCCTGATCGTTCTCCATATCGACCATGATGCGGATCGGCTCGCCATGACCGCGCCCCCCCGGCAGCTTGTCAGCGCCGAGCGTATAGGCCTTGCCGCCTGTCGTCAGTAGCAGCAGCTTGTCGGTCGTCTGCGCCGGGAAGGCGATCTTGGGTCCGTCGCCTTCCTTGAAGGTCAGGGCCGACGTATCGGACATGTGACCCTTCAGCGCCCTGATCCAGCCCTTCTGCGAGATGACGATGGTGACCGGCTCCTTCTCGATCATCGCCTGCTGGATGGCCTCGATATCGGCATCCGGGGCATCCGCGAACTGCGTGCGGCGACGGCCGATCTCGGTAGCCTTGGCATACTTCTTTTTGACCTCGCCGATTTCCCAGGCGACGGTCTGCCACTGCTTTTCATCGGAGGCGAGCAGCGACTCGATTTCGGCCTTCTCGCTGCTGAGTTCGTCGAACTCCTTGCGGATTTCGAATTCCTCGAGCTTGCGCAGATTGCGTAGCCGCATGTTGAGGATGGCTTCGGCCTGATTGTCGGTGAGCGACCATTTCGCCATCATCACCTGTTTCGGCTCGTCCTCCTCACGGATGATGCGGATCACCTCGTCGAGATTGAGATAGGCGACCAGCAGGCCGCCGAGAATCTCGAGCCTGCGATCGATGGCCGCGAGACGGTGGCGGGAACGGCGGACCAGCACGTCCTTGCGGTGCGCCAGCCATTCGCTCAGCACCTCGTTCAGCGCCATGACCTTCGGCACCTTGCCAAGCGACAACACGTTCATGTTGAGCGGCAGGCGGCTTTCGAGGTCGGACAGGCGGAACAGCGATTCCATCAGCAGCGTCGCATCGACGGTGCGGCTCTTCGGCACCAGTACGATGCGCACGTCTTCGGCGGATTCGTCTCTGACATCCTCGAGCAGCGGCAGTTTGCGGGCGAGCAGCAGCTCGGCGATCTTTTCGATCAGCCGCGATTTCTGCACCTGGAACGGTATTTCGGTGATGACGATCTGATAGCCACCACGTCCGAGGTCTTCCGTTTCCCATTTTGCGCGCACGCGGAAACCACCGCGCCCGGTCTTATAGGCATCGAGAATATTCTCGCGGCTTTCGATGATCACGCCGCCGGTCGGCAGGTCGGGGCCGGGAATGAATTCCACCAGCTTTTCAACCGTCGCATCGGGATGCTTGATGAGATGGAGCGCCGCATCGCAAAGTTCATGGGCGTTGTGCGGCGGGATCGATGTCGCCATGCCGACGGCAATGCCGGAGGCACCGTTGGCGAGCAGATTGGGGAAGGCGCCCGGCAGGACAACCGGTTCCTCGTCTTCCTCATTATAGGTGGCGCGGAAATCCACCGCATCCTCACCGATGCCCTCCAGCAGCAGCGCCGCCACATCGGTCATGCGCGCTTCGGTGTATCGATAGGCGGCGGCACCGTCGCCATCGATATTGCCGAAATTGCCCTGCCCGTCGACAATCGGATAACGCTGCGAGAAATCCTGCGCGAGGCGCACCAGCGCATCGTAGACCGACTGGTCGCCATGCGGGTGGAATTTACCGATCACGTCGCCGACGATACGGGCGCATTTCTTGAAGGCCGAGTTGGGGCGGATGCCCATTTCGCTCATGGCGTGGATGATGCGGCGGTGAACCGGCTTCAGGCCGTCGCGCACATCCGGCAGCGCACGATGCATGATCGTGGACAAGGCGTAAGCGAGGTAGCGCTCTTCAAGCGCCGCCTTCAAATCGACCGGATGAATGTTATCGTCTCCGCCGGACGGAGGTACAAGATTTTTTCCCATGGTGCTTGACTAGCGGAAATGCCGATTCCCGGCAAGAAATTCAGGGGTGTGCCCTGTGGATGAAAGCACCCCTTTCATGCGATTTTTTGTTAACCGCGTTGCAAATGCCGCAATGCCGCCGTCATGGGAATCGATCTAAATCCTATAGACCTTTGAATAATCGCGAATATAAGTATCACCATTCGAATTCGGACACGGTGCACAGCCGTACGTTGAGGGAAGAAACATCATGAGACTGAAATCCACCCGGCAGGTTCTTTTCGCGAGCGCCGCGCTTCTTACGCTTTCGGCACCGGCTTTCGCGCTGGATGGCGGGGATGTGCTGAAGAAAATCAACGCAGCCTATGCCGCGCAGGGAGGCGAGATCGCCGCCGGTTCCGTCGCCGTCAACGGCACGACGGTGACGCTGAACAGCGTGACCTTCAACTCCGTCGCCGATCCTGCCAAGAAGATCCCCGTTGGCAATGTGTCGCTCGAAGGCGTCGAGGAAAACAACGGCGGCTACAAGATCAAGAACGCCCGTTTCGATAATATCGACTACAAGCAGGACAAGGTTGAGATCAAGGCGAGCGACATCTACATGTCCGGCCTCGTCATTCCGGGCGATGCGACCACCGGCACCGTCGACGCCCTGATGTTCTACGATGAAGCCCATAGCGGTCCGATTTCCGTTTCCGTCGACGGCAAGCCGGCTTTCTCGCTTGAGGAAAGCAGCGCGACGATGTCCGTCAGCGACGACAAGAAATCGATCGGTTTCGAACTCGACGCATCCGGCTTCAAGGCCGATCTCAGCGAAGCCACCGATCCGGCCACCAAGGACGCGATTGAAAAGCTCAATCTGCAGGCGCTTTCCGGCAACATGACCATGAGCGGCAGCTGGGAAGTTGCCTCCGGCACCGTCGACGTCGAGGAATACGCCATCGACCTCGACAATGTCGGCCGTCTCAACATGTCGTTCGGTTTCTCCGGCTACACGCTCGACTTCATCAAGTCGATGCAGGAGACGGTAAAGGCGCAGGCCGCCAATCCGAACAAGGAACAGGCGGACCAGGCAGCAAGCCTCGCCATGCTCGGCCTGATGCAGCAGCTTTCCTTCATCAACGCCGAAATCAGCTTCGAAGACGCCAGCATCACCAAGCGCGCCATCGACTATGCGGCAAGCCAGCAGGGCATGACGAGCGACCAGCTTGCCCAGACCATCAAGGGCATGGCGCCGATCATGATGGCTTCGCTCAACGTTCCGGAGCTGCAGAACATGGTGTCGGCGGCCATCAACGCCTATATCGACAATCCGAAGAACCTCTCGATCACGGCAGAGCCGGAAAAGCCGGTTCCCTTCCCGATGATCATGGGCGCCGCGATGGGCGCACCGAACACCCTGCCGAAAATGCTCGGCGTCACGGTGACGGCAAACGAATAAAACCAAAAAGCCCCGGTTTTGCCGGGGCTTTTTTTGCGCTCAGTGCAGCGGTGCGGCAGCGCCGTCCTGTTTATCGTGCAGGGCAAAGCGGTCGATCATGTGGGCGCTAGCCTCGTTGACACCGATCACCTCGACCTTCTTGCCGGTCTTGCGGAATTTCAGAACCACCTTGTCCAGCGCACCAACTGCCGAAATATCCCACAGATGCGCCTCGGTGACATCAATCGTCACGGCGTCCACCTCATCGGCGAAATCGAAGGCGGCGATGAAGCTTTCGGTCGAGGCGAAGAAAATCTGGCCATCGACGCGATAAATCCGCTCGCGGCCATCGGCAGAAAGCTCCGGCCGGACGTGGAAGAGTTTCGACACCTTGCCCGCAAAAAACACGCCGGAGAGAAGCACGCCGGCCAGCACGCCTTTTGCAAGGTCGTGGGTGGCGAGCACCGTGCCGACCGTCACCAGCATGACGATGCTCGATGATGGCGGGTTGCGGCTAAGATCAAGGATGGAGCGCCACGAGAACGTGCCGATGGAGACCATGATCATCACCGCCACCAGGGCTGCCATCGGGATGATGCGCACGAGATCATCCAGCACCAGAATGAGGAACAGCAGGAAAGCGCCCGCCACGAAGGTGGAGAGCCGGCCACGCCCGCCGGAGCTGACATTGATGACGGACTGGCCGATCATGGCGCAGCCGCCCATGCCGCCGATGAGGGCAGACGCGATATTGCCTGTCCCCTGCCCGATGCATTCGCGGCTCTTGTTGCTGCCCGTATCCGTCATGTCGTCGACGATCTGCGCCGTCAGCAGCGATTCCAGGAGACCGACGGCGGCGAGCGCCACGGAATAGGGAAAGATGATCTGCAGCGTCTCGAAGGTCAGCGGCACCTGCGGCAGGGCGAATATCGGCAACGTCGAGGGCAACTCACCGAGATCGCCGACCGTGCGGATATCCATGCCAGAGAAGACGGCAACACAGGTGAGAACGACGATGGCGACCAGCGGTGACGGAATGATCTTCGTGACCAGGGGGAAAAGATAGATGATCGCAAGGCCGGCGGCGATCATGACGTAAGTTTCGACCGGCACGCCGATCAGCTCAGGCAATTGCGCCATGAAAATCAGGATCGCCAGCGCATTGACGAAGCCGGTCATGACCGAGCGCGAGACGAAGCGCATCACCCGGCCGAGTTTCACAAGACCCGCCAGGATTTGCAGCGCGCCCATGAGGATGGTGGCGGCGAAGAGATATTGCAGCCCGTGTTCCTTGACGAGCGTGACCATCAGGACGGCTGTCGCGGCGGTTGCCGCTGAGATCATGCCCGGACGGCCACCGGTGAAAGCAGAAACGCAGGCAATGGCGAAGGAGGCGAACAGCCCCACTTTGGGATCGACACCGGCGATGACGGAAAAGCCGATGGCTTCGGGAATGAGGGCAAGCGCCACAACAATGCCGGAAAGAACATCGCCGCGAATATTGGAAAACCACTCACGTCTGTAAGTCTGAAATCTGTTCATCTGATTTTTTCGCAAAGAATGACGCACCGGCCGGAACCGTGTCCGGTAGATTGAAAACGAATGTCGGTGCTTTGCGTTATCTGGCGGATCGGCGGCCAGAAGAGCCACCCGGAATTTCACCGGGTCCGTGGTGAGTGGCCCAGCTATAAACGGCAAAAAAGCGGGCCGCAAGTTACGCGCCCGCTTTTCGATGACTGCTGTCGCGTCTCAGGCCGCTTCGCGCCCGCCATAGCCCCTCGCCTCCACGTCGCTCAGCCGGAACTGATGAACCAGTTCCTTGAGACGCGCGGTCTCGCCCGCCAGCATGGCGCTCGCGGCATTGTTTTCCTCGACCATGGCGGCGTTCTGCTGCGTGCCCTGATCCAGATGGTTGACGGCGGTGTTGATTTCGGCAAGGCCCAGTGACTGCTCGTGCGTGGCAGCGGCAATGGCTTCGATATGGCCGTTGATCGTCTTCACCGAGCCGCCGATGCGCGACAGGGCAGCACCCGTTTCCCGCACGAAGCGCGCGCCCTCCTTCACCTCTGTACCGGAGGTCTGGATAAGCGCCTTGATTTCGGCAGCGGCCCTTGCCGAGCGCTGTGCGAGTTCCCGCACCTCCTGCGCAACGACGGCGAAACCGCGTCCCGCCTCACCCGCGCGCGCAGCCTCCACCCCGGCATTGAGGGCAAGAAGGTTGGTCTGGAAGGCGATCTCGTCGATAACGCCAATGATATTGCCGATCTTGCCGGAGGATTGCTCGATCTTTTCCATCGCGCTTACGGTGTCAACGACGAGATTGGCCGTGCGGTTGGCATCCTCGTCGGCCGAATGGGCGATTGCGCGGGCTTCCACGGCGCGCTCCGCCGAGATGCGGATATTCGCCGTCAATTCATCCAGCGCGGCGGCGGTTTCCTCCAGCGAGGCGGCCTGCTGCTCGGTACGGCGGGCAAGATCGGCAGCGCTCTCGCTGATTTCCTGGCTGCCGCCGTCAATGGCCACGCTCGACTGCACGACGCCGGACATGGCGGCATCGAGCTGGCGGATCGTCTGGTTGAGATCATGGCGCAGCGCCTCGAAATCCGGGGCAAAAGGCTCGTTCAGCTCGAAGGAGAGATCGCCGCCTGCGAGGCGGCGAAGCGCCGCCGCAAGCCCCGTGGTCGCCTGTATCAGCCGCGCCTGCGCTTCGGATTCCGCCTCAAGCTGGAACCGCACCTTTTCGGCTTCGGCCTGCTGCCGGGCTGCGTGCGCCTGTGCCTCCAGTTCGATCTTTGCGATAGCGGCCTGTCGGAAGATTTCCAGCGCATGCGCCATGGCGCCGAACTCATCCCCACGCTGCAGACCGGGAACGGCAAATTCGGTTTCACCGTCGGCCAGACGACGCATAGCCCCCGTGATCGCGGTCGCCGGGCGGGTGATCGAGCGGCCGATGAGGTAGACCCCGGCAAAAAGACTTACCACGGTCAGGGCGATAAGAGCGACGACGATCGAAACAGTTCTTTCCGCCGCAGCGCTGTTCGCGAGAGCGCTTGCGTCCCGCTCCTGCCGGTAAGTGGTGGAAATTTCGGCGACGACAGGCAGCAGGGCATTATAGGCAGAGGCGACAGTTTCGCGCGCCTTCTCCTCCTCCAGCACGGCGGCGGCGTAAAAGCGGAACGAGGCGGTATATATTTCCAGTGCATCCATGATGCGCTGACGCTCGGCGCCCGGCCGGTATTCCAGCTTCACCAGCGCCTTGAAGGTTTCCACTTCCGTCGCATGTTTCGTCACATAGGCCGCTTCGCGCCGCAGGATGAAATCCTTCTCGTGCCGTCGCATCATCAGCATGCTGGCGCGGATTTCCGCATTGGCGACGACGTCGACGAGTTTCTCGATGGAATGCACGCCGTTGCGCATGGCGCCTTCGAGACCTTCCGCGGGGGTTAGGCCTAGTTCCCTGTTCTTGGCGACAAGGGCCTTCATGCTATCGGAATAGACCACCGCGCCCTCAGCGAGCGCTTCGAGCCGCGTACGGGCCTGCGATGTCGCGTTGCCTTCAAGATGGCTCAATGACTGCCGGATCTGGTCCATCGTCTGGTCAAACTGCCCGACGGATTTCATATCGCGGGTCAGCAGGAAGTCTCTCTGGTGAAGACGGCTTTCATGCAAACCGTCCTCCAGCGCCGCCAGCACACCGTCGCGCTCGGTCAGCGTCTCTTCAGCGACGCGATAACGCGCCTCCATGTGTCCTTGCCAGAGCAGCATGCCCGCGATGACGGCGATCCCGCACAGAGCAGCCAGGGCCAGCATGGATACGCGATGCGCAATTTTGAACGTCGAGACCAGCGAAAACATTCAACCCTCGTTTGCAGATTTCACGATGGGATGAATGATCGAGAAGGCTTAAGAACTCCTCTACCGGATTTGTCAGTTTAATTAAGGTTTTATGACAAGGTCGCTAGAGCTTCAGCCGCTCGCGAAAGAAGACCAGCGCAACGACCACACCCGTCGCCACGCCCACGATCACATCGACAAAACGGACAAAACCGGCGACCTGCGGTCCCATCAAAAGAACGAGCATGGCCGAAGCCCCGGCCTGTAT
Organism: Agrobacterium sp. LAD9; assembly: GCF_003031125.1. Taxonomy (NCBI): domain Bacteria; kingdom Pseudomonadati; phylum Pseudomonadota; class Alphaproteobacteria; order Hyphomicrobiales; family Rhizobiaceae; genus Agrobacterium; species Agrobacterium sp. LAD9. The sequence continues at coordinate 188,107 of NZ_PHGS01000006.1, read as the reverse complement.
CGGCACCACCGCCGGCAGGCCGAACATCGTGGCGAGAATCATGGCGATGAAGGTCGCCGAGGCGAGCCGGATTTCGGCGAAGTCATGCGGGACGAGAAGAGCGACCTCCCCGACGAGGATGCCGATGGTGACGCCGACCATCAGCCCAAGCCCCTGACGGACATGGCTTGGAATGCCGGGGGACAGGCAGATCAGCGCGCTTATTGCGGCAAAGACGGGCTGTGGGTGCCCGAGCCAGCGATGAGCGACCCAGAACGCAAAAGCGGCCGCAAGCGCGGCCGCCAATGCACGGGTGAAGGCTGCGCGAACCCGGTCGAGCAGCGTCTTCAACATATCAGTCCTTCTTGGACGGAACGACGCGCAGCGCCAGTTCACGAAGCTGCGTCGGCGTTGCCGGCGACGGCGCGTTCATCAGCAGGTCCTGCGCCTGCTGGTTCATTGGGAACAGCGTGATTTCGCGCAGGTTCTTCGCACCAACCAGAAGCATGACCACACGGTCGATGCCGAAGGCGCAACCGCCATGCGGAGGCGCACCGTACTGGAAGGCGCGGTAGAGACCGCCGAAGCGCTCTTCCACGTCGCTCTGCGACAGGCCAACCTTTTCGAAAGCCTTGACCATCAGCTCGGGCGACTGGTTACGGATCGAACCGGAGGCGATTTCGAAGCCGTTGCAGACCGCGTCATACTGGAATGCCTTGATGGAGAGCGGATCCTGGCCCTCCAACGCTTCCATGCCACCCTGCGGCATGGAGAAGGGGTTGTGGGCGAAGTCGATCTTCTTTTCTTCCTCGTTATATTCGAAGAAGGGGAAATCGACGATCCAGCACATTTCGAAACGGTCGCGGTCGATGAGGTTCAGCTCGTCAGCCGCACGGGTGCGCGCCTCGCCGGCGAACTTGTAGAACTTCGCGGGATCACCGGCGACGAAGAAGCAGGCATCGCCCGCCTCAAGGCCGAGCTGCTGACGCAGCGCCTCGGTGCGTTCCTCGCCAATGTTCTTCGCAAGCGGGCCGGAGCCGGCGATCTTGCCGTCTTCTTCCTTCCAGAAGATGTAGCCGAGGCCGGGTTGGCCCTGGCTCTGCGCCCAGGCGTTCATGCGGTCACAGAAAGCGCGCGAACCGCCGGTCTTGGCCGGGATCGCCCAGACCTGAACCTTGGGGTTGGAGGCGATCATGTTGGCGAAGACCTTGAAGCCCGAACCGTCGAAATGTTCGGTCACAGCTTCCATGACGATCGGGTTGCGCAGGTCGGGCTTGTCGGAACCGTATTTGCGGATCGCCTCGTCATAGGGAATGCGCGGCCACTGCTTGGTGACAGGCTTGCCTTCGGCAAACTTCTCGAACACGGCCGTCATCATCGGCTCCATCGTGGTCCAGACATCTTCCTGGGTCACGAAGCTCATTTCGACGTCGAGCTGGTAGAATTCGCCTGGCAGACGGTCGGCACGCGGGTCTTCATCACGGAAGCACGGCGCGATCTGGAAGTAGCGGTCGAAACCGGCCACCATCAGAAGCTGCTTGTACTGCTGCGGCGCCTGCGGCAGCGCGAAGAACTTGCCTTCGTGGATGCGCGAGGGAACGAGGAAATCGCGCGCGCCTTCCGGCGAGGATGCGGTGAGGATCGGCGTCGTATATTCGGCAAAGCCCATATCGCCCATGCCGGTACGCATGGCGGAGATGATCTGCGTGCGCCTGACGATGTTCTTATGCAGCGTCTCGCGGCGAAGATCGAGGAAGCGGTACTTCAGGCGAACGTCTTCCGGATATTCCGGCTCACCGAAGACCGGCAGCGGCAACTCCTTGGCAACACCAAGAACCTCGATCTCCTGCGCATAAAGCTCGATCTCGCCGGTCGCCATGCCCTTGTTGACGGTGTCTTCCGAGCGCGCCTTGACGAGGCCGTCGATGCGGATGACCCATTCGCCACGCACGGTCTCGGCGACCTTGAAGGCCGGGCTATCAGGATCGGCCACCACCTGGGTGATGCCGTAATGGTCGCGAAGGTCGATGAAGAGAACGCCGCCATGATCTCGCACGCGGTGAACCCAACCGGAAAGGCGAACGGTTTCGCCGACGTCGGACTTGCGGAGAGCGGCACAGGTGTGGCTGCGGTAACGATGCATTTTTATATCCTGGAACGTGTCGTGGGCCAGATGGGCGGCACTGTCGAAATTTGCCGGAAAAGCGCATGGTCAGCCTGATTTGTCAAGGCAAAGCACAAGATTGTCGCCTTGCGCCTGTCCTTTCCCCCGCCTTCGCTTTAGATAGGGTTCAATCCAGCCCGCCAAACCGAGTCGGCCCGCAATGAGCCAGATCAGACCTCTCATCCCGCTTCTCGTCACCGCCGGCATTCTGATCGGCGGCAACGGCCTGCAGGGAACCTATATCGCGCTGCGCGGCCTCTCTGAAGGGTTCTCGGCCAGCACCATCGGTCTCATCAGCGCCGCCTACAGCATCGGATTCGCGCTCGGCTGCATTTCGGTGACGCGGCTTCTGCGGCGGATCGGCCATATCCGCGCCTTCGCCACCATGGCAGCCGTCGCTTCCGCGGCATCGATCGCCATGCCGCTCATCATCCATCCCCTGTTCTGGATGTTGATGCGTTTCGTCATCGGCATTGCGGTCGCCTGTCTTTTTGCGGTGATCGAAAGCTGGATCAATGCGCAGGTCACGAATTCCAACCGGGCGCGCACGCTGTCCATCTATCGTTTCGTTGATCTCGGCTCCGTGACGCTTGCGCAATATATCATTCCCATTGCCGGCATCGGCGGGCCGGTGGTGTTTTCGCTGATCGCGATGGCCTTGTCTCTTTCGCTGGTGCCGATCTCGCTTGCCGACAAATCCAATCCCGCGCCGCCGAAGCAGATTCCCTTCAATCTTTTCGCCGTCTGGCGCATCTCGCCGCTTGCCGTGGTCGGCTGCGTGGCCGTCGGCCTCAGCATGGCGGCGTTTCGTAATATCGGCCCGATCTATGCCGAACAGATCGGCTTGTCCGTTACCGCCATCGCCACCTTCATGAGTGCGGGCATCATCGGCGGCGTGGTGCTGCAATATCCGCTCGGCGTCTATTCCGACCGTTATGATCGCCGCATCATCATTCTCGCCACTACCGCCGGTTCTGTTATCGTCGGCCTGTTCCTCGCCTTCTTCGCCGGCACGGACGAATGGAGCAACATCATCGGCGTCTTCATCTTCGGCGCCTTTGCGTTGCCGCTCTATTCCCTCAGCTCCGCGCACGGCAACGACCATGCGAAAGAGGGCGAACATGCGATGGTTTCCGCCGGGCTTTTGTTCTTCTGGTCGGTGGGCGCAACCGTCGGGCCGCTGCTCGCTTCCGTGCTGATCGACCAGTTCGGGCCGAAGGCGTTGTTCAGCTATACGGCCGCGATCCAGATCGTTTTCATCGCCTACACCATCTACCGGCTGCAGGTGCGCGAGGGCGTTCCGGTTGAAGAGAGGAACTGGCGGTTCCGCTCGCTTTTGCGCACCTCGGCCTATTTCCAGAAGCTCGCCGCCCCCCCGCCGCCCAAAAACGATGGGCCGGAGCCAAATCCGCCCGAGAAAAACGATCCTTGAGCCTTCAAAAGCGGGCTTTGTATTGACATGCGCCCGGCAAAGGGAAAGTAAGACGGATAATTTTCACGAGTGGCCATTTGCAATGATTGAAACGACTGCCGCCCTCGCCGAAGCCTGCACGGAACTGGCGAAATCGGAATTCATTACTATCGACACCGAGTTTCTGCGCGAAACCACCTTCTGGCCGGAACTCTGCCTCGTGCAGATGGCAAGCCCGACGCTTGAGGTGCTGGTCGATCCGCTCGCCAAGGGTCTGGACCTTGCGCCGCTGTTCGAACTGATGGCCAATCCCAATGTCGTGAAGGTTTTCCACGCCGCACGGCAGGACATCGAAATCATCTACCATCTCGGCGGGCTTATTCCCCATCCGATCTTCGACACCCAGGTCGCCGCCATGGTCTGCGGTTTCGGCGATTCGATCTCCTATGACCAGCTGGTTCAGAAGATCAAGAACGTGCAGATCGACAAATCCTCGCGTTTCACCGACTGGAGCCGCCGTCCGCTGACCGAAAAGCAGCTGGATTACGCGCTCGCCGACGTGACGCATCTGCGCGATGTCTATCTGGCGCTGAAGGCGCAGCTGGAGCGCGAAGGTCGCTCGCTGTGGCTGACCGAAGAGATGGACATTCTGGAATCGCGCGACACCTATGACATGCATCCCGACGATGCATGGCTGCGGTTGAAATCGCGCCTGCGCAAGCCAACGGAACTCGCCATCCTCAAATTCGTGGCCGCCTGGCGCGAGCGTGAAGCGCGTTCGCGCAACGTGCCGCGTTCGCGCGTCCTGAAAGACGATGCGATCTTCGAAATCGCCCAGCAGCAGCCGAAGGATGCCGAGGCGCTGTCGCGCCTGCGCACCATCCCCAAGGGCTGGGAACGATCCGCCTCCGGCACCGCCATCATCGAGACCGTGAATGCGGCGCTGGCGCTTCCGAAAGAGGAAATGCCGAAGGCTCCGCGCCACAGCCATGCACCGGAGGGTTCCGGCGCTGCCGTGGAGCTGCTCAAGGTTCTCCTGAAGCTGACGGCGGACAAGCACGGCGTCGCCGCCAAGGTCATCGCCAATAGCGACGATCTGGACAAGATCGCCTCCGAAGGCGAGAAGGCGACCGTTGCGGCGCTGACCGGCTGGCGGCGAGAACTCTTCGGTGATGTGGCCTTGAAGCTCATCAATGGCGAAGTGGCATTGCGTTTCGCCGGCAAGAAGGTCGAGGCGGTGGAGGTTGCGGCAAGCGAGGCGTAATCGCCCGCTGCTTTCTCCCCAATTTTGCCCGCATCGCGTCCCATCTCTTAACCGATGGTCGCGCGATTTGAGGGTATTGCCATGAAACCTGCCCACACTCTGCTGCTCGCCGCCCTTTTTACGGCGGCCGGCATTCTTCCCTCTCTTCCCGCCCGGGCCGCCGAAGAGAAGGTCGATCTTCAGGGCGAATGGACGACCGACTGCCTTAAGATCGGCAAGAACGACCGTCATGGCATCGTCACCCGCATCACCATTCGCGACAATCGCATGCACGCGGTCTCGCAGATCTATGCCCGCAGCGGCTGCCAGCAGCCCACGGTTCAGGTGCGTTATGAAGGCACGCTGGATGGCGGCCTGAAAGATCAGGACAGCCTGCTCTTTGCCCATACCGTCACCGCCATCACCATGACGCCGAATGACGGCGACGTCGTTGACCACTATAATCGCGACCCGAAAGGCATGGGCTGCGGCTTGAGCGGCTGGAAGGAAAACATTCCCTTCGATGTCGACGACCGCACCTGCGCCGCCATCGCCTTCGCCCGCAAGGGCGAAACCCTGTTCGACCGGGCGTGGATCGACGGTAACAAGCTGCGTTTTGCCGCCTTTCCCCTCAAATGGTCGAACCGCTCGCCGGACGACCGGCCGCAATCCCCGCTTGAAACCGTCTATTACAGAACATCCTATTAGACGTAGAGCGGCGGCGGTGCTGATTTTGCGGCAACGGCGCAACAGCCTTACCAATCCTTCATGCAACCTTACCGATTGCTCACTTTTTGCAGCGCTTTTTCCACACTAATGTCGCATATGACCTGAACAGAAGCTTCGCCCGAAGGGAGCGCGGGGCCTCCCCTTCCCGAGATCAAGAACCGACATGAAAAAATTGCTGCCCATTCTGGATTACGTGGTGCTGTTCGTTGCCGTGGCCGGCAGCGGCGTGGCCTACGCCTTTCTGGAATATGGCGGCGGCGCGCTGATCGGCGCGACCTATGCGCTCTTCGCCTGCGCACCGATTCTTGCTTTTGAACGCGGTTACATCATGCCCGGCCTGTCGCGGCAGGTCAGCGCTCTGCCCACACCCGCCTATATCGCCGTTGGTCTCATCATATACGCCATCCTCGTCTTTTGCGGATTCGGGCTTGGCGGCACCATCCTGTGGTTGAGCGGGATATTTCCCGGCACCTGGAAACGGGCGGTGCACGCCGAAGTGCAGACGCTGATCTTTACCCTCATCGTCTGCGGCATCATCGTCTTCATCATGCGCGTACGCGAGCTTCTCGGCCGCGATATCTTCATCGATCTCATTCTCGGTCGCTATCGTCGCCCCGTCAGCGAAGACCGCGTCTTCATCTTCATCGATCTCGTCGGTTCCACCTCCTTTGCCGAAACCCATGGCGACCTGAAAGCCCAGGAGTTTCTCGGCGAAATTTTCGCAAGTTATGCCGCGCCGGTCAGAAAACACGGCGGTGTCATCGACGATTATATTGGCGACGCCGCCATCATCACCTGGCCCTATCACATGGCGATCAGGCGGGCGGCCTGCGTGCGCTGCGTATTCGATATTCAGGCGACCGTTGAAAGCAACCGGGACATGTGGCTCTCCCGCTTCGGCGAAGTGCCGCGCCTGCGCTTCGCCATCCATGGCGGGCCGGTCATCACGGCGGAAATCGGCGTCGATCATCACAAGATCACCTATTTCGGCGATACCGTGAACACCACATCGCGTCTCGAATCGCTCAGCAAGATGCTCGGTCATCCGGTGCTCATATCGGCAGACCTCGCTCATCAGCTGGTGCTTCCGAAAGGCGTTCGCAGCGAATATCTGGGCGAACATGCCGTGAAAGGTCGTGGCCAGACGCTGGGCGTCTGCACACTAAGCCAATACCAGCCCCCTGTGGTTTGAGGGGTAAACGGCTGCAAAATGCCGCGCCGTTCCATTTACCGCTACGGCCGTCATCAAAATTCATCAAAGCTTCAAACGGCAATCACCTGCCTGTCATGCGACGACCCTATCGCCTCAATCCTATCTTCAACAGGTATTGAGAGGGGTCTCCATCATGAAGCACATTCTTTTTGCATCCTGCGCCATTCTTGCGCTCGCCTCCGCGTCGCATGCGGCGGAACAGGAGTTTCCGGCAAAGCTGGTCTCCCACGCCATCCTGCCGGCCAATACCATCATCGCAGCACCTGCTGACGCGCCTGAACATCTCAAGACCTCCGCCAAGTTCACGACCGCTGATCGCAAGCGCGCCGAAGGTCTCGGCACCGTGCCCGGCAAGGATGGCGTGCGCCTGACCGGCCTTTCCATGCCGTTCAACGGCCAGCCGATGCAGGGTTTTTCCGGCATCAAGTCCATGCCCGACGGCAGCTTCTGGAGCCTTTCCGACAATGGCTTTGGCTCCAAGCTCAATTCCAGCGACGCCATGCTGATGCTTCACCATCTGAAGTTCGACTGGGACGCCGGCAAGGTCAACGCGCTTGAAACCGTGTTCCTCTCCGATCCCGACATGAAGGCGCCTTTCCCCATCGTTCTCGAAGGTTCGAGCAAGCGTTACCTGACGGGCGCCGATTTCGACGTCGAATCCATTCAGCCCGTTGCCGATGGTTTCTGGGTCGGCGAGGAATTCGGTCCTTACATCCTGAAATTCACCCGTGACGGCAAGCTGACCGACGTGATCTCCACCAAGGCCGGCGACATCGAGGTGAAGTCTCCCGATCACCCCACTCTCGCCCTGCCCGGCAACCCCACGCAGAAGATGGCGGCCTTCAACCTGAAGCGCTCGGGCGGTTATGAAGGCATGGCGCTCTCCAAGGACGGCTCCAAGCTCTACGGCCTGCTGGAAGGCCCGCTTTACATGGCTGACGGCCAGGTGGAGAAGACCGAAGACGGCGCGACCGCACTGCGCATCATCGAGCTCGATACCGCCAAGAAGGAATGGACCGGCCGCACGTGGCTCTATCCGCTGGCGCAGGGCGGCGAAGCCATCGGTGACTTCAACATGCTGGATGACAGCACCGCGCTGGTCATCGAGCGTGACAATGGCGCCGGCACCGCCGACAAGGCCTGCGCCGACCCGAAGAAGCCGGAAGCAAACTGCTTTGCCGTGCCCTCCAAGGTGAAGCGCATCTACAAGATCGAATTCAATGACGCCAATGTCGGCAAGGCCGCGCGCAAGATCGGCTATATCGATCTTCTGAAAATCTCCGATCCGGACAACAAGAAGCGTCAGGGTGGTGGCAATGGCTATTACGACATGCCTTTCGTCACCATCGAGAATGTCGATCGCGTCGATGCCACGCATATCATCGTCGGCAACGACAACAACCTGCCCTTCTCGGCCGGCCGCGCGCTGGACAAGGCTGACGACAACGAGTTCGTCCTGCTTGAGGTCAAGGACCTGCTCGACGCGAAGTAAGACCACGGCCGCTGCCAATCGCCCTGGCAGCTGCAAATGATCCGGACGGAGCGCCCGGTAGACCAGATGGTCTGCATGGCGCTCCGTTCCGATTCTCGTATTCCAACCGAAACATGCTTGCGGAAAAGAAGACGTTTGATGCAGGACCACGCAGAGAGACTTTATTACGCCCTGAAGAAAAGCTGGTCGGGTGAGACCAGCAGCCTCTGGTCACGCGAAAACCCCGCCAGAGGACAAGGCAGCGTCACCGCGCTGGTGGTGCAGGATATTTTCGGCGGCGAGCTTGCCAAAACCGCCGTCAGCGGCGCCGACCATTTTTACAATATCCTTGAAGGCACCCGCTGGGATTTCACCTTCAGCCAGTTCGATATTCCTGTCGGTTACCAGGACAGACTTGCCAGCCGCACGGAAGCCATGGCGACGATAACGCCCCTGCAATATGCCTATCTCAGCGCCTGCATCCGGAAAGCACTGGGGCACGGCTGAGCCGTTTGCAAAGCAGTGCCAGCCCATTGCCGTTTCGCCCGCGAACCCGGTATGTGGTCAATCATTGCGCCATGCTTCAGCACCATCATTTCAATCTTTCCCGTAAAGCGGACACAATCCATGCGATAATATCGCTCAGCGAAATGGTTGCACCGACAGGAGAGACATTCGATGAGCGAGAGTTGCCCGGTTCTGACACCGGCGGAGCGGCAGGTTCAGGACATATTGCAGCGCAAGGAAGCGGCAATGATGGCCACCATTCACGCAGCGCTTGAGCGCGCCAGCAAAGAGGTCGCCGAGGCATTCCAGGCTGTCGATTCAGACATGCAGCCACCGCCCAGCGATTATTTTGTCGCTGTCGCTCATCAGCAGCTCTTCCTGCTGTTATGCGGTGCCGACCCGGAAACATTCAAGGGTGGAGACCCTGACATCGCCGGTCACATCATTCGAAACGCTCAAAACATCACCGAACACTACTGGAAGAAACGAGATCCCGCCGCCAATATCTCCAATGAGTGACATACGTCCGTAAAGACAGGATTTCGCTCTCCCACGCAAACCACATGATGCGCATTTACGAGTGAGCAGCTGGCTTTATTGAACCGCTTTGGCCGTCGTCACAGGCCTTTCATCATCCCCGGTTAAGCAGGCGCAAATCCGGAGGCTGGAATGGATTCGACCACACAGATCAAGCGCCCGAAAATCGCGGAAACCGTCATCCATGCGACGGCAAGCATAAGGGATTCGGACGTCGGCGAGTGCTGCGAAATTCTGGCGGATACCTCCCTGCACAATGTCGAACTCGGGAATTACTCCTATCTTGGACCCCGCTGCATGGTGGGTGACGCAATAATCGGAAAGTTCTGCGCCATCGCTGCAGAGGTCAGGATAGGCGCGCCGAACCATCCGATGGATCGGCCATCCATGCATCGATTCAGTTATTGCCCGGAATATTATTCTGCCGATGCCGTGCGCGATGACACCTTTTTCGACCAGCGCAAGCAGGATCGCGCCATTATCGGCCACGACGTCTGGATTGGTCACGGGGTTATCGTCCTGCCGGGCGTAACGGTCGGGGACGGGGCAGTGCTCGCCGCCGGCGCCGTCGTCACCAAGGATGTGCCGTCCTACACCATTGTCGGCGGTGTGCCCGCGAAAATCATTCGTGAACGATTTTCACGATCCATCGCCAAAAAGCTTACGTCCATCGCCTGGTGGGACTGGCCATTCGAAACGATCATGGCGCGGCTTTCCGATTTCCAGTCGAACGATATCGAAGCCTTTTGCGAGCGCTGGTCCTAGCCTGCGCCGCAAAACAGACATTTCTCGCTCGTTACTCGAATACGAATGCCAGCCGCTTGCCGGTCAGCTTCGCCAGCTGCTGCAAACGCCCGTCCAGCCGCTCGCCGGCGAAATCGCAATAATCGTGCGGCACCACGAATTCGAGATCAAGATCCGGATTGTCGGACTTGCGGAATTTCAGGTGGTCAACGACACCGGGCATCGAGGCCGAGAAAAGATAAACCACGCGCAGCAGGCCGCCGAGCAACTTGCCAAGTTCCTGCAACCGGTCGCCCGCCATCGCCGCGAGCGGCTCGGTGGTGCCGTTGTCGTTCAGACCCTCGAAGCGATAATAATTGGCGAGCGCAATATAGGCGCGGCCGGGATGGGTGATCGCCACGAAGGAGGAATGGGCGATGATGTTGAGCGCCTGCAGGCCACGATAATCCGGATGGGCGCGCCAGCTGATATCGGCGAGAAGGCAGGCCGCCTGCCGGTAACGGCTTTCCTCTTCCGTCTCGTCGACGCCGAAAACCGGAAAGGTGCGGCCGCTCCAGTCCGCCAGTTCGCGCGCATGTTCCGGCGAGCGGGCGCGCAGAATGGCAAGTTCATCAGCCGCGACCAGCAGCGGATCGGATTCACGCTCCGCTTCCGTCAACAGCGAATAGAGATAACCTTCGCGCACACCCTGCGCAGAGAAGGCGATCTTTGCCGGTTTCATCGCCTTCAGAACTTCGCGCATGGCGATGGCGCCAAACGGCAGAAGCGAACGGCGGTTCTTGGAAACCGCCTGCCAGGCCGGGTCCTTGCTGTCCCGGGAGACGATGACCTCCTCGAGAAAATTCAGCATTTCCTCGAGCGGCAATTCATAACCCTGCATCATGTGCAGCGGATAGCCTGATATTTCCATGTGCAGCTTGGCAATGTTTCGCCAGGTGCCGCCGACTGCATAGAAGGTGCGCCCCTCGCCCGCCGCCAACAGCTTCGCAAAGGATTTGACATGTTTTCTGGCGATGGTCGTCGCCTTTTCCAGCGAGCCATCCGACTGTTCCGACAGCCGCAGGCCGCCGAGCGGCAGGGTGATGCCCTGGCCGCAGCTCTTGCCCTTTATGTCGATGAGTTCGAGCGAACCGCCACCGAGGTCACCCGCGATGCCGTCTGGATCATGGAAACCGCTGATCACGCCATAGGCGGAATAAAGCGCTTCCTTTTCGCCTGACAACACCTCGATCTCGCAGCCGAGAATGGCTTCGGCCTCACGGATGAAATCCGGGCCGTTTTCCGCTTCACGCGCCGCCGCCGTCGCCAGCACATAAAGCTTCTGCGCCTGCGCCTGCTCGGAAAGTACATGAAAACGTCTGAGCGCCATCAGCGCCCGGCTGACGCCTTCCTCATGCATGCGGCCCGTCAGCGCCAGTCCCTTGCCAAGGCCGCACAGGACCTTTTCGTTGAACAGCACCGCGGGCGCGCGGGAAAGACCTTCATATACAACAAGACGAACGGAGTTCGAACCAATATCTATGACGGAAACGGGGGCAAGGCCGGTCAGCCGCCCCTGTGCTTCTGATCGAGTCATTCAGCCTGTTTCTTGCGGGACGAAATCAACCCGGCAATCAATTTGGGCGCACTGGATTTCAGGGCTTCACCACGTCCGGAAAGGCTGGGATTGGTCATGAAATAGTGCTGCGCGTTGAACGGTTCTTCGCCTTTACGCACCTCGATGCGCCTCGACGTTCCGTCCGCAAGTATCTCGTAGCTCTGCTGGTTGTCAATGAGATTGCCCAGCATAATCTGTGAAAGAACCTGCTCGTGCACCGTGGGATTGGTGAGCGGGACAAGCGTTTCCACGCGCCGATCAAGGTTGCGCGGCATCATGTCGGCCGAGCCGATATAGACCAGCGCCTTGTCCGACGGCAGGCCGAAACCATTGCCGAAGCAGAAGATGCGGCTGTGTTCGAGGAAGCGGCCGACGATGGATTTGACGCGGATATTATCCGACAGGCCGGGCACCTGCGGGCGCAGGCAGCAGATGCCGCGTACAACGAGATCGACCTCCACGCCCGCAGCACTTGCGCGGTAAAGGGAATCGATGATTTCAGGGTCGACCAGCGAATTCATCTTCATCCAGATCGCCGCCGGCGCACCGCGCTTGGCGTGCTCGATCTCTTCATTGATGTGCTTTACGATACGTGCGCGCAGCGTATAGGGCGAAATCGCCAGCTTCATGCCCTCTTCCGGCTCGCCGTAACCCGTGATGAAGTTGAAGATATTCGCCATGTCGTGGGCGATCTTCGGGTTGCAGGTGAAGAAGGACAGGTCGGTGTAAATCTTGGCCGTGATCGGGTGATAGTTGCCGGTGCCGAGGTGGCAATAGGTTCTGAGCTTGCCGTCCTCGCGACGCACCACCATCGACATCTTGGCATGGGTCTTGAGTTCGATGAAGCCGAAGACGACCTGCACGCCGGCGCGCTCCAGGTCGCGCGCCCAGCGGATGTTCGCCTCTTCGTCGAAACGCGCCTTCAACTCCACCAGCGCGGTGACGGATTTACCGGCTTCCGCCGCATCGATCAGCGCGCGAACGATCGGGCTGTCATTGGAGGTGCGGTAAAGCGTCTGCTTGATGGCGAGCACTTCGGGATCGCGCGCGGCCTGCAGCAGGAACTGCACGACCACGTCGAAGCTTTCATAGGGGTGGTGAACCACCATGTCCTTTTCGCGGATCGCGGCAAGGCAATCGCCGGCATGTTCGCGCACGCGCTCGGGGAAACGGGCGTTGTAAGGCTCGAACTTCAGGTCATCGCGCGGCGCGCGGACAATTTCCGAAATGGTGTTGAGTGCCAGAAGGCCAGGCAGAACGGCGACGCGATTATCCGGAACGCCAAGTTCATGCACCACGAACTGGCGCAGCGACTGCGGCATTTCGCTGTCGGTCTCGATACGGATCACCGAACCACGGCGGCGGCGCTTCAGCGCGCTTTCGAAGAAACGGACCAGATCTTCCGCCTCTTCCTCCACCTCGATATCGCTGTCACGGATGATGCGGAACGTGCCGAATCCCCGGACGGTATAGCCCGGATAAAGCCGGTGAATGAACAGGCCGACCACATCTTCAAGCGTGATGTAGCGGATGGCGTTTTTCTCATCAGGCAAACGAACGAAGCGGTCGAGCGCGGTCGGAAGACGCAACAACGCCGTCATCGGCTCGCGGCCGTTGACGCTGTCGAGTTGCAGGCCCATCGAGAAGCCGAGGTTCGGAATGAAGGGGAACGGATGCGCAGGGTCGATGGACAGCGGCGTCAGCACCGGGAAGATACGCTCTTCGAATTCCGTGCCCAGCCAGGTCCGATCCGCTTCGGAAAGTGCCGCCGGACGCACGATGAAGATTTCTTCCTTGGCGAGATATTGCTGCAGAACGGCAAGCGAAGCCTGCTGCTCCATCTGCAGATTGTCGATTTCCTTCAGAATATCTTCGAGCTGCTCGGCCGGCGTCTTGCCGTCGGGCGTCTTGACGGTGATCTTCTGACGTACCTGGCCTTCAAGACCGGCGACGCGGACCATGAAGAATTCATCGAGATTGGCGGCCGAGATGGAAAGGAAACGCAGACGCTCCAGAAGCGGGTGATCCGTGTTCAGCGTTTCCTCGAGAACGCGGCGATTGAACTGGAGCCAGGAAAATTCGCGGTTGATGAAACGCGCCGGGCTGTCCCAAAGGCTCTCGCCCTCAGTCACCGGCTGAACCTTGTTGAAGTCGTCCTGCGCGATAGCGTCCATTCCCTGTTCCATCCCCTGACCTATTTCCGTCCCGTGATCCTGCTGCATCGCGCGATCGTCCTTCTTGCCCGTATAACAGTTTGACGACGGAACTGTGACAGTCAATCGACGTCCAGTCCGCTATCCGCTCTCGCATTGTCCATCGCATTGAGGACCTCAGCTACCAGCGGACGTGTAATTCTCGTTCCACGCGCAAGCGCCAGCCGGTCGATCCGGTCCACGATCGTCTGCGCCGTATCGAGCGAACGCTCCATTCTATTGACGATGTAACCTATGAGTTTGTCATCCATGTAAAGCTGCCGGTCGGCGAAGAGTTTCACCAGCACCTGCGCGAGCAGCCCCTCGTCCGGTTCACCGGTTTCCACCACCGTCACGGCTTTCAGGCGAGAGCGCAGGTCCGGCAGCGTCACCGGCCATGCCGCCGGCCATTGCCGGCTGGTCATCAAAAGCGTCGTGCCGTGCTGGCGCACGCTGTTGATGACATGGAAGAGTTCGGTCTCGTCGAAACCGCGCCGGTCGGCATCTTCGAAAAGAACCGGTCCCGTTTCGGCCGCGCGCGCGGCATCCGCGCCGGCTTCGGGGTGAATGTCTCGCGCGTCGCTGATATTTTTCCAGATATTGGCGAGATGCGATTTTCCCGAGCCCGGCGGCCCGGCGAGCACGACGACGGGCGAGCGCCAGTTCGGCCACTCATCGATGAGGCTGACGGCAGCCGCAAGCGAGGCGGAGACGAGGAGATCGTCCCTGCCGGAAGCGGACTGGTGCGAGAATGCGAGCGGCAGCTGCTCGGCCTTCGACCGGGCATTGTCGGTTTTGATTTGGTCAGTCATCGTCAGCTCTGAGAGTCAACCTTGCCGGAGGATGTTTCCCCTTCTTCCGGGGCAGTATTTGTGTCCCAGGGAAGGTTGGCGGCATGCCCATGGTAAAGATCGCTTTCAAGATACCGCGACAAGGCGAAGCGGACAAGCACGCCGACCGCCGCCGCAGCCGGCACCGCCACGAGAAGCCCGACGAAACCGAAAAGCGCACCGAAAGCGAAGAGGGCGAACATCAGCCAGACCGGATGCAGGCCGACGCTTTTGCCGACAAGCTTCGGCTGCAGGATGTTGCCTTCGATGAACTGGCCGGAAAAGAACACGACGAGCGTCAGAAAGACATAAATATAGTCCGGCCAGAATTGCACGATGGCGACGCCGACGGCGAGGATGAGGCCGACCATGGATCCGATATAGGGAACGAAGCTGATGAGACCCGAAAAAAGGCCGATCAGCAGACCGAAATTCAAGCCCACCAGCGACAGGCCGACGGCGTAATAAACCCCGAGAATGATGCAGAGCGACCCCTGCCCGCGCACGAAACCGGCAATGGTCTTGTCCATGTCGCGGGCGATCTGGCGGACGGTATGGACATAGTCGCGCGGTATCCAGCTGTCGACCTTGTCGATCATCCGGTCCCAGTCAAGCAGAAGGTAGAAGGCGACGACGGGCGTTACGACCAGCAGCGACATGACATCGACCAGCGATTTGCCGGAATTCCATATCTGCGTCAAAAGCGTGCCGATGAAGCCTGCGCCCTCTGTCAGGAGCTTTGAAAAGTTCTCCTTTACCGAGTTGATCTGGCTGCTCACCCAATCCGGCAGGAGGTTGGTATCCGCGCCGGCGATAAGCTGCTGCAGCGACGAGATATATTGCGGAATGCGCGTGATGAATTCCGAGGCCTGAGCGGCAATCAGCGGAATGATGATGATGAGCGACAGTGCGAAGATCAGCACGAAGGAGACGAGGATGACGACGGTCGCCATCAACCGGCTCAAACCGCGCCGCTCCAGCCAGTCGGCCACCGGATCGAGAAAATAGGCAAGCGCCATGCCCGCCACGAAAGGCAGGAGAATGGAGCTGAAGACCATCAGGAAAAGGATAAAGACGGCAAGCACGCCGATCCAGAAAAACACCTGCCGACGCAGGTTCATACCACTCACATGGGGTTGCATCCGTTTATCCTTTGTCGCCGTACCGTCACTGCCCATGATGGAGATAGGATGGGCATGTGCACATGGTCAAGACCGGCGCTTTGGCGCGACCGCAGAAGGAGACTGCCCGCACAGCGATATAATCCCTCATTTCCGGTCAACCCCTCGCAACGGCAGGTTGACCGGCGGAAAATATTAGACAACTATCAAATATTGCCGGGCGGGCCAGCGTCGCCCCTTCACGCCCGGTGGCCGGAGGCACGATGCAAAGTACCAGTGAAAATGGCATCGCGGACTATAATGCCGGTCTCTTCGATAATCCCGAAGTTGCCGAATGGTACGACAACCAGCAGCTTTACCCCGCCGAACGCATCATTCTCGATCAGTTCCGCCATGCCTATGCGGGCAAGCGGCTGCTGGATCTCGGCGTCGGCACCGGCCGAACGACGAAGCCGCTTCTACCGCTGGTGGGTGAATATATCGGTATCGACCGCTCGCAGCCCATGCTTGCGCTTGCGCGGCGCAATTTTCCCGCTGCCACGTTTCTGGACATGGACGTGCGGGCGATCGACCAATTCGGCGCGGAGCGTTTCGATTGCGTGCTCGGCGCGCTCGCCATCTTAAGCGCCTTCGGCCATGAGGACCGGCTTGCCATCATCAATGCCGTCCGAAGCATTCTGTCACCGGGCGGTTACTTCATCTTTTCGTTTCATAACCGGCAATGGAAGCGGGCTGGCGGCATGCCGCTGCATCGGCGTTCCTGGCACCCGCGCGAGGTGGTGAATTCGCTGCATCCGCAAAGCTGGATCAACTATCTGCGCCTGCAGCCTCAGACAAGGCGGACGCCGGAATATGCAATTCTCGCGGATCAGGCGCACCGCTGGAGCGGCCTGTTTTATTTCATCGACCTTGCCGCCCAGACCCGGCAACTGGAAGCGGCAGGCTTTGAGATCGTCGCGCGTTACGGCGAAAACGGTCGGCCGATAGAGGAAAATTCCGATACCTCCAATGACGGCCTGCTCAATCTCGTCTGTCGCGCCGCTCCGCAGCCATCGTGAGCACTCAATCCGGCAAGCCCCGCCAAAGCCGTTAAAAACCGGAGCTTTTGCCACTCAAACCCTTGCATCAGGCCCCGTCCCGTGCGAATGGCGACGCCAAAGGAACCAGCGGAGACGAGAGCCATGAGCCAGTCGGGCAAGAACGGTCTTACCTATAGTGATGCAGGTGTGGATATCGACGCCGGCAACCTGATGGTCGAAAAGATCAAACCGGCGGTGCGTTCGACGCGGCGTCCCGGCGCGGATGGCGAAATCGGCGGCTTCGGCGGCCTGTTCGATCTGAAGGCCGCAGGCTTCACCGATCCGGTTCTGGTGGCCGCCAATGACGGCGTCGGCACCAAGCTGAAGATCGCCATCGACGCTGACTACCACGACACCGTCGGCATTGATCTCGTCGCCATGTGCGTCAACGATCTCGTCGTCCAGGGCGCAGAACCGCTGTTCTTCCTCGATTATTTCGCAACCGGCAAGCTGGACCCGGATCAGGGTGCCGCCATCGTTTCCGGCATCGCCGCCGGTTGCCGCGAATCCGGCTGCGCGCTGATCGGCGGCGAAACCGCCGAAATGCCCGGCATGTATTCCGAAGGCGACTACGATCTCGCGGGCTTTGCCGTGGGTGCTGCCGAACGCGGCCAGCTTCTGCCCGCTGGCGATATTTCCGAAGGCGACGTCATTCTCGGGCTCTCTTCCTCCGGTGTTCACTCAAACGGCTTTTCGCTGGTACGCAAGATCGTATCGGTTTCCGGTCTTGGCTGGGACGCCCCTGCTCCCTTCGCGGATGGCAAGAAGCTTGGCGAAGCGCTGCTGACGCCGACCCGCATTTATGTGAAGCCGCTTTTGAAGGCGATCCGCGAGACCGGCGCACTGAAGGCGCTGGCGCACATCACCGGCGGCGGTTTCCCCGAAAACATTCCGCGCGTTCTGCCCAAGCATCTCGCCGCCGAGATTGATCTCGACGCGATCAAGGTTCCGGCCGTCTTCTCGTGGCTCGCAAAAACCGGCGGCGTCGAGCCGAAGGAAATGCTGCGCACCTTCAATTGCGGCGTCGGCATGATTGTGGTCGTTTCGGCTGAAAATGCCGAAAAGGTCACCGACGCCCTGACGGCGGAAGGCGAGACCGTCTTCCCGCTCGGCCGCATGGTCGCCCGTGAAGAAGGTGCACACGGTACGATCTACAAGGGCACTCTCGGCCTATGATGAGCGCCGCCTTCTCGTCCGGCCGCAAACGCGTCGTCGTTTTCATTTCCGGCAGCGGCTCCAACATGGTGTCGCTGGCCAAGGCCTGCCAGGCGGTGGATTTTCCGGCGGAAATCGTCTGCGTGATTTCGGACAAGGCATCTGCGGGCGGGCTGGAAAAGGCACGGGATCTCGGTATTCCGACGCTGGTCTTCGAACGCAAGACTTATCCCAGCAAGGCGGAGCATGAGGGCGCCATACTGGCCGCACTTGGCGAGATTGCGCCCGATATCATCTGCCTTGCCGGTTACATGCGACTGATATCGGGGGATTTCATTGCCCCCTATGAAGGCCGCATCATCAATATCCACCCTTCCCTGCTGCCGCTTTTCCCCGGCCTGCACACCCATCAGCGCGCCATCGACAGCGGCATGAAGATTTCCGGCTGCACCGTGCATTTCGTCACCGAAGGCATGGATGAAGGCCCGACCATCGCGCAGGGTGCGGTACCGGTTGTTTTCGGCGATACGGCCGACACCCTCGCGGCACGGATCCTGACAGTCGAGCACCAGCTCTATCCGCTGACCCTGAAGCAGCTTGCCGAAGGCAAGGTGCGAATGGAAGACGGCAAGGCGGTCTTCACCGGCAGTGAAAGTAGAACTGAGTATTCCAACCTCATTTCCGCCTCCTGATAGAGTTATTCCTAAAGTACAAAAATACCTGAATTGGTATTTTTGTAAAAATAAACCGATCATTTACCATAATCACCTTTAATGCTCGCAGCGGCCCCTATTTCGGGCCCTCCGGTCATTCAGGAGCGATTATGCCATTTTCGAGATTTTCCCTGCCGCTTTCGGTTGTTCTGCTGGCGGGCGCCAGCCTGCCTGTCGCGGCTGAGCAAAGTGGCATTACAGCCTCAGTGGATGCCGGCGTTCTCAATCTTCGAGCAACGGAAACCGTCCATATCGGTGGCCGCAAGCTGAGCGAACTCGAATGGGAAACCAAAAACGCCGTGGCATTGCGCGGCTCGCTCGGGCTTGAACTTGCGCCCGGCTGGCGCGTCAAGGCGGAAGGCCGCGTCGGCTTTGAAGGCGATGGCTACATGACCGACTATGACTGGGTCTGGCCTTTTTCCAGAGACAGCTCCAAGGACAATTGGAGCCACCGTTCTCAGCATGACGACACGCGGCTCGACCATTATTTTTCGGGAAACCTCGAACTCAATCGCATGTTGCTGGACGATCCGCAGCAATATCTCAGCGCCGGCGTCGGCTTTCGTTATACGGATGTGCAATGGTCGGCCTATGGCGGCAACGCCGTTTACAGCGTTTTCTCCCCCCGTGATCTCTCGGGCAAATTCAAGGATGGCCTCAAGGGAATCACCTATCGCCAGCAAATCCCTGTCTTCTATGGCAACCTGACGGGCGGCCAGAGGTTCGGCAACTGGTCGCTCAACGTTGGCCTCGAAGGTGGCGCCATGGTCTACGGCAAGGCGACGGACGATCACTGGCTGCGCGATATGCGCTTCACCGACAAATTCGACGTTGCCGGCATGTTCGGGGTGAAAGCGGGCGTCGCCTATGACCTGACCGAGAATGCCTCGATCTATCTCGATGGCGCGTATGACTATACCAGTCTCGGACGCGGAGACACCCACTATAGTGGCGCAGGTGCCGGAGGCCTATCATCGGAAAAGAATGCCGGCGGCGGTGACTTGCAGTCGATTTTCGTGGGGATGGGCGTCAAAGGGCGCTTCTAGTATTGACGACTTCACCCGAAGGACAAGTTTTACCAGATACGCTCGGATAACCCCGCCCTCAAAGCCGGGCGCGGTTTAACATCGCCCATTGCAGGAGAATGATCGTCTTGGAATCGGTGATTTCACCCGATGTGATCATCGCAAAGGCCTCGTCCAGTCCGTAGGTCAGAACCTCCAGATCCTCGCCTTCGTCCTCCAGCCCGCCGCCGCTGCCGGCCTGCACGTCGAGATCGATGCGGGCGACGAAGAGGCTGACCTTTTCCGTCAGCGTGCCGGGGCTGGCATACATGTCGAACAGATAATCGACCTTTTCGACCGCGTAGCCGGATTCTTCCATTGCCTCGCGGCGGATGGCATGCGCCGCATCGTCATCATCGAGAAGCCCTGCCGGCACTTCGACCATGAAGCTTGGGTCGCCGTTCACGAAAGCGGCGGGGCGAAACTGGCGCACCAGCACCACGCTGTCGCGCTTCGGATCGTAAAGGAGAATGGCGGCCGCGCTGCCGTGGTCGTGGACTTCCCGGACAATGCGGATCGTTTTACCATCAGGCATGCGCTGGTCGAAAACGAGCTTCTGCATGTGCACGAAGCCCTTCCACACCGTTTCCTTTTCCACCAGCCGGATTCTGCCCGCGTCCGTGTCGGCCGGAACGTTTTTCGCCTGCGTCTGTGTCACCGGATATGTCCTTGCCTGTCGTGGGATTTCAGCCTGCCCGTGTTGCGGCGCAATATCAAGCCTCGCGGCTCTCATCGTCGCGGCGGAGCCACACCTTGTTGTCGTGGAATGCCGCGCCGCCATAAGGCGCAACGGCATCGGCGCCGGTCAGCACATTGATGCCCTCGCCATCCAGATGCGCCTTGTTGGGCCACAGCCCTTCGGCAATCAGCACGCCCGGTCTTGCTCCCTCCACGATTTTCGCGTGGAGCCGCACTTCACCACGGCCATTGCCGATGCGGACGACGTCGCCATCGGCGATACCGTTACCGGCGGCATCCTCGGGACAGATCATCAATTCCGGGCGGCCTTCCTTCTGCACGGAGGTCTTCGTTTCCGCGAAGGTGGAGTTCAGGAAATTCCGCGCCGGCGATGTCGCCAGCCGGAACGGATGATCGCCATCCACGGTTTCGATGACGTCGACCTGATCCGGGAATTTCGGGAATTGCGAGACCGGCCCCATGACGCCGATGTTTTTCGGCGGCTTGTTCGGAGATGGCCCGGTCGCCCATTCGGGGCTGAAACGGAATTTGCCGTCACCGTAACCGAAACCTTCGAGATAGTGCGCCACCTCGAAGGAGGGCTGCGCATCGATCCATTTTTCTTCCGCCAGCGTGTCGAAATCGCCCCAGCCGCTGACTTTGAGCATACGGTCGACATGATCACGGGCCGAAAGGCCAAAGCCCGGCATATGGTCGACATCGAGACGTTTCGCCAGTTCTTCGATGACGAAGAGGTTGGTGCGCACCGTTTCCGGCGGCTCCACCAGTTTCGGACCAAGCAGAATGTGGTTCTGGCCGCCGGCGCGGTAGATGTCGTCATGTTCAAGGAACATGGTGGCAGGCAGCACGATATCGGCCACCTCAGCCGTTTCGGTCATAAATTGCTCATGCACGGCGACGAAGAGATCGTCGCGCAGGAAACCCTGTTTCACCAGCCGCTGTTCGGGCGCGACATTGACGGGATTGGTATTCTGGATCAGCAGCGCCGTCACCGGGCCGCCGTGGCGCAGCGCTTCAGCGTCTCCGGTCAGCACGCGGCCGATCTGTGACTGGTCGAGCTGGCGTACCTCGGGGTCGGCGTAAGAGCTGCCCATCAGCTCCGACTTGTTGAGCCGGAAGATATCGCCATTATTGTGGAAAGCGCCGCCGCCCTCATATTGCCAGGAGCCGAGGACGGTGGCGATGGAAAGGGCCGCATGCATGGCGACAGCGCCGTTGCGCTGGCGGGCAAAACCATATCCAAGCCGGAAGAAGGTCTTTTTCGTGGTGCCGACCAGCCGGGCGAAATCCTCGATCTCGTCGACGGAAAGACCGGTGATTTCCGAGGCCCATTGCGGCGTCTTCGTCTTCAGATGCGCCTCAAGCCCGGCCGGATCATCGGCGAAGCGCGCCATGTAATCACGATCCGCATACCCGTCACGGAAGGCGATGTGCATCACGGCGCAGGCGAGCGCAGCGTCGGTGCCGGGGCGGACAACGAGGCGCATATCCGCCTGTTTCATGGTCGGATTGTCGTAGATATCGACCACGACGATCTTCGCGCCGCGCTCCTTGCGGGCTTTCACCGCATGGGTCATGACATTAACCTGCGTGGCGACCGCGTTGGTGCCCCAGATGACGACGACATCGGCCTTGGCGATTTCGCGTGGATCGGGGCCACGCAGTGCGCCGGTGCCCATCACGTAGCCGGTCCAGGCCATGTTGGTGCAGATCGATCCGAAGAAGCCGGAATATTTCTTGGCGTGGCGCAGCCGCTCGATGGAATCGCGCTGCACCTGCCCCATGGTGCCGGCGTAGAAATAGGGCCAGATGGCTTCGGCGCCGTGCCGCGCCTCAGCCTTGACGAAAGCATCCGCCACCTCGTCCAGAGCAGCTTCCCAGGAAATTTCCTGCCAGTCGCCCGCCCCCTTCGCGCCCTTGCGGCGCTTCGGGGTCAGCAATCGGCCGGGATGATAGATGCGCTCGGAATAACGCGCCACCTTGGCGCAGATCACGCCGGCGGTGTAAGTATTGGCGTTGGCCCCGCGCACGCGGCCGATCCGGCCATCGGCATTGATGTCGACCTCCAGCGCGCAGGCGCTCGGACAGTCATGCGGGCAGACCGTGTGTCCGATACGGACTTCGGGCTTCGGGGCGGCTTTTTCAGCGGAAATCGGGGTCGCAACGTTCATGTCTTTTGTATATTGCATCAACGATGCGGCAAAAAGGCCGAAGTGACGTCCATCAAGAATATTCATCCTGACCATTCACCCCGATAAGCCGCAAGCGAGACATATCCATGAACTACCGCCACATCTATCACGCCGGCAATTTCGCGGATGTCCTCAAACATGCCGTTCTTGCCCGCCTCGTGCGCTACCTGCAGAACAAGGACAAGGCATTTCGGGTGCTGGACACTCATGCCGGCATCGGTCTTTACGACCTGACCTCGGAAGAAGCGCAGAAGACCGGCGAATGGCAGACCGGCATCGGCAAGCTGATGGAGGGTGATCTGCCCGCCCCCATTGCCGAATTGCTGGAGCCCTATCTTGACGCCGTGAAGGAACTGAACCCGGAAGGCGGCGTGAAATTTTATCCCGGTTCGCCGAAACTCGCACGCATGCTGTTTCGCCCGCAGGACCGGCTTTCGGCAATGGAACTGCACCCGGATGACAGCCGCGCTCTGGCACGGCTCTTCGAGGGCGATTATCAGGTTCGCGTCACCGAGCTGGATGGCTGGCTGTCGCTCGGCGCGCATCTGCCGCCGAAGGAAAAGCGCGGCCTCATCCTCGTTGATCCGCCGTTCGAGCTTGAGAATGAATATCAGCGTCTGGCCGATGGCCTGAACAAGGCCTATCGGCGTTTTTCCACCGGCACCTATTGCCTGTGGTATCCCCTGAAGAAAGGCGCACCGATCAAGGACTTCCATGAGCGGCTGCAATCCTTCGACATTCCGAAGATGCTGTGCGCGGAACTGTCAGTCAGAAGCGACCGGCTGGACGGCCTGAGCGGCTCAGGCCTCATCATCGTCAATCCGCCCTATACGCTGAAGGACGAGTTGCACACGCTGCTGCCTTACCTGAAGACAACGCTGGCGCAGGACAGGTTCGCCTCGCAGCGCGCGTTCTGGCTGCGCGGCGAGGAAAAGCCGGAAGAAAGCTGAGGGCTATCTCAACCCTTCCCTTTTCTGCGCCGCCGCAAGCTGTGATCGTTCGAAGAACAGGATCACGAACAGCGCCATGATGAAGGGGATGATGAGATAGAACAGCCGGAAGACCAGCAGCGCCGCGATCACATCCGCCGGGTTCATATCCGGCAGGCCGGTGACGAAGACCAGCTCCAGCACCCCCAGTCCGCCCGGCGCATGCGAGATGAGCGCCGCTGAGAAGGAAACCAGAAATATGCCGAGAATAACCATATAACCGGGATTTCCGGCTTCCGGCAGCGCGAAATAGATGATGCCCGCCGCGCCGATCAGCTCGATCGGGCCGATGACGAGTTGTTGCGCAACAAGCTTCGGCGCGGGGTAAGGCAGCACGAAAGAGCCGATTTTCAGGGGCTTCAGCCTGAGCAGGCTGCCGAGAACATAAAGCCCGACAACAAGAAGCAGCAGGACGCCCGTGGTCGTGGAGGCTTCGACGGGCAGGATTCCGGTAAACCGTTCGGTGATGTCGGGCTCGTAAAGCAGCACCATGCCGATGAGCATGATCGTGCCGATGAGGAAGGTGAAGGAGCAGAGCCCCACGAGGACGCCCACTTCCGCGACACTCAGTCCCTTGGACGTATAAGCCCTGTATCGCACCACCGCTCCCGAAAACACCGAAGCTCCTACATTGTGGGACAACGCATAGGTGGTGAAAGAGGTGAGCGTGATGAAGAACCAGTTCACCTTGCGGCCAAGATGCTGCAGCGCGATGCGGTCGTAACCGGCAAGCGCGGCATAGGCCAGCAGGGTCGCAAGGCCAGAGCACAGCCAGTCCCGCACGCGAATGGCTTTCAGGCTGTCCCAGAGATCATCGAGCGACAGGCCACGCAATTCGTGAAAGAGCAACCAGGCGGAAAAACCGATCGTCGCAAAACCAACGACGGGCCAGATGTATTTCTTGAATTTCATGCGGTCATGCCGCCTATTACCCCCAGCCCTGTTTCCGTCTTTTGCGGAAGATTCGTTCGACTCTATTCGTTATGCGGCGAAGCTTTCAACCTTTTTGCCCGTTTGCCTCGTTCACAAATTTATGTAAGACCGGATCGTCGCCCGACGGCGGTATGAACTGGTCCAGTTTCCGGGGAACGTACACGGAATGAAACGTTACGCAGGTTTCATCGCCTTGGGTCTTCTATCGCTTGCGGCGCTGTGGTTTGCACAGGAAAAACCCGCCCCGAAAGGACCCGTGAACGATCAGCAGGCGCAAGCCTCACCGCAATCCGCGGGACACCCGCAGCAAGAAACACCACGGAGAAATACGGGCAATAATCCGGCACCTCGCGGAACGGGTTTCGATTTCTACGTGCTTTCCTTGTCCTGGTCTCCGGCCTTCTGCGCCAGTTCCGAAGGCTCGGGTAACCGTCAGCAATGCGGCAGCGACAGGCGTTACGGTTTCGTCGTGCACGGGCTTTGGCCGCAGAACGAAAACGGCTATCCCGAATTCTGCCAAAGCAGCGAGCCTGAGCGTGTTCCTGACGCGATCGGCCGCAGTATGTTCGATATCATGCCGTCCATGGGCCTGATCGGCCACCAGTGGCGCAAGCACGGCTCCTGCTCCGGCCTGTCGCAGAGGGACTATTTCTCGGCAACGCGAGCCGCCTTCGAAGCCGTCCGGCTGCCGGAAAAGATCGCCTCGGGCGCCGCGGCCTCCACACTGTCCGCCGACGCCATAGAAAACGCTTTCACCGACGCCAATCCGGGCCTGTCGAAACGCAGCATCTCCATCAGCTGCGACGGCAAACGCCTTGAGGAAGTACGCATCTGCCTCAACCGGGACATGACGTTCCGCGATTGCCCAGAGCTTGACCGCAAGGGCTGCCGCGCCAACGCCGCAGAAATCATCCCCATTCGCTAGAGCGCATCGAATGCGCTCTATTTCTCGTCTGTACACATTTTCCAGACATAAAACCGCTATCCAGTTTTACTGAATACTCCAGTCCCCAGACGACAACCCATAGGACCTGACCATGGAACTGCTTTACTCGCCCGCCTCCCCCTACTCCGCCAAGGTGCGCATGGCCGCCCGCCATCTCGACATCGACATCACCTCGGTACGCGTCGACACCAATGCCGAGCCCGCAACGCTGATGGACAACAATCCGCTCGGCAAGATTCCCGTCCTGCTTCTGGATGGAGGCGGCTCGGTCTATGACAGCGTGGCGATCATGCACTATCTCGACCGTCTTTCAGGCGGCAAGCTCTACCCGAAAAAGAACGGCAAGCGCACGGATGTGGAAATTCTGGAGGCGCTGTGCGACGGCGTCATGGATTGCCTGCTCGCCATCGTTTACGAGCGCCGTTTCCGCCCGGAAGACAAGATCCATCAGCCCTGGATCGACAAGCAGTGGAGCAAGGTGGTACGCGGACTTGATTATCTCAACGCCAACCTGCCGAAAACCGGCAAGAAGCTGCATGGCGGCCATTTCGCCCTTGCAGCGATGATCGGTTATCTCGACCTGCGTTTTGCGGGTGAATGGGCCGAAGGGCGCGATGCGCTGGCCGCTTGGCCTGAAACCTTCGGCAAGCGTTTCGAAGCCTACACGGAAATGAAGGCCGCCGCCTGAGGTTAGCGAAAGAACAATGCCCGGCCTGATCGCCGGGCATTTATTTCGGCGGTATGCCGCAAAACAAAAAAGCCGGGGCGTAAACCCCGGCTTTTCTTTAACCGATCCGAAAAGGATCAGAACTTGACGCCGATACCGGCCTTGACCGAGTGATCGTCGAAACCACGCGAGAACGCGCCGGAGTCGAGACCGTAGTCCTTCTTCTGGTAGTCGCTGTAGCGATATTCCAGACGGGCGGTGATGTTATCGGTCACCATGGCTTCTACACCGGCACCGACAGTGTAACCGAGGGCGGTGGCGCTGTCCTTGGAGGTCGCGTCACGTACCTTGTTGTCGGAGACAGCAAGACCAGCCGTACCGTAAAGCAGGAACGGGTTCATGTCGTAACCAACGCGGCCGCGCAGCGAGCCGTTGACGCCCTGCTTGCCTTCGATGGCGTTGCCGGCAACCGTACCGGCAGAACCCTTCTCGTCGCCGAGGTTGACGTCTGCTTCGGCGCCGTAAACGATCTGGCCGCTCTGCATGTTGTAACCACCGTACAGACCGCCGCCGAAGCCCTTGGCGTCACGGCCGTCATTGCTGGAGCTGAAACGGCCCCAGTCATAGTTGACCGTACCACCGAGGTAAGCGCCGGACCAATCCTTGACCGGTGCGGGCTGGTCGTAGGACACCGGTGCCTGCGGCACTTCATTTACGGCGTCAGCGGCGTGAGCAGCCGAAAAGCCGGCGGCTGCCATGGTCGAAGCCATAAGGGTTGCTACGAAAATACGCATGCTATTCTCCTTTCAGGACCGCTCTGCACTCAAAACATTGTTTTCAGACGCGGCATAATTCGTCGGGTTAATCGCCCCTCTGGAAACTGAACTTGATGGGAGAATGCGGAGATCAAAGAGCCAAAATGTGAATTGTTTGGGGCAGAGGCGTGACTAGAATTAGACGTTGCCTAATTGCCACAAGGGTTTTATTAACCCTAACAGAAGCCTAACCAGCAATAGATCGCCTTTAAACTTAGTTATATTCAAATTAAACCGAAATTGCATTGTGAATAAAAAATCGCCCAATTCTTTTGGGGCTGACGGACAGCTTGCGATTTGCATTTATATCCAGCAAATAGGGCTGAGATGAGCAAATGCAGGTCCGCCGTGAAAGAAAATATACCGAAGACAGTCTTGATAACGGGGGCCGCCCGCCGGCTTGGGCGGGCAATCGCCACCGATCTGGCCGCCCATGGCTTCGCGATCGCCGTCCATGCCAATGAATCGATGGCGCAGGCCGAGGAATTCGCTAACGAAATAAGGCAAAAAGGCGGCAAAGCCGTTGCCGTCCAGGCGGATTTGACACAGTCCGGGCCCACTTCTGGGCTCATCGAACAGGCTTCTTCGGCGCTGGGACCTATCGGCGTCGTTATCAATAATGCATCGGTTTTTCTGGACGACTCGGCGGATAAGCCCGATCCCGCGATCTTCGACGCGCATTTCGCCGTGCATGTGCGGGCCCCTTCTCTCATCGCCGCCGCCTTTGTCGAACAATTGCCTGCCGACAATTCCGGGCTGATCGTCAATATCATCGACCAGCGCGTGCTTGCCCTCACGCCGCGTTTTTATTCCTACACACTTTCTAAATCCGCGCTGTGGACGGCCACGAGGACGATGGCGCAGAGCTTCGCACCGCGCGTGCGGGTCAATGCCATCGGGCCGGGTCCTACCTTCAAAAGCGAAAGACAGACGCCCGAGGACTTTCAGGCGCAGATCGACGGCCTTATATTAAAGCGAGGTCCCGCACCGGATGAGTTCGGGCGGACGATTCGCTTTCTTTTCGACACGCCGTCGGTCACCGGACAAATGATCGCGCTCGACGGCGGCCAGCACCTCGGCTGGGAAACCCCTGACGTGGCGGAGATAAATGAATGAACGGAAAGAAGCTGCCTGATGGCGGTATTCTCTTCGATGAAACCGACGACGAAGACGACGATGCAAGCCTTGCCGCACCGGAAGCGGCCGAGGCTCCGCGCGACGTTGCCGGCATGGACTGGAATGCAGGCTGGAAAAACGAATCCGGCCTGAAGGGCATGGATCTGATCGGCGAATTCGTCAAACACCTGCCGAACTCGCCGGGTGTCTATCGCATGTTCAACGATGCGGGTGACGTGCTTTACGTCGGCAAGGCGCGCTCGCTGAAGAAGCGTGTCGGCAATTATGCGCAGGGCCGCGTGCATTCCAACCGCATCGCCCAGATGGTGCGTTTCACCACCCATATGGAGTTCGTCACCACCCGCACGGAGACGGAAGCGCTTCTGCTCGAAGCGAATCTGATCAAGCGCTTGCGGCCGCGCTTTAATGTGCTTTTGCGCGACGACAAATCGTTTCCCTATATTCTCATCACTGCCGACAACCGCGCACCGGCGATTTTCAAACACCGTGGCGCCCGGGCGCGCAAGGGCGACTATTTCGGCCCCTTTGCGTCGACTGGCGCGGTCGGCCGCACCATCAATTCACTGCAGCGCGCCTTTTTGATCCGCACCTGCACCGACAGCGTGTTCGAGACCCGCACGCGCCCCTGTCTTCTTTACCAGATCAAGCGCTGTTCCGGGCCCTGCACGCATGAGATCAGCGATCAGGGCTATGCGGAACTCGTCAAGGAAGCCAAGGATTTCCTGTCCGGCAAGAGCCAGAGCGTCAAGACCGCGATTGCGCGGCAGATGAACGAGGCGGCCGAAGACCTCGATTTCGAGCGGGCCGCCGTCTATCGCGACCGGCTGGCCGCACTTTCCCATGTCCAGAGCCATCAGGGCATCAACCCGGCTGGCATCGAGGAAGCGGATGTTTTCGCCATCCACCATGAGGGCGGCATCTCCTGCATTCAGGTATTCTTTTTCCGCACCGGGCAGAACTGGGGCAACCGCGCCTATTTCCCGAAGGCCGATCCTTCCCTGCCCGGCTCGGAAATTCTCAACGCGTTTCTGGCGCAGTTTTACGACGACAAGCCCGTGCCGAAACAGATCCTGCTTTCCGAAACGGTGGAGGAGCAGGAACTGCTGGCCGCCGCTCTCGGTGAAAAGGCGGGGCACAAGGTCACGATCAGCGTGCCGCAGCGCGGCGAGAAGAAGGACATTACCGGCCACGTGCTTGCCAATGCCCGCGAGGCGCATGGCCGCAAGCTGGCGGAAACCTCGTCCCAGGCGCGGCTGCTGAAGGGTTTTGCGGAAACCTTCGGCCTTTCCTATGTGCCGCGACGGATCGAGATTTACGACAACTCGCATATCATGGGCACCAATGCCGTGGGCGGCATGGTGGTGGCGGGGCCGGAAGGTTTCGTGAAGAACCAGTACCGCAAGTTCAACATCAAATCGACCGACATCACCCCCGGCGATGACTTCGGCATGATGCGCGAGGTGATGACCCGCCGTTTTTCCCGTCTCCTGAAGGAAGAAGGCAAGCCTGACCGCGAACGGACACCGACACCGGAGGAAGCGGCCGACATGCCCTTTCCCGCCTGGCCGGATGTGATCCTGATCGACGGCGGCCAAGGCCAGATGACGGCGGTGCGCGCCATTCTCGACGAACTCGGCATTCGCGACTGTGTGACGGCCATCGGCGTCGCCAAGGGTGTGGACCGCGAGGCGGGCCGCGAGCGCTTCTTCGCGGACGGGCGCAGCGATTTCTCGCTGCCGCCGCGCGATCCCGTGCTTTATTTCATCCAGCGCATGCGCGACGAAGCGCACCGTTTTGCCATCGGCTCGCACCGGGCGCGGCGCAAGAAGGAAATGGTGCGCAATCCGCTGGATGAAATTTCGGGAATCGGGCCGGGCCGCAAACGCTCCCTGCTGCAGCATTTCGGCACGGCCAAGGCCGTTTCCCGCGCCGGTCTCAACGATTTGATGGCTGTCAGTGGTATTTCCGAGACGGTGGCGCGACAAATCTATAATCACTTCCACGAGAGCGGCAGTGATTGATACCGCGACGTCGTGGCGAACTGCTAAAAAAACATAATCACATGTTGACGCTATGCCCTAGCGGCGGCATCAAGGCAGCTGATCTTAGACTGACAGGTTTCCCATGGCTTCGCGCGCATACAGCATTCCCAACCTTCTCACCTATGGCCGCATCCTCGCGGTTCCTGTCATTGTTCTTTGCTTTTTCATCGAAGGAAAGCTGGAAAGCTCGGATTTCGCGCGCTGGACGGCTCTGTGGCTGTTCATCATCGCCTCGCTGACCGATTTCCTCGATGGTTATCTGGCGCGTATCTGGAACCAGACGTCGAATATCGGCCGCATGCTGGATCCGATTGCCGACAAGCTGCTGGTCGCCTCCGTGCTGCTCCTGATGGCGGCTGATGGCACCATTGCCGGCTGGTCGCTCTGGGCGGCCATCACCATTCTCTGCCGTGAAATTCTGGTCTCCGGCCTGCGCGAATATCTGGCAGCGCTGAAGGTCAGTGTTCCCGTTACCCGCATCGCCAAATGGAAGACCACCATCCAGATGGTGGCCATCGCCTTTCTGCTTGCGGGTCCTGCGGGCGACAAGGTTCTGCCCTACACGACCGAGATGGGAATTACGCTTCTCTGGCTCGCCGCGGCACTCACCATGTATACCGGTTATGATTACTTCAAGGCCGGCCTCAAGCACATCGTGGACGAAGAATGATGGCACGGATCGTTTATTTCGCCTGGGTGCGCGAGAAGATCGGCACGGATGAAGAAGAGCTGGATATCCCCTCCTCCGTCACCACGGCCGGCGAGCTGATCGCCTGGCTTGCGACACGCGGCGAAAATTACGAAGCCGCCTTCGAGTTTCCCAATGTGATCCGTGTGGCCGTCAATCAGGAACATGTCGAGCATGACGAAAGCATTGTCGGCGCACGCGAGATCGGCCTTTTCCCACCGATGACGGGGGGATGAGCGGATGCAGCCGACAGTCCGCGTCCAGGCACAGGATTTCGATGCTGCGGAAGAAACCCGCCGGCTGACGGAAAGTGACAGGAGCATCGGCGCGGTGGTGGCCTTCACCGGGCTCTGCCGGGATGATGGCGGCACACTCGCGGCGCTGGAGCTAGAACATTATCCCGGCATGGCGGAAGCGGAAATAACCCGCATTGCCAAACTTGCCATGGAGCGTTTCGGCCTGCTTGGCCTCACCGCCATCCATCGCCACGGCAAGATCGCCACCGGCGAAAATATCGTCCTCGTCATTGCAACCTCGTCTCATCGACAGGCGGCCTTCGACGGCGCCAATTTCGTGATGGACTATCTCAAGACATCCGCTCCGTTCTGGAAAAAGGAACATGGCAAGGATGGCTCGACGGGCGACTGGGTTGCAGCAAAGACAACCGACGATACGGCCAAGGACAGGTGGCGATAGTGCTTGTTCTTTTCTCGCATTTCCGGATGGACAACCGACGTCCACTTTTTCCGGAGATGCTCTAGGGCGCTTCAACCCTGCTGCGCATGATGATCAGCCAGCCGACCAGCATCGCCAGAACCGCTGCATCGCGCCAGGCGGCCGGGCCGTAACCGACCCAGAAAGTTTCCGCAAAACCAACGGCGGCGGCCCCAAGGCCGCAGATGAGCGGGCTGGCATAACCGCCCGCCGCTGAAATCAGCACCACCTTCAGTCCAAAGACCAGACCGGCCCCGAAATCCATGGTGCCGTAATAAAAAGTGGCCAGCACACCGGCGATGGCGGCGACGAGGCCCGCCGCGCAATAGGACAGCAGAAATATCCTGCCCGCATTCACCCCGCATAAAGCGGCGGCAAAAGCATCGTCCGACACCGCCTTCCAACGCCTGCCGAAAGCGGAAAGGCTGAGATAAAACGACCCCGCGAGAATGAGCAGGCAGAACGCCGCCGTGTTCAGCATCTGCATCGGTGTCAGGGTTACGGCAAATCCCCCGTCGGCCCAGAAACGCACCGGCTCAGACAGAAGCGGCGGCAGCCATAACTGCCTTGTGTCGGCGACCAGCCTCGCGCTTTCCGTGAGGGCGATCAGCACGCCGACCGAGGCGACGGTCACCGCATTGGGAGAGGCTTTCGCCAGCGGCCGCATCACCGCCCTGCCGACAAAACCCGCCGCCCATAGCCCACCGAACACACCCGCCCCTGCCCCGAGCGCAAGTGTTGCCGGCAGAACCAGCCACAGCCGGTTCCAGCCGAAATCGGCAAACAGCAGGCAGGTCTGACCGGCAAAGGCGAATATGGCGCCATAGGTGACATCGGCGCGTCTGGTGACCGAAAAGGCGATGGCATAGCCAAAGGCCAGAACCGCATAAAGCGAGGCGACCGGCACGGCATTCAGCAATTGTTGCAGGAAATAGGCCAAGCGCGTCCTCCCGCCATTATTATAACTGTTAAAACCTGTTTTGATAGTTATAATGTGCGATATGACCTTTCGCTGGACAGAACATCGTTTCGCAGGCGGCGCATTGGCGCTGGATGTCGCCAATAGCGTGATCCTG
Source organism: Agrobacterium sp. LAD9 (assembly GCF_003031125.1). Taxonomy (NCBI): domain Bacteria; kingdom Pseudomonadati; phylum Pseudomonadota; class Alphaproteobacteria; order Hyphomicrobiales; family Rhizobiaceae; genus Agrobacterium; species Agrobacterium sp. LAD9. Next base: position 155,460 of record NZ_PHGS01000006.1, on the reverse strand, counting down.
CGCTCGGAGGCGGCAAAATCAGTCGACCGTTTTGCTGTGCCGGCGCAGATCGCTGCCTTTGCCGAAGCGGCGACAAGGCTCGGTGCGGAGCGCCACAGGTTTCCCACGCTCATCGCACCCGAAGCGGAAAGGCGGCCGGTTTTTCTAGAGCTTCGCGAGGCTGTCGACGATTATTTCCGCACGTCCATCACCGGCAGCGAAGATGGCGACGGCAAACTGGCCGGGCTTCTTTTCGCCTGCGGCACGGCGCTGCGGACGTTTCCGCTTGCCGAAAGCCTCGGCAATGCCACCGCCCATTCCGCCCTCTCGCTACTTGCGGACGAGACACAGGAACGGCTGCGCATCTGCGGCAATTGCGGCTGGCTGTTTATCGATCGCAGCAAGAACAAGAGCCGCATCTGGTGTGATATGGCGGTGTGCGGCAACCGGCAGAAAGCCAGCCGGCACTATCACCGGAAAAAGGAGGCGCAGACATGAAAGGAATCGCCCTTCCATTGCTGGCGATTGCAGGGATGCTCGCCCTTTTCGGCTGCCAACGGGACGAACCGCGTGAGGTGGCGAAGATTTCCGGCCGGATGTTTGTGTTTAACTACCGCGTGGCCATCGCCACCTATCTGGTGACCCTTCAGCGCATCGCCCCCATTCGTGACGGCAGTACCATTGAGGCGACGTTCGAGAACCCGCGCGGTGGTCCAGACCTCACCAGCCGCGAGAAGATTTTTCCGAAAGACGAAAAGATCACGGTTCAGAGCCCACCGGTGGAATGCGTGAAGCAGGACCGGCCCTATAAGGTCACCATCCGTATCAAAGGGCCGGAAGGCGACATTCTCCAGACCATCGAAACAACGATCCGTTCCGACACCGACCAGTCACTTCTGCCCGCCAAGCCGCTGGTGGTTGGCCCGCTTTATACGCCCAATCCTGAGGTGTTCAAACCGGATGGCACGACGGATATGCGGCCGGTTCAGGATTGTCCGGCGTCGTAGGGACTGACGGAATGAATGACGTGAAGGCTTCCCATCCCTCATTCCTGTGCTCGTCACAGGGATGAGGAAGGTGGGAATGGCTGCAGCCTAACCCTTTACCCCTATCAAAACAAAAAAAACGGAGCCTTTCGGCTCCGTTTCCTCGAGTCTTTTCAGCAGCTTCACGCAATCGCCTGCAACAGCGATTCAAGCCGTTGAGATTTTGAATCAGCCGACGATTTCGGTTTCGGCGAACCAGTAGGCGATTTCCTGTGCAGCGGTTTCCGGAGCATCGGAACCGTGAACGGAGTTTTCGCCGATGGAGAGCGCGAAGCTCTTGCGGATGGTGCCTTCCGCAGCCTGGGCCGGGTTGGTGGCGCCCATGATTTCGCGGTTCTTGAGGATGGCGTTTTCGCCTTCCAGAACCTGAACGATGGTCGGGCCGGAGGTCATGCCTTCAACGAGTTCGCCGAAGAAGGGACGCTCTTTGTGAACGGCGTAGAAGCCTTCGGCTTCGCGCTTGCTCATCCAGACGCGCTTGGAGGCGACGATGCGCAGACCGTTGTCTTCAAATACCTTGGTGATCGCGCCCGTGAGGTTACGCTTGGTTGCGTCCGGCTTGATCATCGAAAATGTGCGTTCAATCGCCATGTGTCCGTTTCCTTTTCCTTCAGAGAAAGTGGGCGGTCTTTACCCGCCCAAAGGCCCGAAAACAAGGGGGATCAACGAGATTGCGACTGTCACCGCAGACATTTCACGCCGCTGTCACACTGCGGCCTCTCGCATCATAGAGATCGAGGCAGCCTTCGAACCAGTCCCGCACCGGATCGTTATCGGCAAACAGATCCAGCCCAGTGGTGATCCGCGCCCATTGCAGCGCGCCGAACACGATGTAATCCGCAAAGAGCGGCGACGTACCGCCGATGAAAGGCTGGAAGCTCAGCATACGCCGGATCGGTGCGAGCAATGCCGGAAATGCTGCGATCTCCGCCTCGCGGTTCGCCACCACGTCCTCGAGCGGACGGCCGAGCGCTTTCGTGCGGCTATCGCGGAAATAATGGCGATCCGGCTCATCCAGCATATTGTGGATATCGAGCACGGCAATGCGGACGATGGCGGGGTGAAGCACAGTCTGCGACCAGCTTTCGACGAAACGGGCCATGGCCTTGCCACCCTCGCCGTTAAACAGCGACGGGCGCTCCGGGTAAGTCTCGTCAAGGTAAAGGGCAATTTCGAAACTGTCGCTCACCAGTTCGTCACCATCGCGCAGGATGGGCACGGTCTTCGAAAAACCATCCTCCACCGTGGGGATCACCGTGAAGGGTAACGGCCGCTCCTCGAAATCCAGACCCTTATGCGCCAGCGAAAGCACGGTTTTCCAGCAATGGGGAGAAAATGGCCGGGAAGTGTCGCTTCCGCATAGCGAATAGAGCGTTCTGGAAGTCGTCATGGGCTGCCCCTCTTCTGCAACATCGATGAAGCGATATAAAAACGGTCTCTGCCCGAAATCAAATCAGGATTTGTCATATTATCGATCAAGGCGCGCCAATGCGGAATCATGCCTCGTGACGGCAAAATTCCCTTCTGGATTTATTCTATTTTAAACCGTTGCTTGTAAGAATAGCGCCGTTCAACAATCGGTTATCGCCGGTCTACTCATAATAATCCATTGGTATTGGGGCTGTCAGTGACGACATCGGCGGGCGATAAAAAACGCGAGCATGCAAGAAGTGCACTTGTCGTTACCAAAATCACGCAGTTCATCGCCAAGATGAATATTGCGCCTTTGCCGCGCAATTACGAATTGATCTATGAAATATTGTCTGGACACAACCCGGCCATGGGCCGCGACATTCTCGCGCTCGGCAACGCGCCGCAGCAGCATGAAATCGACCTCATCGGCCAGCGGCACAATCTGCCCGGTTTTTCGCGGATCGAGGCGGAACAGATGGCAAGCGAGGCCTTCGAGACACTGACGCAGATTTCCGTGCGGCTGGATGCGAGCCTTGAACGCACTGAAACCTTCCTGGGCAGCCTTGAGCAGGACGAAGATGGCGAGCCGCCCGCAACGGAGCGTTTCGTGGAGTTGCTGGGTGATATTCGCGAGGAACAGACAAGCCTTCGGCATTTCATCGCCATGGGGCTGGTGAAAATCCGCGAGGTTGAAAGGAACCGCGCGGAGCTTCAGGCCGCGTCGCTGCGCGATGCGCTGACGGCATTGCCAAACCGAGCCGCCTTTCTCGAAAAGCTTGGCGCTCTTTTCGCGAAGGACCGGGCTGCATCCGCCACCTCGCTGGTGCTGCTGGATATCGACCATTTCCGGGAAATCAACGGCAAATATGGCTCCGCCGCCGGCAACAAGGCGTTACGACGCCTCGCCGCCCTGTTTCGCAAGACCATCAAGAAGGACGATTTCGTCGCCCGTATCGGTGGCGATGAATTTGCCTTTCTGTTTGCCGGCGTGCCGCAGAACACGGCCGAGGCCATTGCCGAGCGGCTGCGGCAGAGCGTGGAGGCATTGCGCTTCGCGACCACTGGCGGCGACGGCGAACATCTGACGGTTTCGATCGGCGTCGCGGAAGTGGATGGCACCGCCACGCCGGCCGAGTTTTTCGGCCATGCGGAACTCGCCCTTCTCTCGGCCCGCTGCGGCGCGCGCAACTGCGTCGTCGGCTATTCGCGGGAGGTGTCGCAGCACAGCCGCAGCAGCTATCTGGCGCAACTCGGCTCTTGAGACAGCATTCTCCCATTGTGTGGCGCGGGCGCTCTTGCCTTGGCCAGACAGTTCGGCCAAAACGGCGCCATGATTACGATTACCGATCTTTCCGCCCGCATCGCCGGGCGTCTGCTTCTTGACCACGCCAGCGTGACGCTTCCCGCCGGCGTGAAGGCGGGCCTTGTTGGCCGCAACGGCGCCGGCAAATCCACCCTGTTTCGGGTCATCACCGGCGATTTCTCCGCGGAAAGCGGTTCGGTGACGATCCCGAAGATGGCACGCATCGGCCAGGTCGCGCAGGAAGCGCCGGGAACGGAGGAATCGCTGATTTCCATCGTGCTTTCCGCCGACAAGGAACGCAGCGCACTTCTGGCCGAGGCGGAAACCGCAACCGATCCGCATCGTATCGCGGAAATCCAGATGCGGCTTGTCGACATCGACGCCCATTCGGCGGAAGCGCGCGCCTCCAGCATTCTTGCCGGTCTCGGTTTCGATCACGAGGCGCAGCTTCGCCCCGCCTCCTCCTTCTCCGGCGGCTGGCGCATGCGCGTGGCGCTTGCCTCTGTGCTGTTCGCCGAACCTGACCTTCTGCTGCTCGACGAGCCGACCAACTATCTCGATCTCGAAGGCACGCTCTGGCTGGAAGATTACATCAGGCGTTATCCGCATACCGTCATCATCATCAGCCATGACCGCGATCTCCTGAACAATGCCGTCAATTCCATCGTGCATCTGGACCAGAAGAAGCTGACCTTCTATCGCGGCGGCTACGACCAGTTCGAGCGGCAGAAGGCCGAGGCCGACGAATTGCAGATGAAGGCGAAGGTAAAGAACGACGCCGCACGCAAACATCTGCAAAGCTTCATCGACCGTTTCCGTGCAAAGGCCACTAAGGCACGGCAGGCGCAGAGCCGCATCAAGGCGCTGGAGCGCATGGGCACCGTCGCCGCCGTGATCGAGGATCACGTCCAGCCGATCACCTTCCCCGAGCCGGAAAAGCAGCCGGCCTCGCCCATCGTCGCCATCAATGGTGGTGCTGTGGGTTACGAGCCGGGAAAATCCATCCTGAAGCAGCTCAATCTGCGGATCGACAATGACGATCGCATCGCGCTGCTCGGCTCGAACGGCAACGGCAAATCGACCTTTGCGAAATTCATCTCCGGCCGTCTTGCGCCGCAGGCGGGCGATCTTCGTGTCGCGCCCGGCATGAAGATCGGCTTCTTCGCGCAGCACCAGCTCGATGACCTCGTGCCGGATGAAACCCCGGTCGAACATGTGCGCAAGTTGATGCCGCTGGCGCCCGAAGCGCAGGTGCGCTCCCGCGTGGCCCAGATGGGACTTGCGACGGAAAAGATGGCGACGGCAGCGAAAGATCTGTCCGGTGGTGAGAAAGCTCGCCTGCTGATGGGGCTTGCGGCCTTCCATGCGCCGAACCTGCTGATCCTCGACGAACCGACCAACCACCTCGACATCGACAGCCGCCGCGCGCTGATCGAGGCGCTGAATGATTATAGCGGTGCAGTCATCCTCATTTCGCACGACCGCCACCTCATCGAGGCGACGGTGGACAGGCTGTGGCTGGTCGCCGATGGCACGGTCAAGACCTTCGAAGGCGACATGGAGGAATATCGCGATCTCGTCGTTTCCTCCGGCAGGAAGAAGGAAGACAAGACCGAGGCCGCTGCCGATCAGGCGTCGAAGGCGGATCAGCGCAAGGCCAACGCAGAAAAGCGCGCCCAGCTTGCGCCGCTCAAGAAAAAGATCAACGAAATCGAGTCCCTGACGGCAAAGCTTGAGAAACTGATTCAGTCGCTCGACACCGAACTGGCTGACCCGGCGCTATACGAAAAAGCCCCTGCCAAGGCCGCGCAGAAAGTCAAAGAGCGTGGCGAAGCCGCTTCCAGGCTTTCGGATGCGGAGGAGCAATGGCTGATGCTTTCCAGTGAATACGAGGATGCGATGGCGGGTTGATGCGCGACAGCGCAGAGCCGGCGGCCTCTTGCGAAGCCGCCGTATCGCATTGTCGCAGTTTACTTCGCGCCGATCGTGTTGAGACCTTCACGGGCGCATTCGGCATCGATCGCGCCCGATGGCGCGCCGCCGACACCGATGCCGCCGACCAGGGCGTCGCCGATCTTGATCGGCAGGCCGCCGGCCTGGATGACCATGCGCTCATCCATGTTGCGAAGGCCATCATTGGCAGGCTTCGAGGCGATGAATTCGGCGATCTCGCCAATATCACGGCCGAGCGATGCGGCGGCAAAGGCCTTGCCGGTTGCGCTGGAGACCGTGTGTGGACCGGAGCCATCCGCCTTCAGCACAATCTTGGTAGCACCATCGCGGGCGACGATGGCAACTGTGACGGCGCTGCCCTTGGCGGAGCAAGCCTGAAGCGCTGCCTTGGCTGCCTTTTCCGCCATTTCGAGCGGCAGATAGGGCGCGGTCGGCAGCGTCTGCGCCAATGCGGCCGAAGGAGCGATCAGGGCGGAAGCGATGAGAAGGGTGCGGATCATGGAAAGTCCTCTTGCTTGATGAGGACTGCAGCTTAAGCGGACGGCGCTCGGCCGCGAATCCGTAAGACTTGCCGGCTGCTCGGTAGTTCTACCGATCCGCACCGGCTTCCAGCCAGAGCCTTGTCATTTCCGCCTGCGAGGTGGTGCCGAGCTTGAGGCCGATGGCGGCACGATGGCTGTCCACCGTGCGCGGCGAAAGGCCAAGCCCGTCGGCGATCTGGCGTGTGGTAAACCCAAGTGCGATGCGTTCGAGTATTTCCCGCTCCCGCGCGGTCAGCAGCGATAAAAGCGCCATATTCTCCGCCTGCAGTGCCTTTGCATCGAGCGTGCGGGTCAATATCCGATGCGCCTTCTGGATCGCGTCGATGAGATCCTGCTCATCCACGGGCTTGGAGAGAAAATCCACCGCGCCGTTGTGAAAGGCCCGGCGGCAGGCTTCGATATTGCCGTGACCGGAAATGATGATGACAGGCCAGTCGATCCCCTCTTCCGTCAGCTTCTCCTGCAGCTTCAATCCGGTGATAGCAGGCATGCGGATATCGAAGATGAGGCAGCCCGGTTCGAGCCCGGATAGCTGGCCGAGAAATACCACCGGATCGGCAAAGCCCTTCGCCTTGATGCCGACGGTGGACAGGAGCAGGATCAGCGCCTTGCGCACGGCGTCATCGTCATCGACGAGATAGACGGGCAGCGTCATGGGGTCTGTGCCTCCGCTGCAACCGGGAGGACAACGCGGAAAAGCGCGCCATTCTCACTCTCGACATAAAGGATTTCACCGCCGGCGCGCTCCACCAGCCGCTGGCTGAGGGCAAGTCCCAGACCCATGCCGTTCGTTTTCGTGGTGGCGAAAGGCGTGAACAGCCGGTCGCGCAGGCCCGGTGCGACGCCGGGGCCGTTATCGGCAACCTCGAGAACGGCGAAATCACCGCTCCGGCTCAATCTGGCGGTGATGGCGCGCCTGCCTTCAATGGCAGTGAGCGCATCAAGCGCGTTGCGCAGCAGATTGAACATGACCTGTTCTATTTCGACGGGATCAACCCGCACCAAAAGCGGAGCATCGGGCATGGCGATGTCGATGCTGGCCTCATGCCGGGCCGCTTCGCCGGCAAGCAGCGCATCGACATTGCGTAGAGCCGCGCGCAGATCATGCGCCGCCACCGGCTTGCGGTGCGGCAGCGACCAGTTGCGAAACCGGTCGAGCATATTGGCGGCGCATCGCGCCTGATCGATCATATCGTCGAGAGCACCGGAAAGGGCCGTGACATCCTGACGGGCAAGCAGCCGCCGCCCGGCCTGCGCCTGCGCCAATATCGCCGTCAGAGGCTGGGTCAGCTCATGGGCAAGACCGCTTGCCATTTCTCCGAGTGCATTGACCCGCGAAGCATGGGTGAGCCGCGCCTCCATGCCGCTCAGTTCGGCCCGTCTTTCGGCGGCGCGCATGCGCGTCCTCTGTCTTGCCATGACAGTACCGAGCAGGAAAACGATGCTCGCGCCGGCCATGCCCGCCAACAGGGCGCGGCCGGGCAAGAGATCGCGCCAGGTGATCGAGAGCGCGACTTCGAGCATAAGCGGCTGGGTAGCGCTGCTCAGTTGCCGGACATATTGCGGTGCTTCCGGTAGCGAGGGCGGGCCGAACAGGACTGTACCGTCAGGCATTTTGAGGCGGATCACCGCCTGTTTCGCCGACCAGAACGGAGCATCGGACGCCAGAAGCCGCGCGGCATCGACGGCAAGCACCAGCGCTTTCGAGGCCGTCTCGTTATTGGGGCTGCGCTTGACGATCATGTAATGGCCGGGCCTGAGATCGCTCGCCACCAGGGCGGGCCGGCCGGTAAAGACCGATGCCGCCTTGCGGATCGCCGCTGCCAGCTCGTTTTCCAGCGATCGGGTGCCTATGACAGGCCCCGCCTCGTTGAGGGAAACCAGCTGAACCTCATCGATGCGCGGGTAAAATTGCAGAATGGGCGCGGCGACATCGAGCAGCAGGCCGTAATCCGCCCCCTGCTCCGCCTGCGTCACCGCCGAAAGCGCCGTCACATGGGCATCATGCTGATCGGCCCGGCGGGATGCCTCTGCCTGCAACGCGTCGCTCTCTCGCCCCAGCTCGCCGAGCAGGCTGACATATTGATAAGCCGCCAAAGCGGAAATAACGGCCGCCATGAGCAATACCCAGACCAGAAACAACCTGAGAAAAGGCCATCCTGAAAGCGGCTGCGGATTGTCCGCCGTAGGCCGGTCGCCTGATACGGCATGGGCGGCCGCGCGAAGCGAGCGGCCGGCGCCACCCTCGCCCTTGGCCGATTCATTCGGCAAGTGCTGAGCCGGCTTTCCGGGCATGTCGTTCCATGCGTCATTGTTTTCAAGCATCGGCTCGCCCGCATGACCTTTAAAAAGGATCATGACATTCGTTCATCAAAGGAGTTTCTCAGCACAGACCGGGAAAACATTCAATGCAGCAGTCGCCGAATTCCCTTTGATGGCCATTGGCCGCAGCAAGGGCCCCGATCGGTCTCCACGCGTTAGGCACACGCCCTGCGAGGCTGCAGCCGGGCGAGCGGCACGGCGGGGGAGTAAAGATAACCCTGTCCGAAGCGTATGCCCATCTGCATGAGAAGCCGGCTCTGCTCCTCCGTTTCGATGCCTTCCGTTACCAGCTTTGCGCCGTAGCGCTCGGCGCTTTCGAAAGCGAGTGCGATGGCCTCCCTGAACCGCGATTGGTCGAGCCTCGACGTCATCCAGTGATCGATCTTGACCTCTTCGAAAGGGAACCGCGCCAGCAAAGTAAGCGCGGCATAACCGGTGCCGAAATCATCGAGCGCCAGCCGGACGCCTGCGGCGACCAGCGCATCGAAATTCTGCTGCACGACATCCGTGGTGGGTATCCTGCTCATCTCCGTCACTTCGATCGAGAGGCGATGCGTCGGCACTGCCATTTCGCGTAGAAGCGTCACGACCCGGTCTCCGAAACGCGCAGTCGCAAAAGAAGACGCGGAAACATTCACGGCCAGATGAAAATCCGCATCAAGGCCGTGCAGGTCACGAAGGTCGCGCACGACGGCTTCGATCGTCGACCATTCGAATTCCACCAGCAGCCGATGGCGTTCGGCGATCTCCAGCACATAATAAGGCGAAAGCGCCTGTCCGCGTGCATCGACCGCGCGCAGCAGCGCTTCAGCGCCGATCATGCGGCGATCGCGCATTTCGAATTTCGGTTGATAACAAATGGGCGGTCTGCCGGATTTGACCCAGTTGACCAGCATCTGCCGCACCGCCTCGTCCCGTGTCGCTTTCTCGGCAAAGGAGAAAGGGAAAATCTGCACCGGATGATCGCTTCCCTTCAGCGCCAGACTGAGGTGTCTGAGGAAGGAGGCGACATTTTGCCGGGAAAGCTGGTCCAGATTTGCCGCACCGATTTTGAGATGCGGAACCGGCCCCGCCTCCGCCGAGCGGCAAAACGTGCTCAACCCATCATGCAGATGCATCATGAGTTTCGCACTTTCCGACTTCTCCAGCGAAACCCCCTGCATGACGACCGCAAGTGTCGTATCGCCGAACATGAAGCTGCAGGGCGTGCTGGACCTGCACAGCAGACCGTCTTCGGTATCGCAGATTTCCCGCGCCAGCCTGGGCCAGAAAAGATCGCTCCAGTCCTCGCCCTCGCAGGCGGCGACATCGGCAATATTGATGATTTCGATGAGAATGAGAGCATGCGGAACGGCCGGCTCCTGCCGCATCGTTGTTTCTATATGGTCTTTGAGGGCGCGCCTGTTGGGCAGGCCGGTCAATGAATCCGTCCGCGCCGCAACGTCGCGCTTCTTTGCCTCGTCCCGCGCCCGCGCCTCGCTGCGCAGAAGGATGAACAGGCAGACGATCATCGGCAGGCCGACGGCGACCGCGCCGAGGGTTCGGCGGCCGACTGCACTCAAAAACAGTGCCTGATCGACCAGACCAAGCGCGAATGAGACTGCGACTGCAAGCAGCACGGCAATGCACCTGACCGCAAAGACGGTGAGGATATCCCGAATTCCAAGATCGGCGAGACGGCGCTTGCGCATCCAGCCATACATGATGATGCCGCAGGCCGAAATGACGGCCATGTCCTGCAGGGCCGCAAAAAACAGCATGGGACCACCGAACACAAAACGCCCGGCCGCCACGAGGACGAGGCTGATCAGTCCGCCCTGCCAGGAGCCGAGCACCCCGGCGAGAAACAGCAGGTCGGAGCGGATATAAGGTTTGGAGGGCAGCTTGATGAATTCGGAAACCAGCAGCGTCAGCAGAAAGCCCGTCATTCCGAACACGATGCCATAATAGATTTTATAGCGGGGGTCCTCGAGGGCGATATTTCGCCGCAGGAGGATCAACACGGACACCATGCCAACGACGGCGGCCGCCTGAAGCAGGAGGAATGGAAGTTCGGCAGCGGATGCTGCCGCTTGTGAGGCGATCAATTCCATCATCTGCATTCCCCGGTTATTATGTGTTCTGGGGCCGGAATTCCGGCACATGGCCTTCACAGATCCCGCTTCGCGCAGGACACAACTTATAACACATCGCCCAGCCTTCAGTGTCCTATGCCGACATTGCGGCTTCGACGCCGTAAAGTTCCGCTGGCCCGACAATCGTTCCCATATGCCCCGAGGCCAGCACCAGCCGGTCGCGGCCCTGGCGCTTCGCCTCGTAAAGCGCCATATCGGCCCGGTTGACCATCTCGTATATGATCTCCCTGCCGTCACCGGAAACCGCAATGCCGAGGCTGACGGTGACGATTTCCCGCCCGTCGGGGCGGTTGAGATGGGGTATGGCCTCGTCGATCACAGCCAATCTCAGTCTTTCACCGATGGCGAGTGCAGCGGAAACAGCGCAATTGTCGAGCAGAACCACAAATTCCTCGCCACCATAACGCGCGACGAAACTTCTGTCGCCATCGTCCCTGCGCAGGGCGCTGCGCAGCCTGCCGGCGATCCTGCGCAGGCAATCATCGCCGGCCACATGGCCCTCTGAGTCATTGTAGTTCTTGAAGTAATCGACATCGAGAAGGATGAGCGCCCGCGGCCTGCCGTTGCCGCCCGAAGCCTCGTTCGCCGCCTCGTCAAAGCTGCGGCGATTGCGGATGCCGGTGAGCTGGTCCGTATTGGAGAGCTGCTGAAGCTCGTGATTTGCGTTTTGAATCCGCTGCAGCAACGTCTTCTCGCGCAGCGACGCCAGATAGTCCCGTCTTTCCACCTGCTCGATACGATAGGCCGCAAACAGTGAGACGGCGCTGATTCCGACGGAACACATGATCGCGGGGAGCTTGGCCACCTCGCTCGTCACGGTGACATATTCCATGCCGATCATGAAAACCGCCATGCAGCCGACCGTGCCCATGACCGCAAGCGGAAACGGTTTGCGATGTATCGTATTCATATAGAGGACGACGGTGACGATCCCCATGTAATATTCGCTGGCCGATGAGGTCTGCGCATTGGCATAGATGAACATGATCGAGGCGACGACCATCATGCAGCCCAGCCCGTGAAGCACCTCATGCACCACCGCATCCGGCCGCACATTGATCGCATAATAGCGGGCGGGAAAATAAAGAAACAGAAGCGGCGTGATGATAAACAGGCGGACTGTGAGATCCAGCCAGATGATCTCCGGCACCAGACTTATGTCCACAAGCACGTAGAGATTGTAGAGGGTGACGCCGAAAATAAATCCATATGTATTGAATTGCCGGCTGTTTTCGTTGACTTTCTGAACGAAGCCAGACAAACGGTCATCTCTAAGTAAAACCAACACACACCTGCTATTCAAAAAATCTATTCAAGTGAAATATAAAATTGCCGCTAATATTCATGGAATATACCTGAAAAAATCAACATTAAAACCGCTGATTGACAAAAAAAATAACACTAAAAACTCAAAATAATATTTTTTAAACTCAAATATTACACAATAAAATAATACCAATACCGAAAAATTGTTATGAAGTTACAACTTGAAAAAAGACGCGCCGGGCGGAAACGATCACCTTGCTCCTTCGAGCGTTTCTGCTAAAAACTTGTAAAAATCACACTTTATCCTATGCAGCACTCACACGGGTTCCACTTCATGTCAGCCACCAAGCTTGCCATCGTCGGCGTCGGCAAAATCGTTCGTGACCAGCATCTTCCCGCCATCGCAGGTAATCCGGATTTTGAATTGATCTGCACCGCGAGCCGTCATGGCACGGTGGACGGCGTCGCTTCCTATGGCACCATCGAGGCCATGCTGGAGGCTGTGCCTGCTATCGATGCGGTATCGCTGTGCATGCCGCCGCAATATCGTTACGAGGCCGCCTATGCGGCACTGAATGCCGGCAAGCACGTCTTCCTCGAAAAGCCGCCCGGCGCCACTCTTTCGGAAGTGCAGGATCTCGTGCGGCTTGCGGGTTCAAAGGGCCTGTCGCTGTTTGCAAGCTGGCATTCGCGTTATGCGCCGGCGGTCGAGGCTGCGAAGGCGTTTCTGGCCTCGACGAAGATCGACAGCGTTCATGTCATCTGGAAAGAGGATGTGCGCCACTGGCACCCCAACCAGGCCTGGATCTGGCAGGCGGGCGGTCTCGGCGTGTTCGATCCCGGCATCAACGCGCTTTCGATCATCACGCATATCCTGCCGCACGCGCTGTTCCTGACCAAGGCGACGCTTGAATTCCCGGAAAACCGTGACGCGCCGATCGCCGCCGACCTGCATTTTTCCGACGTGACGCAAACGCCCGTCCATGCCGAATTCGACTGGCGCCAGACCGGCAAGCAGAGCTGGGATATCGTCGCCGAGACGGCAGCGGGACGGATGGTGCTTTCGGAGGGGGGCGCGAAGCTCTCGATCAACGGCGAAGAAAAACTGTCCGAGCCTGAGCGGGAATATCCGGCCCTTTACGAGCGTTTCTCCGAGATCATCAAGGCAGGCCGCTCCGACGTCGATCTCGCGCCACTGACCCACGTGGCCGACGCCTTCCTGCTCGGCCGCCATAAATTCGTGGATTCCTTCTACGACTGAGAAGCGGAAACGCTTCCCGAAGGACAATGCCTTAGAGGGCGCGGCTGACGAAACGGTCGCGCCCTGATTTTTTGGCTTGATACAGAGCTTCGTCGACGCTCTGCAGCAGCGTCGCGCGGTCTGCTCCGGCCTGCGGGGCCAGCGCGCCGCCTATGCTGAGGCGGGCACCCACCTCGTTCCCATCGACATCGAAGGGCTTGCGGAAGGCGGCAAGCAACTGGTCCGCCAATCCGTTCAGCACCTCGGAAGCGCTCGGCCGGGGCATGAAAATCGCGAATTCGTCGCCGCCCATACGCACCACGATATCCTCGCTGCGGACCGTTTTGCGAATGCGCCCCGCAGCTTCGGTCAAAACTCGGTCTCCCGCCGGGTGGCCGAACGTATCGTTGATGGTCTTGAAACCATCAAGATCGAGATAGAGGACACCGAAGGCCTCGTTTGCACCGAGGGCCGCGCCGAGCTGGCTATCGACGATCGCCTCCAGAGCCTTGCGATTATAAAAACCGGTCAGCGGGTCGGTCATCGCGGCGTCGCGCAGCTCGCGTTCGGCAAGACTCATGGTGAAATTGGCTTTCTGGAGCCGCAGAAGCGCGGCGGCCAGCAACGCAAAACGTCTTAAGCTGTCGATTTCCGTACGAGAGAATTTCCGCGGCACCGTATCGACCAGGCAGAAGGCGCCAATGACGAGGCCGGGCTCCAGCTCGATCGGCGCACCGGCATAGGAACGCAGTCCGGGACCGCCCTTTACATAGGGCATGAAACGGAAATCCGGATGCTCGGTCAGATCGGAGATGATCACCACATCCCTCTTGGTGATGACGCGGCTGCAGATCGACAGGTCACGCGAGCATTCTGAAAGCTCCATACCCGCCTGTTCCGCGATATGAAGCCAATCCTCGTCAACGATGTGGACGGCCGCCCGTGGCACGCCGAAAACACCCTGCCCCAATTGCGACAGCACTTTCAGTTCCGGCATGTCGGCATTCTTGAAGGACATGATCGACCGCACCGCGACCAGACGCTCCATTTCCCCGTCCGGTCGTGAAATTGCCTGCCCCATGCTCATGTCCCTCTGCTGTTTCGTCCGCGGCACCCGCCTTTGACCGGATGAAAAGACCACACCATGAAAGCCGCGTCTGTTTCGCGGCTTTCCTTTCGGCGCATAATGCAAAAACCGGCAATTGACGCCACATGCGAAATTTTGCCGGTCTGTTTGCGTATGGAACCAATCGTGGGACTACAAAACCTGCTGTGCGATCAGGCCTTCTTCTGCCAGCGGCCTTCAGGCGACTGCTGCCAGTAAGTCAGGGAATGTCCCTCTGTTTTCAGCCTTTTCCAGTGATTTCGCGCCATTTCAAGCTGGTAGGCATCGTATCCGTCGAACATGAACACGATACGCTCATAGGCCTCCACCGCTGGCGGCTCGGCGCCATCAACGACGAAGCGGACACTCGCCGCGTTGGCGTTCTCGCCCGACGCCGTCAGGAGAATCGGCTGGCTTTGCGGTGCGGGCGAAGTGTCGGTGGCGTGCGGCAGGAAGCTGTCGTCACGAAAGGTCCACAGATGTGTGTCGAGGAAATCACGACGCTCCTCGCCCGCCGTCTGGATCGCGACCTTCCAGCCGCGCTCCAGCGATTTCTCGAGCAAAGGCGGCAACGCGTCCTCCAGCTTCGATTCCGTCAGATGGTAGAACAGAATTTCAGTCATCCGCAGACGTGCCGCCCCACTCGTTTCAATCTTCGTAATGGGCGCGAACGAGTTCGTTCAGCAGCCTGACGCCGTAACCCGAGCCCCAGGACTGATTGATCTCGGTCAGTGGCGAACCCATTGCGGTGCCGGCGATATCGAGATGCGCCCAGGATGTTTCACCCACAAAACGCTTGAGGAACTGCGCGGCGGTGACGGAACCCGCCAGACGGCCCGAGCTGTTCTTCATGTCGGCGAATTTGGAATCGATGATCTTGTCGTAATCCTTGCCGAGCGGCATGCGCCACAGTTTTTCGGCTGTCACGTCGCCCGCCTGCGCAAGACGCGCTGAAAGCTCGTCATCATTGGAGAAAAGGCCGGCCTGCAGATTGCCGAGCGCAACCGTGATGGCGCCCGTCAGCGTCGCGAGGTTCACCATGAATTTCGGGTTGAAGCGATCCTTAGTGTACCAGAGCGCATCGGCCAGAACCAACCGGCCTTCGGCATCGGTATTGATGATCTCGATGGTCTGGCCGGACATGGAGGTGACGATATCGCTGGGGCGCTGGGCGTTGCCGTCCGGCATGTTCTCGACAAGACCAATGACGCCGATCACATTTGCCTTGGCCTTGCGGGCTGCGAGCACATGCATCAGGCCGGTGACGGCAGCAGCGCCGCCCATGTCACCCTTCATATCCTCCATATTGAGGCCGGGCTTCAGTGAAATGCCGCCGGTATCGAAAACGACGCCCTTGCCGACAAACGCAATCGGCTCGTCCTTCTTGTTGCCGCCGTTCCACTGCATCACCGCAAGCCGCGGCGGACGCGCCGAACCCTGCGCGACGCCGAGAAGCGCATTCATGCCAAGCTTCTTCAGCTCTTTCTCGCCGAGAACTTCCACCTCGACGCCGAGTTTGCGTAGTTCCTCCGCCTTTTCGGCGAATTCAACCGGGCCGAGAACGTTCGGCGGCAGATTGACGAGATCGCGCGCCAGAGTAACGCCGCCCGCAACTGCCTCCGACACGGCAAAGGCCTTTTCCGCTTCCTGATACGCAGCCGTGACGATGACGATACCGACCTTTTTCGGCGTCTTTTCGTCATCGGACTTTTTCTTGGTCTTGTAGGCATCGAAGCTGTAAGCGCGCAGGAGAACGCCGAGCGCGAAATCCGCAGCAGCCTGCCCGCCTGCCTCTACGCCCGGCGCATCGAGATAGATGACGACCTTGTCGGCCTTCTTGAAATTGGCGGCGGCGGTGCCGCCGGCGCGCAGCCAGTCATGGGCGATCAGCTTCGACGGCTTGCCCAGCCCGATGACGAGCAGCCGGTCGGCGGCGGAACCCTGCGGCGCAATCAAGTCGAGCGTCGTCATGGACTTTGCGGAAAAGCCCGAGATCTTCGCCGCCCTCTCGATCACGCCGCCCGGGTCGGCCTCGGAAGCACCGGCGACGGCCTGCGCCTCACCCGAGGCTTGCAGCACAACGGCCAGGGCATTTTCCAGCGAGGCGGAATTGGCGAAAGAAATATCGAATTTAGCGGACATGTTTTCCTGCTCTTCTTGGACGACTTGCACGATGCGCATGATCATGGCCTTTTCGGCCGGGGGCGCAACCCCGCATTCTTTAAAGGCCTACGGTCGTTAAAGGAAAGGCATTTTTGTGGAATGCGAAATCACGTCATGAAACCGACAGCTTGTTCCACAAAAAGACACAGGCGACGGAAAAATCGTCGCGCAAAACATATTTGTGAGCATGCCGGAATAGCCAATTGCAAACGATGCGATTAGATAAGCGGAAATTCGGCGAGCGATCGCACGAAAAACAATGTCGAACAGGGCCGTATGAAGCTTCTTGAGAACTATATCCTGCGGCGGACAACGCAGATGTTTCTGGTCGCGCTGCTGCCGGTGCTGGCCATCATCTGGACCATCCAGGTTCTCCAGAGAATCAATCTCGTGACCGATACGGGCCAGTCGATGGGTTCCTTCATGGCGCTCGCGACGATGATCCTGCCGACGCTCATTCCCGTCGTGCTGCCTTTCGCGCTTGTCATCGGCATCACCCAGATCTTCACGACGATGAACAATGATTCCGAGCTTGCCATCATCGATGCGGCTGGATCGCCGCGTTCGGTGATGTATCGCCCGGTTCTCATTCTGGCCGCCGTTCTGAGCGCCCTTTCCTTCACCATCACCAATTTCATCGAGCCGCCGGCCCGCAGCTCCGCCCGGCAGATGGTTGCCGCCGCCTATGCCGACCTTCTGTCTTCGGTGATCGAGGAAAAGACCTTCCGCACCATTCAGGACGGCCTCTATGTGCAGATTGCGCAGCGGCAGGGCCGTATCCTCAAGGGCCTGTTCGTCGCCGACCGCCGCGATCCGAATTTCGACCTCATCTATTATGCCAAGGAAGGCATGATCGACGAAAGCGGCACCTCGCTGACCATGCGCGACGGCGAAGTGCAGCAGAAGACGCCCGACGGCAAGGTCTCGATCGTCAAGTTCCTGTCCTACGCCTTCGACCTTTCGACCATGTCGGAAAAACAGGATTCGGAGCCGTCGCTCTCTCCCGGCGATGCCAGCCTCGGTTTCCTTCTCTCGCCCGACGAGAACAATGCGAGCTACAAGCGCTCGCCGGAGAATTTCCGCAGCGAGTTGCACAAGCGCCTGTCGGACTGGATGTTCGCCTTTTCCTTCGCGCTGATTTCACTGGTCATCGCCGCTGACGCCCGTTCGCATCGCGAGGCGCGCATGCATCCGATGGTCGCTGCGCTGGTGACGGCCTTCATACTGCGGTGGCTTGGTTTTTATGTCACCAATCAGATCAAGCAGAGCGCAGCCTTCATTCCGCTGGTCTATGCCGTTCCGGGCCTCAGCGGCGCCGCTGCCGCCTTCATTCTGCTGACCGGTCGCAAGCCGAAAATGCCGAAGGTCATCGCCGATGCGATGGGTCGTCTGCGCCGTCTCTTCTCCAGCCGGATGGCGAAAAGCTCTGGGAGCGGCAACGCATGATTTTCAACACGCTCTCCCGGTATTTCCTGAAACGCTATCTGATCACCGCCATCTGGTTCGTGCTCGGCGTGTCCTCGATCATTTACCTTGCCGATTTCAGCGAGACTGCACGGCGCATGTCCGGCCTGCCCGGCTATTCCGTTCCGGCCGCGCTTGGCCTCACGGCGCTTCGCCTGCCGCTGATCCTGCAGCAGACCGTTCCCTTCATCGCCCTCTTCGTCGGCATGACGACGCTGATCTCGCTCAACCGGCGCTACGAGCTGGTGGTGACGCGCGCTGCCGGCATTTCCGCCTGGCAATTCATCCTTCCCTTCGTGCTCGGCGCGGTTTTCATCGGCATCCTGTCCGTCATCATTCTGAACCCCATCGCGGCATGGGGCCAGAACAAGTCGCTGGCGATGGAAGCCGGTCTGCGCAATGAAGCAGGCGGTGGCCGTCAGCAGGAGATCATTCCGTGGATGCGCCAGACAAGTGGCGGCCAGGATACGATCATCGGCGCCAAGAGCTTCGAGGACAACGGAACGATGCTTCTCGATGTGGTTCTGATCCACCTCGACAAGGACGGAAACATCGTCTCGCGGCAGGATGCGAAGTCGGCTAAATTGGAAGATGGTTACTGGCTTCTTAACGGCGTTTCAGAAACGCGCGCGGGACATGTGCCAGTTCGGCAAGAGAGCATGCGGATCAGTACCAATCTGAGACGGGAATTTGTCCAGGAGCGCATGACGCAGACGGAAACCGTTGCTTTCTTTGACCTTTCTCACAAGATCGAAGTTGCAAAGTCCTTTGGACTATCTTCAAAGGCGCTTGAGACGCAGTATCATTTCCTGCTATCGACGCCCCTGCTTCTGGTTGCGATGACCTTGATCGCCGCGACCGTTTCATTAAAGTTCAGCCGCTTCGCCCAGTCGCGCTCCGTGATTCTGGGTGGAATCGTTTCCGGCTTCGTGCTTTATGTAGTAACCGTGCTCGTAAGGGCATTCGGGAGTGGTGGTGTTGTCCCTCCCACCGTCGCGGTCTGGGTTCCAGTCGTCGTGGCGTTGGCTTTGGGGGCAACCATTCTGCTTCATCAGGAGGACGGCTAAGTGGCGGTATATGACCGCGGGAATATCAGGCGGCTTTGGACGGCCCTTCTGACAGGTGCCGCTGTGTGCGCGTATTTGGCATCCAGCCCGGTCGCTTTCGGCCAGGATGGTTTGCTTGCGTCGGCAAGCCAAGACGATTCGAAACTCCTGCTTACAGCAAATGAACTGACCTATAATCGCGATTCCCAGCGCGTCATCGCGAAGGGCGTCGTTCGCATGAAATATTCGGGCTACCGCATGGTGGCCCAGCAAGTGGAATATAACCAGCAGACCGGCCGCGTGATTGCCCATGGCAACATCGAACTGATCGAGCCGGGCGGCAACAAGATCTATGCCGACGAGATGGACGTCACCGACGATTTCGGTCAGGGCTTCGTTAATGCCCTGCGCGTCGAGACCACGGACAATACCCGTATCGCGGGTGAAAGTGCCGAGCGTCTCGAAGGCGACCTGATGGTCCTCAACAACGGCGTCTACACCGCGTGTCTGCCCTGCGCCGAGCGGCCCGAAAAGGCGCCTCTGTGGCAGGTCAAGGCGGAACGTGTCGTACAGGACGGCAAGACCCATACGATCCGGCTGGAAAAGGCCCGTCTGCAGCTTTTCGGCCATTCGATCGCCTATCTGCCGTTCCTCACGGTTCCGGACAATACAGTGAAGCGCAAATCGGGCTTCCTGTTCCCGCAGATGAGCATTACCGACAATCTCGGTTTCGGCATCGGCGTCCCCTATTTCCACGTTCTGTCCGACACCTCGGACGTGACCGTTACGCCGACCTATTACACGACGCAGGGTCTGCTGCTGCAGGCGGAACTGCGCCAGCGCTTCGAAACCGGCATGCATACGGTCACGATCGCCGGCATCAGCCAGCAGAAGTCCGATACCTTCACGGCCGGCACCAGCGATGCGCTCAACGACAATCGTGGCATGATCGCAAGCAAGGGTGATTTCTCGATCAACCCGCGCTGGGCGTTCGGCTGGGATGCCATGGTGCAGACCGACAATAACTTTTCGCGCACCTATGGGCTGAAGGGTTATAAAAACGACGTTCAGACCAACCAGATCTACCTGACCGGCGCGAGCGAGCGTAACAGCTTCGAAGCCCGTGGTTATTATTTCAACGTTCAGGACACGGACAATACCGAATCCAAGGAACGCAAGCAGGCCATCGTCCATCCGGTTGTCGACTATCGTTATTTCGTGCCGGATCCGATCTATGGCGGCGAGCTTTCGCTGACCACCAACCTGACGAGCATCACGCGCTTGAAGCAGGATGCCTACGCGCTTGGCGGTTATCCGCGCTTCAGCGGGCTTGAAGGCGACTATACGCGCCTTTCCACCGAAGCCGAGTGGAAACGCACCTTCACGATGGACAGCGGCCTGCAGATCACGCCGATCCTCGCTGCACGCGGTGATGCGCTCTGGACGGATATGTCTCCCGCGGCCTTCACCTCGGGCGGCACCTCCTATGCCTATGAGGGCATGATGAATGACGGTGCGGCTTTCCGCGGCATGGTCACCGGCGGCCTGGAAGTGCGTTATCCCTGGCTGTTCACGGCACTCAACAGCAGCCACGTGATTGAACCCATTGCGCAGATTTTCGTGCGCCCGAACGAACAATATGCCGGCCGCCTTCCAAACGAGGACGCACAGGCATTCGTATTCGACGCGACCAATCTGTTCGAACGCGACAAATTCTCCGGCTTCGACCGCATCGAAGGCGGCACGCGCGCCAATATCGGCTTCCGCTATAACGGTACCTTCGACAACGGCTACGGCGTTCGTGCCATCGCCGGCCAGTCTTTCCATCTGGCGGGCGACAATTCCTTCGCCTCCTACGATCTCGTCAATGCAGGCGCCAATTCCGGCCTCGAATCCGACCGTTCGGATTACGTCGCCATGGCTGCTTTCGATGCGCCGATCGGTCTTTCGCTGTCGTCGAGCCTGCGTCTCGACAAGGACGATCTAGACATCAACCGGTCGGAAACCGGCATCAGCTATTCGGACCGCCGCCTCACCGGCAAGCTCAGCTATACGCAGGTCAAGGCGCAGCCGAAATATGGCTATAACGAAGACCGCGATATCATTCAGGCCTCCGGTACGCTGCGTATGGACGACAACTGGTCGCTGTTTGGCTCGATCAACTACGATCTGAACGGAAAATTTGCTGCCGAGCGCCGTATCGGCATTGCCTATCAGGATGAATGCACGATCTTGACGGTCAGCTATTCCGACGAAGGCAATATCAATTCCAGCCGCCAGGCCGCCAATGACTGGTCGATCAATGCCCGTCTGGCCTTCCGGACGCTCGGCGATATCAGCATCGGTTCAGCAAACGAGGACTGGAACGACATGGATATCGGCTGGAAGCCAAACAACTACTGAGTTTAGAGGCAGGTTACGCAGCATCGTGGCCTGCCTTTTTACCATTTGGCCAGTAAAGCCACGGTTTCGCCGCAACAACACGCCAATGTCGGCCGCGCATGGAACCTATCGGGTTTTCTTTCAACAAACCGACACATTGCCGTCTTGCGGATCGCGATGATATATACGTGGCAAATTTGCGGTGTGGATGCACAGGTGCAGGCCTGAAGAGCGGGAGAGTTCGATGATCCCCTCATCAGACAAAACAGATTGGCGGGACAGGGCAACAGGACCCTGCCCGACGAAAGGGAGAAGGATATGATGAATTTCGGAAAGACGGCTTTGCGTGGCGCTGCTTTCGCCTTTGCGATATTCGCCGTTCCCATGGCCATTGTGCCCTATGCCGGCCAGGCCTTCGCCGACAGCACCGTCAAGATTGTCGTCAACAAGACCCCCATCACCAATGACGATATCGCCAAGCGCGTCGCCTTCCTGAAGCTGCAGCGCCAGTCCGGTAACCTCAATGAAAAAGCACGTGAGCAGCTTGTCGATGAGGCGCTGAAGCGCGAAGAAATCGGCCGCGTGAAAATGTCGGTCAGCACCGACGATGTCGATGCGGCCTTCGCACGCTTTGCCGGCAACAACAAGATGACCCCGCAGCAACTGACGAAGGTGCTGTCGCAGGCGGGTGTCGGCGCCGACCATTTCAAGTCCTTCATCGCCATTCAGATGAGCTGGCCGCGTCTTGTCAACGCCCGTTATGGCGCCCGCGGCAAGATGTCGACGCAGGATCTCGTGACCCGCCTGAAGGAACGCGGCGACAAGCCCGTCACCACGGAATATTTCCTGCAGCAGGTCATTTTCGTCATCCCGGAATCGAAACGCAACGCCATTACCGGCAAGCGCAAGGCTGAGGCTGAAGCCTCGCGCAAGCGTTACCCCGGCTGCGACCAGGCCATGAGCTTCGCCGCGACCATGCGCGACGTGGCGATCAAGGACCTCGGCCGCATTCTGGCCCCCGAACTTCCGGAAGACTGGAAAGCTTTGGTGGAAAAGACCAAGGAAGGCGGCACCACCGGAACGCGCGTGACCGAAAAGGGCGTCGAATATCTGGCCATCTGCAAGCAGCGTCAGGTTTCCGACGACTATGCGGCGGAAATGGTGTTCAAGTCCGAAGACCTGATGAAGGCCAAGGACGGCGAAAACCCGAACGAAAAGAAATATATGGATGAGTTGCGCAAGAAGGCGCAGATCGTCAACACCTGATATTGATACAAGAGCCGGGTCTTTCCGTGACATATGCATCCCTGCCGCTTGCCCTGACACAGGGAGATCCAGCCGGTATCGGCCCCGACATCGCCATCACCGCCTGGGCAAAGCGCCGGGAGAGCGGCGTGCCGCCCTTCATCTTCATCGGCGACCCCGATGTGGTGGCGAGCCGTGCAGCGCTGATCGGCATTCCGGTCAATATCGAGACCTGCGATGCGGAGAATGCCGTCGGCCTGTTCGAACGCGCTTTCCCCATCCTCCCGCTTCCTGTCGGCTTCGAAGTGCAGGCGGGCCAGCCGCATGTCGGCGCGGCCCATGCCACGATCAAGGCCATCGAGACCGCCGTTTCCCTGACGGTCGAGGGCAAGGCTGCGGCCGTTGTCACCAATCCGATCGCGAAATCGGTGCTATACGAGGCGGGCTTCGGCTTCCCCGGTCATACGGAGTTTCTGGCCGATCTCGCCTTGCGCCAGACCGGCGAACAGGTGACGCCTGTCATGATGATTGCCGGACCCAAGGTCCGTGTCGTCCCGGTGACGATCCACATCCCCGTGAAAGACGTGCCGGCAGCCCTGACGGAAGAACTGATCGTCACGACCTGCCGGATCATCGATGCCGATCTCCGGCAAAAATTCGGCATCGAGGCGCCGCGTCTGGCGGTTGCCGGCCTCAACCCACATGCGGGTGAAGATGGCGCACTCGGCACCGAGGATCGCGATATCGTTCACCCGGCGACCATGCGGTTGCGGAAGGACGGGATCGATGCCTTCGGCCCCCTGCCCGCCGACACCATGTTCCACGATGCTGCCCGCAAGCGGTATGACGTGGCGGTGTGCATGTATCATGATCAGGCGCTGATCCCCGCCAAGGCGCTCGGCTTTGACGATTCCGTCAATGTCACGCTTGGGCTACCCTTCATCCGCACCTCGCCAGACCATGGCACTGCCTTCGGCATTGCAGGCCAGGGCATTGCCAATGAAGCGAGCCTTGTCGCGGCACTGAAGATGGCGGCGGAAATTTCCACCCGCAGCCGGGTTGGCGCATAATGGCGGCCATCGACGGACTGCCACCACTGCGCGATGTCATCCAGCGCCACGGGCTCGACGCGAAGAAATCGCTCGGTCAGAACTTCCTGTTCGACCTCAACCTCACCCAGAAGATTGCCAGAACGGCAGGGCCGCTCGACGGCGTGACGGTGATCGAGGTCGGTCCCGGTCCCGGCGGCCTCACCCGCGCCATTCTCTCGCTCGGGGCGAAAAAGATCATCGCCGTCGAACGCGACAGCCGCTGCCTGCCGGCGCTGGCGGAAATCGAGGCGCATTATCCCGGACGGCTCGAGGTCATCGAGGGCGACGCCCTCCATACCGATTTCGAGGCTCTGGCTCCCGCCGGTGAACCGGTGCGCATCATCGCCAACCTGCCCTACAATGTCGGCACGCAATTGCTGGTCAACTGGCTTTTGCCGAAACAATGGCCACCCTTCTGGCTTTCCATGACACTGATGTTCCAGAAGGAAGTCGGCCAGCGCATCGTGGCGGAAGAAGGCGACAATCATTATGGGCGTCTGGGCGTTCTCGCCGGCTGGCGCACGGTCGCGGAAATGGCCTTCGACGTCCCGCCACAGGCCTTCAGCCCGCCGCCAAAAGTGACCTCCACCGTCGTGCACCTGCTGCCGAAGGACAAGCCATTGCCCTGCGATGTTGCCAAGCTTGAAAAGGTCACGGAAGCCGCCTTCGGCCAGCGCCGCAAGATGCTGCGCCAGAGCGTGAAAAGCCTTGGCGGTGAAACCCTGCTGGAAAAAGCGGGCATCGATCCCACGCGGCGAGCGGAAACGCTGTCGGTGGAGGAATTCGTGACGTTGGCGAACTGCCTCTAAGGCTGGACCAGACACGAAAGCTTGACGACACGGGTTCCCTTCAGGTCCGCGACAGAACTTGATCTGTGGCGCGACCTATAAATTTCCGATGATGAATTTTCGACGATCACGCGCCACGGGAAACCGGTGACACGACCACCTCTGTTAACGTGGCTGGTTCGGAAGAAACCTTATGAAAAGCGCTGCCTATTTGGGAAATTTTCCGCTTTTCACCTTGAGTGACATGATCCAGACCACAATCACCAAGCCCGATCACAACCAGTGCTTGACTCCAAACATACAACTGTAAATTATATATCCATTCCTATTGTACATTTTCCACTTCACAGTTTCAAATATCAGGGGGATCGCGTGAAGATAAGTTATGTTTTGGCCATCTCGCTATTCACGCTTTCCTCATGTGTTAGCGTGACACCTACTTTCGATGAAGCGCTGATGAAGCACGTTGAGGCGCTAAACAACGATATCGATAAGATTGATGCCGCAGTATCTGCTGTTTACGAAGATAAAACACCGTTCTCCAAGGTCGAAGGCATATACGTCGACGCAGTATCAAATGTACGTTCGGCAATTTATATTGCCGAAGGCCGCGCAACTTACCTTCGCAACCGCGTTTCCGGTAGACCCGCCCAGATTATTCACAAAGCACTGCTGATCTGCCAGGAAGCGCTGATGACACAGTTGGCTGCTCATCGAAAAGCACCCTTTAACGTTGAGACCGCGTCCACATTCGCCACGAAGGAAGCCTGTAGCGTTCCGAAGTTGTTTGAAGCCCGGTTGAAGTGAGGTTCACATGGCAAAGGCACTAGATCTGGATAAATTTGAACCGAAAGATGCGTCGGAACTCTATAAGGGCATTCTGCAGCAGGTTTCAGCGGTTCTCATTTCGCACTTCAATGAAGTCAAAAATGAAATTGCCGTTCATATTAAGTCGATTGCGCAAAAGGCATGGCTAACGCAGGCAGGCCTCAAGAACGGTACGATTTCCAGAGAGCACGCGGATATGGCCATGCACACACAGGAACTGGCCCTCAGCAGCGTGCTGCTTTATTCTGAGTTCCTCGTTTACGAGACCGTCCAGACAGTTCTGAACGCGGTTTTTGGTGTGATCGGTGCTGCAATCAGAAACCTGACGGGCTTCGATCTTGCTTTTGGGCGCAGCTAACTGGAACAGGCCTAACAAATTATCCCATACTGCCCGGGCGATGGGTTCTTCCCATCCCGGCGGATGAGTTAGCTTACCGGAAGCGCTTAAAGCTTCGGCTCTTCCTCAAGCAGCGCCCGCACGAAATCGAACATGCCGTGGCGGCGGTCACGGCGGACGCGTTCGGCCTTCACGATTGCTTCGACGGCCTCGAAGGCGGCCTGCAGGTCGTCGTTGAGGATGACATAGTCATAATCGCGCCAGTGCTCGATTTCGGCACGGGAATTGAGGAGCCGGGTCTTGATGACCTCTTCGGTGTCTTCGGCGCGGCGATGCAGGCGCGATTGAAGTTCGGTCATGGTCGGCGGCAGGA
This sequence comes from Agrobacterium sp. LAD9, assembly GCF_003031125.1. Classification (NCBI taxonomy): domain Bacteria; kingdom Pseudomonadati; phylum Pseudomonadota; class Alphaproteobacteria; order Hyphomicrobiales; family Rhizobiaceae; genus Agrobacterium; species Agrobacterium sp. LAD9. The sequence goes on along the minus strand of NZ_PHGS01000006.1, from coordinate 129,439 downwards.
TGAAGATCGAAACGACGTCGGCTTTCATCTTGTCCTGCAGCTGCTCGGCGCCCTGCCAGTCGATATCGAACAGCATATCGCGACCGGCGGCCATGGCATCTTCCACCGGCCCGCGCGGCGTGCCGTAGAAATTGCCGTGAACTTCCGCCCATTCCAGCAGCGCATCGCTGTCCCGCAGACGCTCGAAATCGCGCTTGGAAATGAAATGGTAGTGGATACCGTCAATCTCGCTCTGGCGGCGCGGGCGCGTCGTAACGCTGACGGACAGGCCGATATTCTTGTCCTTGTCGAGCAGGTTGCGGGCAATCGTGGATTTGCCCGCGCCCGATGGCGAAGAAATCACCAGCATCAGCCCTCGGCGGGCAATCGTGACGGGAGAATTATTCACCGGGACCATGGGGTCTACTCCAGATTTTGGACCTGTTCGCGAAACTGGTCGATCACCACTTTCAGCTCTATGCCTGCTGCGGTTACCGCACTCGCATTCGATTTGGAACAGATTGTATTCGACTCGCGGTTAAATTCCTGTGCAAGAAAATCGAGCTTGCGGCCCACAGGGCCGCCATTGGTCAGCAGTTCCCGGGAAGCCTGAACATGGGCGTGCAACCGGTCGATCTCTTCGCGCAAATCCGCCTTGGTGGCAATCAGCGCCGCCTCGGCATGCAGGCGGTCGCGGTCGAGCCCGTGCAGGCCATCGCCGATAAGCGATATCTGCTGGGCAAGTCTTGCCGCGATCTGTTCCGGCTGACGGGACGGATCATTCTCGATGATGTCCACAAGCTGCTCTATGCGGTTGATATGGCCGGACAGGATGGCGAACAGCGACGCCCCTTCCCGCTCGCGCATGTCCTTCAGCTTCTCGACGGCAACCGCAAAACCGGCCAGCACATCGCTATTACGTGTGGCCTGCGCTTCCGCATCGTCTTCCGCCTCGCGAAAATCGACGAGACCCCGCAGTGTAAGCAACGTATCGAAGCTCAGCGGCTTGTCTTCAACGACATCACCAAGCTCCTTCTTAAGTGCCAGAACCGCAGCGAGCGCATCGCGGTTGATCACGGCCTCAAGCCGGTTTTCCGCAATGGCGAGCGTAAGCCCAGCCTGAATATTGCCGCGGGAAAGATGCTCGCCCGCGATTTCCCGCAAGGCGGTTTCCAGCGCTTCAAGACCGGTCGGCAGACGCAGGCGTACATCGAGCCCCTTGCCGTTCACGGACCGCAATTCCCACGCCCAGCGGTAACGGCCGGAGGTTCCTTCGCTGCGCGCAAAGCCGGTCATCGATTGCAATGTCATATCTGGAAGCCCCCCGTCATGCCGTACAAAACCGGGCCCTGTGGATCACAGGGCCCGGTCGAGATTATCAGTTGTTGGCGGGTTTTTCCGCCTCGGCCCCGCCCGGCTGACCATCCACGACAACATCGGGATTGGCGCCGGAAGCAGCCTTCTCAGCCTCGATCTTGCGCCAGCGGCGCACATTGGCGTTGTGCTCTTCCAGCGTCTTGGCAAAGACGTGGCCGCCGGTGCCATCGGCAACGAAATAAAGGTCATCCGTGCGCCAGGGATTGGCAACGGCCTCAAGCGCCGCCCGGCCCGGATTGGCGATTGGAGACGGCGGCAGGCCCTTGATGACATAGGTGTTGAACGGCGTCTGCTTCTGCAGGTCAGACTGGTAGATCGGGCGATCGGACGGTTTGCCATCGCCACCGAACAGACCGTAGATGATCGTCGGGTCGGATTGCAGGCGCATGCCCTTCTTCAGACGGTTGTAGAAAACGGAAGCAACATGGGCGCGCTCGTCATCCTTGCCGGTTTCCTTCTCGACGATCGAGGCAAGCGTGACAAATTCCTCGATGGTCTTGATCGGCAGGTCAGGATCGCGCCGCTCCCAGATCATGTCGATCAGCTTGTCCTGCGCCGCACTCATCTGGTTGATGATTTCTTCGCGCTTGGTGCCGCGGGTAAAGCGATAGGTATCGGGGCGCAGGCTGCCTTCCGGCGGCAGGGCCGAGGGCAATTCGCCGTCCAGCACTTCGTCTGCTCCAAGGCGCGCGAACATCTGCTTCACGGTCAGGCCTTCCGGCAGCGACACGGAATAAAGGATCGATTTGCCGGACTCCAGCAACATCATGATGTCCTTCATCGACGCACCGGCCTTGATCTCGTATTCGCCAGCCTTCAGCGTCTGGTCCTTTTGCAGGTAGCTGCCGGTCATCAGACGGAAGACGCGGGCGTTGGAGACGACGTCGTTGCGCTCGAGATTATTGGCGATCTCGATGATGCCGGCACCATTGCGCACCGTGAAATGGGTGTTCGTCTGAAGCGGACCGGGCTCCTGGAACGCATTGATCATGTAATAGAAAGCGGCAATGGCCAGCACACAGACCGCGACTGCAAGCGTCATCAGAAAATTCAGAAAGATTACAAGCTGGCCATGGGCCTTGCGGGAGCGCTTGGGCGGCGCCGGTACTTTTTCCGGCCGCAAGGCTTCCGTCGGGGATTTCGGAATGATCGGGCCGCGATTGCCTTCGCCCGCGCCGTTCTGTCCGTATGGTCCCTGGCTGTTCTGGTTCGTGTCGCTCACCGTCGGTCCTTTTCAGTTCGGCGTTGTCAGCGCTTTTTGCGCAGGTAATGCGGCAAAAACAGGTTCGGAATGCCTTCCTGCACCACATGGAGATATCGTGAAGCATATCTTTCCGCTTCACGAACATCGTTTCGGACAAAGCCGATGGAGGAAGCAGCCTGCGGCCAGAAATCACCCCGAACCGGCAAACGCTTCATAAACGACTACAATATCGGCGCGAAAACCGGAATGACTTTCGCAAGCCTCAATGCGTTCTTCAAAGGAAAGAACGGCCTTCGTCAGCACCCGGTGGGAGGGCGCCAGCGCGGCGGCAGAGCCGCCGCCGGGGATTATGCTTCGTAACGACGCAGCACGAGGGAGGCGTTGGTACCGCCGAAACCGAAGGAATTCGAAAGCGCCACGTTGACCTGCCGCTTGCGCGCCTTGTGCGGCACCAGGTCGATCTTCGTCTCGACATCGGGATTGTCGAGGTTCAGCGTCGGCGGAACGATGTTGTCGCGGATCGCAAGCGTGGCGAAGATTGCCTCGATAGCGCCCGCCGCACCAAGAAGATGGCCGGTGGCCGACTTGGTGGAAGACATCGAAATCTTCGCGGCCGATTCGCCGACGAGCCGTTCGACCGCGCCGAGCTCGATCGTATCCGCCATGGTGGAAGTACCATGGGCGTTGATGTAATCGATATCATCAGGCGTCAGGCCGGCGCGCTTCAGCGCCATCGACATGCAGCGATAGGCGCCTTCACCATCCTCGGACGGAGCGGTGATGTGATAGGCATCACCGGAAAGGCCGTAACCGACGACTTCGGCATAAATCTTCGCGCCGCGCGCCTTGGCGTGTTCCAGCTCTTCCAGAACGACGATGCCCGCACCTTCACCCATGACGAAACCGTCGCGGTCACGGTCATAGGGGCGCGAGGCCTTCTGCGGATCGTCATTATGCTGGGTTGAAAGCGCTTTGCAGGCGGCGAAGCCGGCAAGCGCGATGCGGCAGACCGGCGATTCAGCGCCACCGGCGACCATGACGTCTGCATCGCCGAGTGCGATCAGACGGGCGGCATCGCCAATGGCGTGCGCACCGGTCGAGCAGGCCGTCACCACCGCATGGTTCGGTCCGCGCAGCTTGTGGCGGATGGAAACCTGGCCGGATACGAGGTTGATCAGACGGCCGGGAATGAAGAAGGGAGAAATGCGCCGCGGGCCCTTGTCGCGCAGGGTATAGCCCGCCTCGACAATACCTTCCAGGCCGCCGATGCCGGAGCCGATCATAACGCCGGTGGCGATCTGGTCCTCGTCCGTTTCCGGGTGCCAGTCCGCGTCGGCAAGCGCCATGTCGGCGGCAGCCATGCCGTACAGGATGAAAGGATCGATCTTGCGCTGTTCCTTGGGTTCCATCCAGTCATCGGCATTGAAGGTGCCGTTGGAACCATCGCCTACGGGAATACGGCAGGCGATCTTTGCCGGAAGGTCTTCGACTTCGAATTCAGTCACGAGACGGGCGCCGTTATGGCCGGCCAAAAGCCGTTCCCAGGTCACTTCCGTCCCACATCCAAGAGGAGATACCATGCCGGTACCGGTGATAACGACACGCCTCATCGCCAACGCTCCGCCCTTATCCAAATCATCGGTCTTCATGCAACGCCGGACATCAGGGATGTTCATTCGATGTTGCAGTATTTCAAATGTCAGCATGATGGCTGCGGGCGCCGTTTCCGGCCCGTGACCTCATGCATCGCCCGGAACACGCGCCGCCTGGGGCATGTACCGTCTGCCTATAAAACATTGGCCCGGACGAGCCGGGCCAAGGACGGGAGGATATTGCACCTCCCCCATGAAGGTCGATCAGGCCTGGGCCTTCTCGATGAACTTTACGGCGTCGCCGACAGTCAGGATCGAGTCAGCTGCGTCGTCGGGAATTTCGACGCCGAATTCTTCTTCGAAAGCCATGACCAGTTCAACGGTATCGAGCGAATCAGCGCCCAGATCGTCAATGAAGCTAGCGCCTTCAACAACCTTGTCGGCGTCAACGCCAAGATGATCAATTACAATTTTCTTTACGCGTTCTGCGATATCGCTCATGTCGGTTTCCTCGACCTTTATTTTGAAGGGAATGCCTTACGGCACCCTGCCCTGTTAGAAGCCCTCATGCGCCGTTCAAATCCGGCACTGCTGGCAAACCCGTTCAACCCGGTCCAAGCTAGACATCGTCACGCAAAATCGCAACGGCTTCCTGTCTCTCCGGGACGACTGTTCACAGTCTTGGCCCGCTTAACATGGTTTCAATCGGTCGAAAAGCCTGAAAACGCGCTAAGCACAGCGTATGACAGGCTATTTCGCCGAAAACCAGTCGGCGGGGCTTGCGGCGCCAGCTACCCAAGAAGGTGCTTAAACAGCGCCGCAATCCTTTTCATGACGGCCTCATGCGCCGTCAGATCATCGCCATGCCGCCATTGACGTGCAGGGTCTGGCCAGTCATGTAACCTGCCTCATTGGAAGCCAGGTAAAGAACGGCCGATGCGACTTCCGCACCGGTTCCCATGCGCTTCATCGGAATGGCGCCCATAATGGCGTCTTTCTGCTTGTCGTTCAGCTTGTCGGTCATGGCGCTTTCGATGAAGCCGGGCGCCACGCAGTTGACGGTGACGTTGCGGGTGGCGATTTCCTGCGCCAGCGACTTCGAAAAACCGATCATGCCGGCCTTGGAGGCGCAGTAGTTGGCCTGGCCAGGATTGCCGGTGACACCGACGATGGAGGTGATGTTGATGATGCGGCCGAAACGGCGGCGCATCATCGGATGTGTCAGCTCGCGCGTCAGGCGGAACATCGCCGTCAGGTTCACTTCGATGACGTTATCCCAGTCCTCGTCGCTCATGCGCACGAAGAGGCCGTCCTTGGTGATGCCGGCATTGTTGACGAGGATATCCACGCCTTCCAGCTCGGCTTCGGCCTTTTCGCCGAGCGCCTTTACCTCGGCTCGGTCGGCAAGGTTAGCCGGGAAAATCTTGACGCGGTCGCCAAGTTCCGCCGCCAGCGCTTCAAGCTTTTCAACGCGGGTGCCGTGCAGGCCGACGGTTGCGCCCTGGCTGTGGAGAAGGCGGGCGATTTCTTCGCCGATGCCGCCGGTCGCGCCGGTTACGAGAGCCTTGCGGCCTGTCAGATCTAACATGTTCCGTTCCTTCTTTAGAGCAACTCCGCAAAGCCTTTTAACGGAATTGCATCGGGAATTATCGTAAAACAAAAGGCCGTTACGGGGCGAAGCCCGTCTCAGCCGATAAGAGTGGCGAGAAGCTGGTCGATATCGGCAGCGCCGTTGACGGCAACGCCGTTCACCGTCTTGTCGATGCGGCGGGCAAGGCCCGTCAGCACCTTGCCGGAACCGATCTCATACAGCTGCGTGACATTGTTGGCGGCGAACCATTCCACCGTCTCGCGCCAGCGCACCTGGCCCGTTACCTGCTCGACCAGCAAAGCGGCGATCTCATTGGCATCGGAAACGGGTGTGGCGCGCACATTGGCGACAACGGGCACGACCGGGTTGTGTTTTTCGACCTTGGCCAGCGCCTCGCGCATGGCTTCCGCCGCCGGCGCCATCAGTGCGGAGTGGAAGGGTGCCGAGACCGGCAGCATGATGGCGCGCTTGGCGCCCTTTTCGGAAGCGATCGCCGCCGCCTTTTCAACGGCAGCCTTGCCGCCGGAAATAACCAGCTGGCCACCGCCATTGTCATTAGCGATTTGGCAGACACCGAGGATGCCGGCTTCCTCGCAGATTGCGGACACCGCATCATGCTCCAGTCCGATGATCGCAGCCATCGCGCCCTCGCCGACCGGCACGGCGGCCTGCATGGCATTGCCGCGGATACGCAGAAGACGGGCGGTATCGGCAACCGAGAAGGTGCCGGCGGCACAGAGCGCCGAATATTCGCCGAGCGAATGGCCGGCTACATAAGAAACCGTATCGGACAGTTTGAAGCCGCGCGCTTCGAGAACCCGCATGACCGCCATGGACACGGCCATCAGCGCCGGCTGGGCATTGGCCGTCAGCGTCAGCGTCTCTTCCGGGCCGTTCCACATGATATCGGAAAGCTTCTGGTCGAGCGCCTCGTCGACCTCCTGAAACACGGCGCGCGCTTCCGGATAGGTATCCGCCAGCTCCTTGCCCATGCCGACGGCCTGGCTTCCCTGACCGGGAAATGTGAATGCAATACCCATGGGATGTCGTCCTTCTTGTCTGGCCTTGCCTTTATTCTTTCGGACTTCCATTCACATTCCCGCCAGCGAAGTCAAGGCTTGAAGCCCTATGGCAGGCCTTTGTCAGGGATTTTGCCGACCTGTTTTCCCCTTTCTTTTCATCATATTTTTTCTTGCACTGCGGCAAATCCCCATTACTTTCACCCCACCTTCCAAAACTCGTCAAAGCACCGGGACCTCTCCATGAAACAGAATCTACTGGGACGCACGGGCATCTCCGTGTCCGAAATCTGCCTCGGCACCATGACGTGGGGCACGCAGAACACCGAAGCAGAAGCCCATCAGCAGATGGACTATGCCATCGAAAACGGCGTCAATTTCTTCGATACGGCCGAGCTTTATCCCACCACCCCCGTTTCCGCCGAAACGCAGGGCCGGACCGAGGAATATATCGGCAGCTGGTTCGAAAAGACCGGCAGGCGCGATCAGGTCGTGCTCGCCACCAAGGTCGCCGGCTCCGGGCGAGATTATATTCGCGGCGGCCGCGATATCGACTCCGCCGCCATCCGCGAGGCGGTGGATACCAGCCTCAAGCGGCTGAAGACCGACTACATCGACCTCTACCAGGTTCACTGGCCGAATCGCGGCACCTACCATTTCCGTGGCGCATGGGGCTTCGACGCCTCCGGTCAGGACAAGAAGCGCACGCTTGCCGAAATCACCGAAAAGCTGGAGACGCTCGGAGAACTGGTGAAGGCCGGCAAGATCCGCGCCATTGGCCTCTCCAACGAAAGCGCCTGGGGCACGCAGAAATATATCGACATCGCGGAAGCGAACGGCCTGCCGCGCGTCGCCACCATTCAGAACGAATATAACCTGCTGTACCGCAGCTTCGATCTCGACATGGCGGAAGTCGCCCATCACGAAGATGTCGGCCTGCTCGCCTATTCGCCGCTTGCGGCGGGTCTGCTGACCGGCAAATACCAGAACGGCGCGCGCCCGGCGGGATCACGCGCCTCCATCAACAAGGATCTCGGCGGCCGGTTGCAGCCGCTGCAGGAAGCGCCGGTCAAGGCCTATCTAAAGCTTGCCGCCGAGCATGGGATCGATCCGGCCCAACTCGCCATCGCCTTCTGCCTGACACGCCCCTTCATGGCCTCGGCCATCATCGGCGCGACGACGATGGAGCAGTTGAAGGTGGATATCGCAGCGGCGGATGTGACGCTGTCAGAAGAGGTGCTGACGGGTATTGCCGCGATCCATCGGCAATATCCGATGGCGATCTGAGGTAGCTGGTTGCCATGGCCGTCCCCGAAAGCGCAACGGAACTGCGAACTGCAATCGAAAGCAGTTTTGAAAAGCTGATGCGCGAATTGGAAACAGTCCCGGTGGACCTTGCCGGGACGAGGGACATGGACGGCCATGCAGCCGGTACGCTGATGAGCGTCAACGACCTCGTCGCCTATCTGATTGGCTGGGGAGAGCTGGTGCTGAAGTGGATATCCCTTCGTGCCGAAGGTCGTGAACCGGATTTTCCCGAAACAGGCTATAAGTGGAATGCGCTGGGAGCCTTGGCGCAGAAATTCTATGGCGACTACGTCTCCCTGTCTTTCGCCGAACGGCAGGAGCGACTGGACAGTGTGAAAAGACGGATCATCGACGCCATCAACACATATGATCCGCATCAGCTTTACGCCCCCGGCTGGTACGGCAAATGGTCGCTTGGCCGTATGATCCAGTTCAACACGTCCTCGCCCTACGTTAACGCCCGCGGACGGCTGCGAAAATGGAAGAAAGCCAGAGGAATAGCCTGATTTTGCGGTGCGGGGTTGTTTTCTGCGGAAAAATCCGTATAAGCGCGCTGTTCACAACACCCGGTCCAATTGGCTGGTGGCTGAACGGAGGGCTGGTTCCGGCAACGGAACAGCAGGAACCATAAGGTTTTTCCGGCCTCCCGTGTCTCCGCTCTCGACCGTCTCGAACAACGCTTTTCTTGCTTTAAGGCCTTCACGCCTTTTCAGGAGCAGTCGTTGAGGCTTAGCGCCGTTGCCGGGTGGAGGACGAAACGCAAGAAAGGCAAAGCTTAAATGGCTCTTTACGAACACATCTTCCTTGCCCGGCAGGATATTTCTGCCCAGCAGGTCGACGCACTTGTCGAGCAGTACAAGGGCGTTATCGAATCGTTCGGCGGTAAAGTCGGACGCGTCGAGAACTGGGGTCTGAAGTCCCTCACCTACCGCATCAAGAAGAACCGCAAGGCTCACTACGCTCTCATGGACATCGACGCTCCGGCGGCCGCCATCCATGAAGTCGAGCGCCAGATGCGCATCAACGAAGACGTTCTTCGCTACATGACCATCGCCGTCGAAGCCCACGAAGAAGGCCCGTCCGCGATGATGCAGAAGCGCGATCGCGACGACCGTCCGCGCCGTGACGGCGACCGTCCGGACCGTGGCCCGCGTGAAGATCGTGGTCCCCGCGCACCGCGCGAAGGTGGCTTCGGCGACCGTGAAGACCGTCCGCGCCGTCCGCGCGAAGACCGTGCATAAGAAGGAGTTTTGACCAATGGCTGACGCATCCTCTTCCCAGGCACGCCGCCCGTTCCACCGCCGTCGCAAGACGTGCCCCTTCTCCGGCGCCAACGCTCCGAAGATCGACTACAAGGACGTACGTCTCCTGCAGCGCTACATTTCCGAGCGCGGCAAGATCGTTCCGTCCCGCATCACGGCCGTTTCCCAGAAGAAGCAGCGCGAACTCGCCCAGGCGATCAAGCGCGCCCGCTTCCTCGGCCTGCTGCCCTACGTTGTAGCGTAATGAATTAAAGCGAGGCTGCGGTTTATCGCAGCCTCGTTTTTCTCGAGCAGCTGACTCTTAATCAGCGGGTCGAAAATTATAATCCTTCCGCGTTGGGCGCGGATCGATACTCTAAAAACCCATGTTGGGGATGAGGCTCTCAGGAGCGATCCTCTAACTGCTTAAGTTTCAGCAGGACAGCGAAGTGCAGAAGTTGAACCAGACAGTGCTGATCTCCGGCGTTCTCGCCGGCATATGCGCCGCGTTTCTGACGCTTGGCGCAACGGCACAGTCGTCTCTGTCCTTCCTGCTTTATGCCGGTTCCGCCATGCCGATCTTCATCGCCGGCATGGGCTGGGGCAACCGCGCCGCCATTATCGCGATCATCACCACCGCCCTCATCGGCGCGCTAGTCATGTCGCCGCTTTTTGCGCTGACCATTGCGATCTTCACGCTGATCCCGGCGGGCTGGCTTTCGCACCTCGCCAATCTGGCGCGCCCGGCCTCCGAACTCGGCGGCCCGGATGATCTGCTTGCCTGGTATCCGCTTTCCGGCATCGTCCTGCATCTGTGCATTCTGGTTTCCGTCGCCGTCGTCATTCTCGGCTGGATGATCGGTTACGGTCCCGATCTCGTCACGCGTATGATCGACATGATTATGACCTCGGTTCAGAACAGCGAACCGTTGTTCGAACCCAATGTCGAGGCACTGGCGCGGACGAAGTCCCTGTTTGTACTTCTGCTGCCGATCGTTCAGGGCGGTCTCTGGGTCATCCTGCTGTTTGCCGCCTATTATTTCGCGACGCGAGTGGTCGGCACCTTCGGCAAGGGTCTGCGCCCGCGCGAGGACATTGCCTCTGCGCTGCGCATGCACCGCAACGCCATCTTCATCTTCCTCGCCGGCATCGTCGCCATCTTCCTCGGCGGCGTCGCGGCCATGGTCGGCGCAGTCATCTGCGGCACCTTCGGCGCGGGCTTCCTGATGGCGGGTTACGCCTCGTTGCACAAGCGCGCCCGCGGCAAGGACTGGCGGCTGCCGGTTCTCATTCTCGCATATCTTTCGGCGGTCTTTGTCTTTCCGCTGTTCATCATTCTCGTGTTCGGCCTGAGCGACGTGCGCAGCACGATCTCTCTTACACCGGCGCGGAAAACCGACAATTCGAACGAAACCAAACCATAGAAAGGATCAAGAAGATGGACGTCATTCTTCTCGAACGCATCAACAAGCTCGGCCAGATGGGCGAAACCGTAAAGGTTCGCGACGGCTACGCCCGTAACTTCCTGCTGCCGCAGGGCAAGGCGCTGCGCGCCAACGCCACCAACAAGGCACGTTTCGAAACCGAGCGCGCAACGCTCGAAGCCCGTAACCTCGAGCGCAAGTCGGAAGCCCAGAAGGTTGCCGAAGCACTCGAAGGCAAGTCCTTCATCGTCGTCCGTTCGGCTGGCGAAACCGGCCAGCTCTACGGCTCTGTCGCTGCTCGTGACGTCGTTGAAATCCTGGCTGCCGAAGGCTTCAACATCGGCCGCAACCAGGTTGAACTGAACACGCCGATCAAGACCATCGGCCTGCACAACGTCACCCTGCACCTGCATGCCGAAGTCGAGCTGCAGGTTGAGCTGAACGTTGCCCGTTCGGCTGAAGAAGCAGAACGTCAGGCCAAGGGCGAAAGCCTCACCTCCGCTGACGCCATCTACGGCGTTGACGAAGACGCACTGCGTCCGGAAGACTTCTTCGATCCGGAAGCTGATCGCGACGGCGACGACGAATAAGATTTGGCTTAAAGGTCAAAGGAAAACCCCGGATGGCGACATCCGGGGTTTTTTGTTTGCATGGAATGTGTGGAGAGAGGGGGGGTGCCCGCTATCCGCAGCCTCTACGCCCAACTACTTCGCCGCCGTCTCCGCCCCCTCAGGCGCCTTGCTCTTATCCACATGCACCACCACCGACATGCCCGGCGAAAGCTCCGCCGCAAGCGGCTGATCCGCATCGATCGCAATCCGCACGCCGAGACGCTGGGCGATCTTCACGAAATTACCCGTCGCATTGTCAGGCTTGATGACGGCGAATTCCGAACCCGTCGCGGGCGAAAACCGTTCCACATGGCCGGTCAGCTTGCGTCGATGCAACGCATCCACGGAGATCGTCACCGGCTGGCCCACCTGCATGCCGGCGAGCTGGGTTTCCTTGAAATTGGCGATGACCCAGACATCGTGCGGCACAACGGCCATCAATTGTGTTCCGGCGGTGACATATTGACCAGTGCGCACGCCGACCTCGCCGAGCCTGCCATCCACGGGAGCGTGGATTTCGGTATTGGCGAGATCGATCCGGGCGAGCTCGACGGCAGCCTCGGCATTGGCGACGGCCGCCTGCAGCGAGCTGCGGTTGACGATGATGGTCTGCAGATCCTGCCGCGAGACCTCAAGCGCCGCCTTGGCCTGCGAGAGTGACGCCCTCGCCTTTTCAAGCCCGGCATGGGCTTCTTCTTGCAGGCTGGAGGTGCCGGCGCCGCTCTTGATGAGATTATCCTGCCGGTCGGAGGCGAGCTGCGCCTGTTTCAGCGACGCCTCGGCACTGTCGACCGCCGCTTCACTCGAGCGGATATTGGCGTTGGCGGCATTTTCCTGCTGGCGGGAATTGTCGAGTGCGGCCTTGTGGGTATCGAGCGTTGCTTCCGCCTGCGCCTGCTTCTGGCGGTAGATGCGGTCATCGATCTTCGCGAGCAGCACGCCCTGGCTGACTTCCTGATAATCCTTCACCGGCACGTCCACGACATAACCGCTCACCTGCGGGCTCATCGTCGTGACATAACCCCGTACGAAGGCGTTGTCGGTCATTTCGACGGTGGAAAGGAACGGCGGCAGCCGCCAGGCGTAAAGCACCAGCGCCACGCCGGCGAGACCGCCGAGCAGCACGAGAATGGAAACGGGGGTAAAAAACTTCTTCAGCATTTTGTCACTCTTGGAATGTTCAAGACTGTGGTGCCGGTGCGGCATCGATGTCTTCCCGGAAAAGGAAAGGACGGATGCGCAGCCATGCAAGGTGGATCAAAAGCGCGGCCAACGCCAGCGCGGAAACGACTGAAATCAGCAGGAACGTGTCATTATAAGCAAGCACATAGGCTTCCCTGCTGACCTGCTGGCCAAGCAGTGACAGCCCCTCTGCCTTCAGCAATGCCGGATCGGTGATGACATGGCTGTAAGCGCCGGAAAGCTGCGAGACCCGCTGGGCGACCATGGGATTGGTAAGCAGGATATTTTCCACCAGAATATTGGAGTGGAACTTCTCCCGCAGCGTTACGAAACTGCCAAGCAGGCCCGTCATCAGCATCGAACCCGTGATTTGCGTGAACAGGAAGATGGTGATGAAGTTCACCAGATAGGGTGCACCCCGGGCCAGCGCGGCGGCGAAACCCTTGGCCATGACGGGCGGCAGGAACATCGCCGCGCCAAAGGCGATCATCATCTGGCTGAGATACATCTCACCCGGCCGCGTCAGATTGTTGGACTGGCTATCCATGAATGAACCGGCGGCGATCAGCGCCAGCGCAATCACATGGGCGGTATCGACGTATTTCGTCAGCATCAGCCAGGCACAGGCCGCACCGCCGAGAACGGTCGCCAAAAGCACAAGCGCATAAAGTGTCGTCGTCTGGTCGTTCAGCAGGCCGAGCTGCTGGTAAAAGCTGACCGCCGTTGAGGATTGCTCGGAGGAAACCGCACGGTAGACGAGCAGGACCGCAATAATGTGCAGGTTGGTTTTCGAGAAAATCCAGCGCAGGTCGAGCAGCGGATTCTTACGCGGCAATTCGATGAAGGCCATCAGCGTCAGAAGTGCGATCGACGTCGCCAGAAGGACGCCCAGCCACCATGTTTCGAACCACCAGTAGAACCGGCCGAGGGTGAGCATGACCGCCAGACAGCCGAGACCGCCTGCAAACAAGAGATAGCTCAGAATATCCATGCGCTCGATGACTTTCGCGCGCGGCGGCGGGGTGACCTTCAGCACATAGATCATGGCGAAAGCGATCAGCGCGAATCCCACTTCCATGGAATAGAGCGCGTTCCATCCGTCGATTTCCAACAGGGATGGCGAGACGATGCGGGCGAGCGGCGCCGACAGCAACGTGCCGGTCAGCGCTATGCTGAAACCGAGCGAGAATTTCCGGGCGGGCGGAAAGGCCTCCAGAATATAGAGAAAGCCGAGCGACGAGATCGGCGCGGCGGCCATGCCACTAACAAAACGGATGACGATTGCCGAATGCAGGTCGGTCACGAACAGGTTGAGACAGGAAGCCACGACAAACACGATAATCGAGACTTCGGCGAAGGGTCGCAGGCCATATTGCGCCCGGACCTTGAACAGCGCGATGGAAAACGTGGCGTAAGGCGCCATATAGGCCGCGGAAAGCCACGCGACCTCAGCCACCGTGGCGGAAAACTCGCCCTGCAGCTGGTAGATATTGGCCATGACGAGGTTCATGCCCAGGCCTTGCGTGATGAAGAACGACAGGCCTGCGAAGATAAAGCACAGCCGCAGCCAGAGCGGCCGCTCAACCGGCTGTGGTGCGGCGGCAGCGGCAGGTTCCGGCACGGTTTCGCCCGCGCCCGAAGCGCTCATCGGCGTCACTGCCTCTTCGGGAAGGTCGGCTGGTTTGGCAGTTCCTTCGGCATCCTGGGAAGCGGCCTTGTCAGCGGTTTGCGGTACGAGGTTGCTCATGATTGCACCCTCCCGGCCGCGAGATTTTGCAGATTGGCCGAAAGCCGGCGCATGACATCAAGCGCCGTCGCCAGTTCCTGCGAGGAAATGTCGGCGGCAATCTCGGAGCGCAGCGACTTTGCCATTGCCTGCACCGTCTCGGAGGTTTTTTCGCCCTCCACCGTCATGTGGATGCGTTTGGCGCGGCGGTCGGTTTCATCGGAGCGGCGCTCGATGAGGTTCTGCTTCTCCATGCCATCAAGCACCCGCACCAGCGTCGGCGTCTCGATTTCCATTTCCTCGGCAAGCTCGGTCTGCGTCAGCGGTCCACGCCGCGAGAGCGCAAAAAGCGCTCGCGCCCGCGCAAGCGTCAGCCCGCTCTCCCCCACCCGCGCGTCGAAAAACGCGCGCAGTTTCCGGGTGAAAGCGGAGACTTCATCGAGAAGCTGTTCCTTGTCGGTCTCGCGAGACATGTCAGCAAGCCTTATAATTAGCACACTACTTATTTTCTGCCTATTTATTCGTAAGACTGACGATTTTCAAGTTTCTTTCACGACGGGTCTGCCATGCGATAAACTCATGGCAGCGAATCACCTTGCCGGAAGAACCCGGCACCTTGTCCCCACCCCGCCTGTGGATTGCTGGGGACAACTGAAGATGTGATCAAGCTTCGTAGAGCGGACGTCAGCCTGCCACAGAGTGTTGCAACAATATCATTGACTGCCATGCCCCAGAAAGCCAAACCCGAGGTTTAAGGACAAAGGCAAAGGGAGATCGCGCAAACCATGAACGACGCTGTGAGAAAGATCACCCCCGCGCAACCGGCGGAACCGCATTACCGTGAAGCGCCGAACAATATCGAGGCTGAACAGGCGCTGCTCGGCGCCATCCTCGTCAATAACGACGCCTATTACCGCGTGTCGGACTTCCTGAAGCCCGTGCATCTTTACGAGCCGCTGCACCGCAAGATCTTCGAGGTGGCGGGCGATATCATCCGTATGGGCAAGACCGCCAATCCGGTGACGATCAAGACCTTCCTACCCGCCGACGACAAGATCGGCGATCTGACGGTGGCGCAGTACCTCGCACGTCTGGCAGCCGAAGCCGTATCGATCATCAACGCGGAAGATTACGGTCGGGCGATCTATGATCTGGCGCTGCGCCGCGCACTGATCCAGATCGGCGAGGATGTCGTCAACATCGCCTATGACGCGCCGCTCGACATGCCGCCGCAGGCGCAGATCGAAGACACCGAACGCCGTCTGTTCGAACTGGCGGAAACCGGCCGTTATGACGGCGGCTTCCAATCGTTCAACGATGCCGTGGCGCTGGCGATCGACATGGCGGGGGCGGCCTTCGAGCGCGACGGTAACCTCTCGGGCATCTCCACCGGCATTCACTCGCTCGATGCCCGCATGGGCGGCCTGCAGCGTTCCGACCTTATCGTGCTTGCCGGTCGTCCGGGTATGGGCAAGACCTCGCTCGCGACAAACATCGCCTACAACATTGCCGCATCTTACGAGCAGGAAGTGCAGCCGGACGGGTCGTACAAGGCCAAGAACGGCGGCGTCGTCGGCTTCTACTCGCTCGAAATGTCGTCCGAACAGCTGGCGACCCGTATCATTTCCGAGCAGACCGAAGTGTCCTCCTCGAAAATCCGTCGCGGTGACATTACCGAGGCTGACTTCGAAAAGCTCGTCGCCTGCTCCCAGATGATGCAGAAAGTGCCGCTTTATATCGACCAGACCGGTGGTATCTCGATTGCCCAGCTTTCCGCCCGCGCCCGCCGCCTGAAGCGCCAGCGCGGCCTTGATGTTCTGGTGGTGGACTACGTTCAGCTGATGACCGGCTCCGGCAAGAGCGGCGAAAACCGCGTGCAGGAAATCACCCAGATCACCACAGGCCTCAAGGCGCTGGGCAAGGAACTCAACGTTCCGATCATCGCGCTGTCACAGCTCTCCCGTGCGGTGGAAAGCCGCGAAGACAAGCGCCCGCAGCTTTCCGACCTTCGTGAATCCGGCTCCATCGAGCAGGACGCCGACGTGGTGCTGTTCGTGTTCCGCGAGGAATATTACGTCAAGAACATGGAGCCGCGCGATATTTCCGATCCCAAATATACTGAATGGGAAGCCCTGTTCGACAAGGTGAAAGGCACGGCCGACGTCATCATCGCCAAGCAGCGTCACGGACCGACCGGCACGGTGAAGCTCGCCTTCCAGTCCGAGTTCACGCGATTTACCGATCTCGCCGATCCGAGCTTCAGCCAGTACGAAGAGCATTGACGCGCAGCCACGCCGGCTATTGCTGAAAAACCTCGCCCCGTCCTGTTCTAGGGTGGGGCGAGGTTTTTCAATGGCTTGGAACTGACACTTCAGAGTCCGATTCATTGATTGCCCCACTCGGCAAGGCGATGACCTGATCTCCGGCGCGGATGCTGCTCTGGCGGTGGGTAATGGCGATGATAGTGATATCGCTGTCGACCCGTCTTAACTGGTCCATGATTTCCCGCTCCGTCTCCTCGTCCAGAGCCGAGCTTGCCTCATCGAGCAACAGGATGGATGGTTCGCCATAAAGCGCACGGGCAATCGCAACCCGCTGGCGCTCACCGCCGGAAAGCTTAAGGCCCCTTTCACCGACAATTGTGTCGAAACCCTCCGGCATCGCCTCTATCCGGTCGAGTATGGCCGCACGCTCGGCCGAGCGGCGAAGTTTTTCCTCATCCAGCACTCGACCGAGGACGATATTGCTCCGCAAGGTATCGTTCAGCAATTGCACCTCCTGCGGAACGATGCCAGCAGCGGCAAACCAGTCGTCCCGGCCGATTGTAGTCAGATCGGTGCCATCGACGCTGATGCGACCCGATTGCGGTGCCATGGTTTTCTGCAGGAGCCGGAAGAGGGTCGATTTGCCGGACCCGGTCTCGCCGGTGATGAAGGTCAGGCGTCCCGGCGCTGCGGTGAAAGAAACACCTTCAACGCCGCGACCGTTTTCGTAACGGAAACCCACATGTTTGAATTCTATCACCTTGCCCGACAGCTGCAGCCGGCTCGCACGTGGCGGCTCATCCTCTGCTACGGCATTCCACATGCGGGCATAGGGCGCGAAGTGGGCGAAGGATCGGACCACTTCGCTGATCGACTGCCCGATCAATTCGAAAGGCATGTTGAGCTGCAGCAGAAGCGTGTTGAAGAGAACAATATCACCTATCGAGAGGTCTCCCGTCTCATAGCGCGGCAACAGCAGATAAAAGCCGATGACCATCTGCACGGCGAGTGCAAGCGAAATCGTGAAGACGAAGCCGATCCGCCGCAGGGAGTAGAGCCGCCAGTTCCGATAAATCGAGCCCGCATTGTCCGCGAACCGACGCTTCATCCACGCCGTACTGCCGGTATGCCGCAAAGGCTCGATCATGCCGATGGCATTGCCGACAAACCCGGCATTCTCCTGCCCGGCTTCAATGGCCTTCTCCAGAAATGGCGTGGTCAGGCGGTTCGAGGCGAGCGTAAGCGCGATGAAGACCGCGCCATAAACAATGACGATGGCGACCAAATCCGCACTGAGAACCGTTCCCAGCAACAGGGTGCTGAACAGGAAGGTCGCAATGCCCGGAATGAAATAAATAAGGCCGATCTGCATGATTGCCGAGGCGGCCGACGCTCCCCGTGTCTGCGCGGCCTGAATTTCCGCCGGATTGTGATCGTTGAAGAACGACGGATGTTTATGGACGATGCGCTCGAAGAAGCGCGTTGTCGCGACATATTCCAGCCGCTCCGAATGGATGACCGACATATATTGCGTGGAGCGCTGAATACCCGTCGCCAGCGCCGTCAGACCAGCGTAGAGCGAGAAACCGAGCGTCCATTGCAGCGGCACGTCCGGCAGATCGTCGATCAAACGGGAAAACACATACGGCCCGGCGGTTGCGAGAACAGACCCGAGCAGGATCGTCAGCAGCAAGAAAGTGATAGACGGCCATGACGTCTTCAGGTCCTCGGAATAGATCCGGGAAAGCGGTCCGAATGCAACTTCACGATTGCCTGTCATCACTCTCTCCCGCCCGGCGCTGCATGAAAGATACGGCAGGCATTGGATAACGGCTTGGAAGCCTTCACTCAAGCCTGGGCTATGGTCGTCCGTTCACATTCAATATTCCGCGTGGAACAGGTTTGCGCACCATCCCGCACGTTCCGTTCCCGAGGGAAGAATATTTTCAACGGGTTGACGGCATTGTCTCACAATCCGATTCCGCGCAGCAGCGCCACGGCAGCAACACCAAGCGCGGCGGCCGGCAGGAGGCTGAGGCGCAGCGCCGCGATGGCGGTTAGCGCGCAGGCGATGGTTTCCGCCAGACCGCTCGCAAGCGCCGTCGGGGTGACCACGGCCATCAGGACGGCGGGAGGGACCACGCCGAGCGCCTTTTTCAGACGCGGTGTCAGGGTAAAATGACTGACCAGCAGCAGGCCGCCAAGACGCGTGGCGACGGTTGCCGCCATCATGGCAAGGATTGTCAGCAGCGTATTCGGATCGAGCGTCATGCCGGCTGCTCCGCCGGTTCCTCGTGGCCGAAGGCGGCAACGGCAAGTCCAGCCAGGGCGCCGGCGGCGATATACCAGGCGCCGGGAACAAGCGCATGGGTGAGATAGGCCGCGGAGGCACTTGCCACAAGCACGAAGCCGGTTTCCCTGCCTTTCCAGAAGCCCATGAGCAGCACGATGAAGACGGCCGGAAAGGCGAAATCCAGACCTATGACCGACATATCGCCAACCACCGTACCGAGCAGCGCCCCCGCAAGGGTCGCGAGGTTCCAGACGAGATAGATCGACAGGGCGGCCCCGGTGAAAAAGGACGCCGTCAATCGACCAGCAATGACGCGGAACTCCGACAGCGCCCAGGATTCATCCGTCAGCACCAGCATGGCCGCGTATTTCCGCCAGCCCCTGAAATCATCCAGCTTACCGGCGATGGAAGCGCTCATCAGCACATGGCGCAGATTGACCAGCAGTGCCGCAAAACCAAGTGCGCTCCAGCTTGCCGGATGGGTCCATAAATCCATCGCAACGAATTGCGAGCCGCCGGCAAAGACCAGCAGCGACATCAGCGAGGCTTCGAGCGGCGACAGGCCCTTGCTGATGGCGACCGCACCGAACACCACGCCGATCGGCACCATGGCGACCAGCAATGGGGCAGCCGCCCTCAATCCCGCGCCGAACTCGCCGCTTCTTCCCGATATGGACATCGCATTCTCCCTTTCGAAAGAGAGGGATTACGCTTGCGACATCCTGCGGTCTTGAACGAAAGTGACGTTATGCGGTTTTCTACTGAAACTCCGCTTTTTGTTTTGTCGCATTTCCGAACGGAAAACCGGGCTCCGCTTTTCCTGGAAATGCTTTAAACTCAAGCGACCCGGAACTGCCCCGGCGTGACGCCGGTGCGGGCCTTGAAATGCCGGGTGAAATGCGCCTGATCGGCAAAACCGCACAAAGCCGCAACCTCGGCCGGCATCTCACCGGCGCGCAAAAGGCGGCGCGCCCTGCGGATGCGCACATCCGTCAGATAGGCATGCGGGGTGATGTGAAACTCTTTCCTGAAAGCGCGGATGAGATGGGCGCGGCTGAGACCCGCGATGGAGGCAAGTTCCTCAAGGCCGATATCGGTCTCGTAATTGTCAGAAAGATAATCGCGGGCGGTGTAAACCGCCGTT
The DNA here is from genome assembly GCF_003031125.1 of Agrobacterium sp. LAD9. NCBI lineage: Bacteria > Pseudomonadati > Pseudomonadota > Alphaproteobacteria > Hyphomicrobiales > Rhizobiaceae > Agrobacterium > Agrobacterium sp. LAD9. Next base: position 109,484 of record NZ_PHGS01000006.1, on the reverse strand, counting down.
TTCTCACGGGTTTCGACCGGCAGAATGATGGCGCTGCCGTGCTTGCCGAACAAAGCCGCCAGAACCGAGAACATGCCCTCATCCGCCTCAAGAGCGCCGGATTTCCCCTCCAGCCGCCGGTGCGCCATCTGAAAGGCGGCCGCCATCTGCGGATCGCGCGGCAGAAATCTTGGGAAGGATGGTGTGCCGTGGAAAACTCTGCCTGTCATATCCTCGATGATGTCGCGCAGCAGTTCCGTATCGGGATAGATCATCCGGTAGCGATAACCGCCGCCGCCCGGTGCGCCATCGTGAATCTCATCCGGATTGATGAGATAAAGATGCCCCGGCCCCGTCTGTTCGGTGGTGCCCTGAATGGTGGAAATCTGCGAGCCGCTTTCAATCGCGCCTATGGAAAACGTGTCATGCGCGTGCGGCGAATATTCGTGGGTGAGAAAAGTCGCGCTCAGGCACTCCATGCCGCCAAAACGCCGGTCACGCCAGAAACGCGTGGTTTCCGTCGTGGCAACGGGCATGAAATCAAGGGCCTGTTCCTGCGAAACATTGTGCATGAGCGAAGTTTAGAGCATTCCGTCCTTACCGTCTTGAACAAAAGTGCTAGGGTCCCAACCGGTTCAAGATCAACCGGACGCATGGCATGACAGACGACTTTGAAGATAGCTTCCCCGAAAACGAAACCGATGCTTTCGAGCACGCACCGCTGAGGCTGACCGTCGATCTCGGCGCTCTCGCCGATAATTGGCGGGACATGAAAAAGCGTTCCGGCAAGGCGCGGACGGCGGCTGTCGTCAAGGCCGATGCCTATGGTCTCGGCATCGAGGATTGCGGCGCGACGCTTTACCATGCTGGCGCGCGTGATTTCTTCGTGGCGACTGTGGCCGAGGGTGCGACCCTGCGTTCCTATGCCCCGGAAGCGCGTATCTTCGTGCTATCAGGCATATGGCAAGGCCAGGAACACCAGGTTTTCGACAATGACCTGGTACCGGTTCTGGCCTCCGAGGAACAGCTTTCCTTCTGGATGGCGACGGTTGCCGAGCGTGGTGACCACCCCTGCGCGCTGCATGTGGATACCGGCTTCAACCGTCTGGGGCTGCCGCTCGACGACGCCTTGTTTCTGGCCGACGACGTGACGAGGCCGGCGAGTTTCGACCCGGTTCTGGTGCTGTCGCACCTCGCCTGCGCCGACACGCCCTCCTCGCCGATGAACAGGGTCCAGCTCGAATCATTCCGGAAGGTTAGCGCTGCTTTCGAAGGCATCGAATCAAGTCTCTCGGCTTCCGCCGGGATATTTCTCGGCCCCGACTATCATTTCGACCTCACCCGCCCCGGCATCGCCCTTTATGGCGGCGAAGCGGTCAATGACATGGCAAACCCGATGCGTCCCGTCGCCACGGCCGAAGCGCGGATCATCCAGATCCGTGAAGCGGGCGAAGGCCAGACCGTGAGTTATGGCGGCACCTTCCTGCTGAAACGGGCAAGCCGCCTTGCCATCGCATCTGTCGGTTATGCGGATGGATACCAGCGTTCGCTTTCCGGCTCCGGCATTCCGCTGCGCGAAATGGGCCATGGCGGCGCCTATGGTGTGGTCAACGGGCACAAGGTCCCCGTTGCCGGCCGGGTGACCATGGACCTCACGATTTTCGACGTGACGGATGCTCCGGCCAATGCCATCCGTGCCGGCGACTATATCGAGCTTTTCGGCCCCAATGTGCCTGTTGATGAGACCGCACGGGCGGCCGGCACCATCGGTTACGAGATGCTGACGGGGCTTGGCCTGCGTTATGAGCGGCAATATCTGATGGCCGACGACTAGGCCGCAACCTTGGCGCTTGGAAAGCGGAAGCGACCTGTGCTACAAGAGAACAAAAGGAGATCGAAATGCCCGAAATCCATTTGAGCGAGCAGGACGAGAAGTTCATCGAGGAGCAGGTGGCCGCAGGCATCTATAGCGATGCGGATGCAGTCATTCATGCGAGCCTGCAATTGCTGAGCAGTGACGAGGGAAGACTCGCGGAGCTCCGGAAGATGATTCACGAAGCTGACGCAGAGTTCGAACGGGGTGATTACGTGACCTTTACGGCGGACGATGATCTGACCGCCTACATCATCGAACGCGCCAGAAACGAAAAGTGACAAAGGCCCGCGCCTATTCGCTGTCATCGCGCGCCATTCGTGATCTTATCTACATCTATAAATATCTGGAGGATAGAAATCCGGCCGCCGGCGAACAGTTCGTATCGGCCATCGAACGGAAAATCCGGGACACGGCGCGGCTAGGTCTCACAGGGGTTTCCCGTGACTGAATCAGTAGCGGCCTTCGCGCCGTCAATCATAAAAATCGCTGCATCTATTTTCGTGTAAAAGAAAACGAGCTGCGCATATTACGCATCGTCCATGGCCATCAACACATTGGCGCTGAAGACGTAGAAGAAGAAAACTGACATCACATGGCCAAAGCCAAGACCCAATTCGTGTGCCAGAACTGCGGCACGGTTCACACCCGCTGGGCGGGAAAATGCGAAGGCTGCGGCGAGTGGAATACCATCGTCGAGGAAGATCCGATGGGCGGCATCGGTTCCGGACCGGGCAAGACGCCGAAGAAGGGCCGCCCCGTCACGCTCACCTCGCTTTCCGGTGAAATCGAGGAGGCGCCGCGCATCCCGACCGGCATCAGCGAACTCGACCGCGCGACCGGTGGCGGTTTCGTGCGCGGCTCTGCGGTGTTGATAGGCGGCGATCCCGGCATCGGCAAATCGACGCTGCTCATGCAGGCGGCGGCCGCCCTTTCGCGGCGCGGGCATCGCATCGTCTATGTTTCGGGCGAAGAAGCTGTGGCGCAGGTGCGCCTGCGCGCCCAGCGTCTGGGTGCGGCCGAGACCGATGTGCTGCTGGCCGCCGAAACCAATGTCGAGGATATTCTGGCGACGGTTTCCGAGGGCAAACGTCCCGATCTCATCATCATCGATTCCATCCAGACGCTCTGGAGCGACACGGCCGACTCCGCCCCCGGCACGGTGACGCAGGTGCGCACCGGCGTGCAGGCGATGATCCGGTTTGCCAAGCAGACGGGCGCGACCATGGTGCTTGTCGGCCACGTCACCAAGGAAGGCCAGATTGCCGGCCCGCGCGTGGTCGAACATATGGTTGATGCCGTGCTTTATTTCGAAGGCGACCGCGGCCACCATTACCGCATTCTGCGCACCGTCAAGAACCGCTTCGGGCCGACGGATGAGATCGGCGTGTTCGAAATGTCGGACAAGGGGTTGCGCGAGGTTTCCAACCCTTCCGAACTGTTCCTCGGTGAGCGCAACGAAAAATCGCCGGGCGCCGCTGTCTTCGCCGGCATGGAAGGCACGCGCCCTATCCTGGTCGAAGTACAGGCGCTGGTCGCCGCCACCTCGCTCGGCACGCCGCGCCGCGCCGTGGTCGGCTGGGACAGTTCGCGGCTCGCCATGATCCTTGCCGTGCTGGAGGCCCATTGCGGCGTGAAGCTCGGCCAGCACGACGTCTACCTGAACGTCGCCGGCGGTTACCGCATTTCCGAACCGGCCGCCGATATGGCGATTGCCTCTGCGCTCGTTTCCTCGCTTGCCGGTCTTGCCCTGCCCGCCGATTGCGTCTATTTCGGCGAAATCAGCCTGTCGGGCGCGGTGCGGCCGGTCTCGCATACGGGCCAGCGATTGAAAGAAGCTGAAAAACTCGGCTTTTCCGCCGCACTTCTGCCTTCTGCTTCGGCTGAATTGCCGAAAGGCGGCAAGGGGCGCTGGACGGAAATCGAAAGCCTTCCGGACCTCGTGGCCCGCATCGCCGGCTCCGGCAACCGGTTCAAACAGGTTGAGGACGACGAATATTGATCCTTTCGCCAAGGGAAACAGTGGTGTAAGAGGATCGCAAAATTGGCAAGGCAGCGTCTGACAAGGCGTCGCACCTCCGGAGTTGGTATATGCCCATTACAATTTTCGACGGCATCGTCATCGCCGTTGTTCTTTTCTCCGCCATTCTTGCGATGGTACGCGGTTTTTCTCGCGAGATTCTGTCGATCGCGAGCTGGGCCGGTTCGGTCGCCGCCGCCTATTATCTTTATCCGGTCCTGCTGCCCTATGCGCGCAACTATACCGATGACGACAAGATCGCCATTGCCGGCTCGGCTGGCGTGGTTTTCCTTGTCTCGCTGATCGTGATTTCCTTCATCACCTCGCGCATTGCCGATTTCATCATCGACAGCCGCATCGGCGCGCTGGATCGCACGCTCGGTTTCCTGTTCGGCGCGGCGCGCGGCATTCTGCTTTTGGTCGTCGCGGTCGCCTTCTGGAACTGGCTGGTGGATGTGAAGACGCAGCCGGAATGGGTGACGCAGGCGAAGTCCAAGCCTTTCCTCGACGGGCTGGTCGGCAAGCTGGAGGCGGTTCTGCCTGACGATATCGAGCCGCAGATCCGCGCCCGCATCCTCGGAAAGCCACAGGAACCGACGACCACGCAGGCGCCTGCGGAAGATGTGCCGGCCACAAATCCGCCGGCAACGAATAATTGACACAGTGTCGCGCCTTGCAATGCATGCAAGGCGCGCTATTTGTGCTAAATATCAAGCACGACACAGACGGACCGACCGGGGGAAATACTCACCGGAGAGGTCTTTCTTTTTTCTCGTTAGAGAGCAAGGGCAAGCCGGATGATTGAGCCGCTTTCGCATTCCACATTCCATGGGGCCACTTTCAAGGAAGAGATCGACGGCGACACGCTGCATGAAGAATGCGGCGTGTTCGGCATTCTCGGCCATGCCGACGCTTCGGCGCTGACTGCTCTCGGTCTGCATGCGCTTCAGCATCGCGGCCAGGAAGCGGCGGGCATCGTCTCCTTCGACGGCAAGCGCTTCCATCAGGAACGCCATATGGGCCTCGTCGGCGATCATTATACCGATCCGGCAACCCTTGCCCGCCTGCCCGGCTCCATCGCGATTGGCCACACCCGTTATTCCACGACAGGCGAAGTGGCGATGCGCAACGTGCAGCCGCTGTTTGCCGAGCTGGAAGAAGGCGGCATTTCCATTGCCCATAACGGCAATTTCACCAATGGCCTGACGCTTCGCCGCCAGATCATCGCCACCGGCGCCATCTGTCAGTCGACCTCCGATACCGAAGTCGTTCTCCACCTCATCGCCCGTTCGCGTCACAGCTCCACCGCCGACCGTTTCATCGACGCCATCCGCCAGATGGAAGGCGGCTATTCGATGCTGGCCATGACGCGCACCAAGCTGATTGCCGCGCGCGACCCGATCGGCATCCGCCCGCTGGTCATGGGCGAGCTTGATGGTAAGCCGATCTTCTGCTCGGAAACCTGTGCTCTCGATATCATCGGCGCGAAATTCGTGCGCGACGTTGAAAACGGCGAAGTCATCATCTGCGAAATCCAGCCGGATGGTTCGATCACCATCGATGCCCGCAAGCCCTCGAAGCCGCAGCCGGAACGGCTCTGCCTGTTCGAATATGTCTATTTCGCCCGTCCCGATTCCGTCGTCGGCGGTCGCAACGTCTATACGACACGCAAGAACATGGGCATGAACCTTGCCAAGGAAGCGCCGCTGGAAGCCGATGTCGTGGTTCCGGTTCCCGATGGCGGCACGCCGGCAGCTCTTGGTTTTGCGCAGGAAAGCGGTATTCCCTTCGAATACGGCATCATCCGCAACCATTATGTCGGCCGTACCTTCATCGAGCCGACGCAGCAGATCCGCGCTTTCGGCGTCAAGCTCAAGCATTCCGCCAACCGGGCGATGATCGAAGGCAAGCGCGTGGTGCTGGTGGACGATTCCATCGTGCGCGGCACGACCTCGGTCAAGATCGTGCAGATGATCCGCGAAGCGGGCGCCAAGGAAGTGCATATCCGTGTCGCCAGCCCGATGATCTTCCATCCGGATTTCTACGGTATAGACACGCCTGACGCCGACAAGCTGCTGGCCAACCAATATGCCGATGTCGAAGCGATGGCGAAGTTCATTGGCGCCGATTCGCTCGCCTTCCTGTCGATCGATGGGCTTTATCGTGCCGTTGGCGGCGAGAATCGCAACCATGCGCGTCCGCAGTTCACGGACCATTATTTCACCGGCGACTATCCCACCCGCCTTCTCGACCAGAACGGCGAGGCCATGGGCAGCAAGATTTCCATGCTGGCCAGCAACGGCTGATTTTCCAGATCAACAAGCGGCCACCGGCTTCCGGGGCCGCTTTTTTCTTGCCTTTTGTTCAGGCAAGCGCATGCGACGATATGATCGCTTGCGAAAGGCCAGCGGCGCTTCGTAGAAGGAAGCGCAATCATTTCGGGGGAGACCATGACTATCGATCTCAAGGGCCGCATCGCTCTCGTTACCGGCGCTTCGCGCGGCATCGGCTATTTCACGGCGCTGGAACTTGCCAAGGCTGGCGCGCATGTCATCGCCTGCGCCCGCACGGTGGGCGGCCTTGAGGAGCTGGACGACGCCATCAAGGCCGTCGGCGGCACGGCGACGCTCGTTCCCTTCGATCTCTCCGACATGAAAGCCATCGATGCGCTTGGCGCCAATATTTTCGAGCGCTGGGGCAAACTTGATATTCTCGTCGCCAATGCCGGTGTTCTCGGCGTCATCTCGCCGGTTGGTCATATCGAAGCGAAAGTCTTCGAAAGGGTCATGAACATCAACGTCACCGCCACCTGGCGGCTGATCCGCTCGGTCGAGCCGCTGCTTCTGAAGTCGGATGCCGGCCGCGCGCTTATCCTGTCCTCGGGCGCCGCCCATAGCTGTCGCCCCTTCTGGGGTGTCTATTCCACCTCCAAGGCGGCAGTCGAAGCGCTGGCCCGCACCTGGGCAGCGGAGACGCAGAAGAGCGCGCTTCGCGTCAACAGCATCAATCCCGGCGCCACCCGCACCGCCATGCGCGCTCAGGCCATGCCCGGCGAAGATCCGACAACCGTACCGCATCCATCAGAGGTGGCTGCGGCCATTCTTCCGCTCGCCTCGCCCGATCTGACCGAAACAGGCAAACTCTTCCTCGTGCGCGAGGGAAAATTCGTGGACTACCGCCAGCCGGAGTGAATATTTTCCGCTCTGAGCGGCGATACGGCCACCACGGTTGCTCTTGACCGGGCCGCACCGCCGCGCCATAAAGCAAGATATGAGAACGATGATCTGCACCTGCTGCTGAGATTTTTTTTGCTGGTTCGCCACCGGCCAGATCGTTTTCGTCTCCCGCAAGGTCAAGAAAGATAAACGTTCCGGCCAGGATAATATTCTGCCTCTAGGGAACTGCCGCATGTCCTTGCGCCTGAAATTTCACAATACACTCACACGCGAAAAAGCGGAATTTGCGCCGATCGACGCTGACAATGTGCGCATGTATGTCTGCGGTCCTACCGTCTATGATTTTGCCCATATCGGCAATGCCCGCCCGGTCATCGTGTTCGATGTTCTCTACCGGCTGCTGCGCCACGTCTTTGGCGAAGACCATGTGACCTATGCCCGCAACATCACCGATCTCGATGACAAGATCAACGCGCGGGCGCTGCGGGATTATCCGCATCTGCCGCTGAACGACGCCATCCATGCGGTGACGAAAAAGACCGCCGACCAGTTCCATGAGGATGTGGCCACGCTCGGTTGCCTTCCGCCGACCGTCGAACCGCGCGCCACTGACTATATCGCGGAAATGATCGACCTCATCGAAAGGCTGATCGCGCGTGGCCATGCCTATACGGCTGGCGGCGAGGTGCTGTTCGATACAAGGTCGATGGCCGATTACGGCCAGCTTTCCAAGCGGCCGCTGGACGAACAGCAGGCGGGCGCGCGCGTGGCGGTGGAAGCCCACAAGAAGACACCCGGCGATTTCGTGCTGTGGAAACTGTCCTCGGATAATGAACCGGGCTGGGAAAGCCCCTGGGGTCGCGGTCGTCCGGGCTGGCACATCGAATGCTCGGCCATGGCCGGTCGCTATCTCGGTGAAGTTTTCGATATTCACGGCGGCGGGCTCGACCTCATCTTCCCGCATCATGAGAACGAAATCGCGCAATCGCGCTGCGCCAACGGCACGCATGTCATGGCCAATGTGTGGATGCATAACGGCTTCGTGCAGGTGGAAGGCCGCAAGATGTCGAAGTCCGAGGGTAACTTCGTGACGATCTACGAATTGCTGCACACGGACAAATTCGGCGGTCGGCAATGGCCGGGCGAGGTTCTGCGCCTTGCCATGCTGATGACGCATTATCGCGAGCCGATCGATTTTTCGGTGAAGCGTCTGGAAGAGGCTGAACGCCTGCTCGCCAAGTGGCCGGCGGCGGAAGCCTCCGATGCCGCCCCGGACGAAACCGTGCTCGAGGCGCTCGCCGACGATCTCAACACGGTTGCCGCCGTTCAGGCCCTGCATGCGCTGGCGCATGCCGCCAATACCGATCCATCCAGGCTGCCCGCCTTTGCGGCGAGTGCTGCCCTGCTCGGTGTCCTACCGAAGAAGACGGAAATGGACGAGGCCATCGTTTCCGCCGTCGATGCGCTGGTTGAGCTGCGTCTGGAAATGCTGAAGGCGAAGAACTTTGCAGAGGCCGATCGCTTGCGTGACGAGCTTTCCGAGAAGGGCATTCAGTTGAAGGATGGCAAGGACAAGGAGACCGGGGAGCGGACGACGACGTGGGAGTTGAAGCGGTAGGCTCCGCGTTCGAGGCTACCCCCCTCTGCCCTGCCGGGCATCTCCCCCTCAAGGGGGGAGATCGACCTGCTGCGAGGTCTCGCCCATCTCAAAGCTTGAGAGTGGAGCAACGGTAGTGCTTCTAGCTGATCTCCACCCTTGAGGGGGAGATGCCCGGCAGGGCAGAGGGGGGTTAAGCGCCACGGCACGCCCTTGCTTTCGCCCACACCATACTCCAATCTCGCGGCACCCCATCAAGCTGCGAGCATTCCCGTGCCCCACGCCAAGGTCAATCCTCAACATCGGTCGCATGCCCGGCAGATGCGAAAGACTATGACCGACGCCGAACTGAAGTTCTGGAACGCTGTCCGCGCTCACCGCCTTGACGGCCTGTCTTTCAGACGCCAGCTGCCAGTCTCCGGATATATCGTTGATTTCGCTTGCCCGTCGCATAAGATCATCGTCGAGTTAGATGGGTTTCAACATGCGGAAGACGCTGCGGTGGCCTATGATCAGCAGAGAACGCGGACGTTTGAGGAACTTGGCTGGACAATCCTCCGTTTCTGGAACGAGGATATTCTGAAGGACATCGACAATGTCTGTCTCCACATTATCCGAACGGTGAAGGAGGACCGGCCATGACGACATATACCGGCGGATGCCAGTGCGGCGCGATCCGTTTTCGCGCCAGCGGGGAGCTGAAAGACAGTTCCATATGCCATTGCCGCATGTGCCAGAAGGCCTTTGGTGCCTATTACGCGCCGCTGGTTTCGGTGCGGGGCGTGGAATTTGAATGGACCCGCGGAGAGCCGAAACGCTTCCAGTCCTCCAGTGTCGTCAAGCGCGGTTTCTGCCCCGAATGCGGTACGCCGCTAACCTATGAAGCGCCTGATGGCGTGGCGGTGGCGGCCGGGGCCTTCGATGATCCTGCCGCGCTGCCGCCGACCATTCAGTGGGGCGTGGAACGCAAGATCGATTTCGTCGACAGCCTTCACACACTGCCTGCCGTTGCCACCGAGGACGACCTGACGCAGGTGGACTATCTCGCCGATCTCGTTTCCTATCAGCACCCTGACCACGACACCGAAAACTGGCCACCGGAGAACAAATAATGAGCGAAGCGGGATTTTCCGGCGGCTGTCAGTGCGGCGCCGTGCGTTTCCATGCGGGCAAGCTCGGCCGCGCTTCCATCTGCCATTGCCGCATGTGCCAGAAACATTTCGGCAATTTCTTCGGCGCGCTGGTCAGTGCCGATCAGGCGCACCTGACCTGGACGCGCGGCCAGCCTGCCCTCTTCCGCTCCTCGGCAAAAATCCATCGCGGTTTCTGCAACAAGTGCGGCACGCCGCTGACCTATCATTATCCCGGCGGCGCGGAGATCGCCATTGGCGCTTTTGACGAGCCGGAGCGCATCGAACCGCAGGTGCAGGTCAATTTCCACAAGCGCATGCCGTGGATCGAACAGCTCTTCGGCAAGCCGGTAGTGGAACAGGGCGTCGACGAGGCGGAAATCACCTCCTATCAGCATCCGGATCACGACACGGCCAAATGGCCACCCGAAGGAAACTAAGACATGACCGAAGAATTGCGCGGCTTTTACCCCGAGATCGAACCTTTCGAGACCGGCATGCTTGATGTCGGCGACGGCCACACGATCTATTGGGAAAGGGTGGGCACACGCGGTGCAAAGCCGGCGGTTTTCCTGCATGGCGGCCCGGGCGGCGGGGTGAACCCGACGCATCGCCGGGTTTTTGATCCGGCACTTTACGACGTCATCCTGTTCGATCAGCGCGGCTGCGGCCGTTCCACGCCGCATGCGGAACTGGAAGCCAACACCACCTGGCATCTGGTCGCCGACATGGAAAAACTGCGCGCACTGTGCGGCTTTGAAAAATGGCTGGTTTTCGGCGGTTCCTGGGGCTCGACGCTGGCGCTCGCTTACGCCGAAACCCATGCCGACCGCGTCAGCGAACTGGTTCTGCGCGGCATCTACACCGTCACGAAGCCGGAGCTGGACTGGTATTACCAGTTCGGTGTTTCCGAAATGTACCCTGATCGCTGGGAAAACTTCATCGCACCAATCCCTGAAGCGGAACGCGGCGCGATGATGCAGGCCTATAATCGTTATCTCACCGGCGCGGACGAAACCAAGAAGCTGGAATGCGCCAGGGCATGGAGCCAGTGGGAAGGCGCGACCATCTCGCTGGTCACCGATCCGGAACGTGTCGAGGATTTCGGCGAGGACAAATATGCCATCGCTTTCGCACGCATCGAGAACCACTTCTTCGTCAACGGCTGCTGGCTGGAGGAAGAGCAATTGCTGCGCAATGCCGGCAAGCTCAGGGATATTCCGGGTGTCATCGTGCATGGCCGTTACGACATGCCCTGCCCGCTGAAATATGCCTGGCAGCTTGCCAAGGCCTGGCCGAAGGCGGATTTCCATATCATCGAGGCGGCCGGACACTCGATGAGCGAGCCCGGCATCCTTGACCAGCTGATCCGCGCAACCGACCGTTTTGCAGGGAAATAGCCAGTCCTTTCAGAGCCTTGGACCGGCCGGATGAGAGAATGATTCACGCGGGCTTTCCAGCGGCTATCATCCGGCAGATTATGACAGCAGCCCGTTTCAAGGGCAAACCGCCTTTTATTCATGCAGTTTTTCTCATGGACGCTTCACGGAAATGAATTGGCTCGCACCATGCCGATCCGGTATGAAGGGCCATCCCTAATAATTGGCGGTACTCCCATGGCACTCGATAAAACGCTCCCGGCCCAAGAGGGCGGCGATAGCGCGCGCGGTTTTGCTTTCGCGCTTTCCGCATATCTGCTGTGGGGGTTCCTTCCCTTCTACATGAAGGCGGTTGCGCATATTTCGCCGATCGAGGTCATCGTTCACCGCGTCGTCTGGTCGGTGCCGATCGCCGCTGCCGTACTCATAGCGATCGGGCGGACGACGGAAATCAGGGCGGCGCTGAAAAACCCGAAAATGCTTGCCATGGCGAGCCTTACGGCCGCTCTGATCAGCATCAACTGGGGTGTCTATATCTGGGCGATCGGTGCGGGTCGCGCGCTCGATGCGGCTTTGGGTTATTTCATCAATCCGCTGTTCAGCATCTTCCTCGGAGCAGTGCTTCTGAAGGAAAAACTCTATCCGGCGCAGATCGCCGCCATCGTTCTGGTGGCGCTCGCAGTCGCGATCCTCACCTGGCATGCGGGCAGCCTGCCGTGGGTTTCCATTGCGCTCACCGTGTCCTGGGGTTTTTACGCCTTCTTCCGCAAGACGCTGCCCATCGGCGCAACGCAGGGCTTCCTGCTTGAAGTCATGCTGCTGTCCATCCCTGCCGTGCTGGTCATGGCCTGGCTGGGGTTCAGCGGACAGGCGCATTTCATGGGTGGCAATGCGGCCGACACCTGGCTTCTGGCAGCCAGCGGCGTCATCACCGCCGTGCCGCTCATCCTCTATGGCAATGGCGCAAAACTGCTGCGGCTGTCGACCATCGGCATCATGCAATATATCGCGCCGACGATGATCTTCCTCATCGCCATCTTCGTCTTCAAGGAACCCTTCGACATGGTGCGGATGGCGGCCTTTGCGATGATCTGGGTGGCGCTGGCGATCTATACAGGCTCGAGCCTGCTGCGGCTCAAGCGGTAATCCGGGCTGCTTCCCTCATTCCTGTGCTCATCACAGGAATGAGAGATGGGGTCAATAATCCACCAGCAGCTGCGGGTTCGCATCATACCCGAAACGCGGCTTGACGCCGAGAAGGCCTGCCGTCTGGGCGATGATTTCGCGGGTCATTGGGGCTGCTGTCGAGGCCGCCGTGCGCCCGCCGTTCACGCCGGTCCTCGGAGCATCGATCATCGTCAGCACGACATATTTCGGCTTGTGCATGGGAAAACCGGCCACGAAGGCGTTGAAATTGATATCCTTGGCGTAACGCCCATTGATCACCTTGTCGGCGGTTCCGGTCTTGCCGCCCACGTGAAATCCCTCCACCTGCGCGCCACGGCCGGAGCCCTTGATGCCGTTCCAGTTGAACAGGTAACGCATATCCGCACTGGTCTTGTCTTTGATGACGGTGCTCGCCAGCGATACCGCAGCCTCTTTCGAACGCGGCAGGAAGGTCGGCGAAATCAGGCTTCCGCCATTGATGAGGGCTGCTGCGGCCACCGCCGTCTGCAACGGGGTGGTGGCGACGCCATGGCCGAAGGAGATGGTGACGGAATTGATCTTCTTCCAGTTTCTCGGCTGGGTGGGGGTGGCCACACCGGGCATTTCCGTGTCCATTCTGGTAAGAAGCCCGAGTTTCGTCAGGAACTGCTGATGGCCTTCGACACCGACCTTGTCGGCCACCGCCGCCGTGCCGATATTCGATGAATATTGAAACACCTCCGGAATGGAGAGCGGCCGGTTCCGGCCCTTGAAATCCTTGATGGTGAAGCCGCCCATGCGGATCGGCCGCGACGCATCGACCACCGAATTGAGTGTGATCGCCCCCGCATCCAGCCCCATGGCGAGGGTGAAACTCTTGAAAGTGGAGCCCATTTCGAAGGTGGCGTTGCTCATGCGGTTGAACCAGCCCTTTTCATACTCCCTGTCGATGCTGCCATCGGCAAGGGTGCGGGAAGGTTCGTTCGGATCGTAATCCGGCACGGAGGCCATGGCCAGCACTTCGCCCGTCTCCACATCGAGGATCACCGAACCCGCCGCTTCGGCCTGATAGGCGCTTTTCGCCTTCACGACCACTTCGCGGACGATGTTCTGTACCCTGAGATCGATGGAGAGCCGCACCGGCTCCAGCGGCGTGCCGCTGGCAAGACCGACGGCGCGCAGATCGGCCAGCCCCTGCTGGTCGAGGTAACGCTCCATGCCGGCAAGCCCCTGATTGTCGACATTGACGTGGCCGATAATATGTGAAGCGGTGGGGCCACCCGGATAAAACCGTCGCTTTTCCGGCCGGAAACCAATGCCCGGTATGCCGAGATTGAGAATATCCGCCTGCTGCCGGGGCGTCAGCTGACGTCGCAGCCATTGGAAGCCGGTATCCGAACGCAATCTGCGGTGCGTTTCACGCCAGTCGATGTTGGGAATGACGGTTGCGAGTTTTTCCACCACCTCGTCCGGATCGACGATCCTGCGCGGATCCGCATAAAGCGAGACCATATTGAGATCTGTCGCCAAAAGCATGCCATTGCGATCGACAATATCCGGCCGGGAAGCGACGGCATTGACGCCGGTGTTGATCCATGCGGTCGCCACCGGTTCGGCAAGGCCATATTGGACGAGACGCGCGGCGACGACACCATAGATGACGACAAAGGCGGCAATCAGGATGCCGAGCCTCATTCGCGCATCGCCCCTGCGGCGGGCGGCGGAGCCGAGGATCGCCTCACTGCCCTCTCCGGGACTTCTCCTGATAATGAAATGCGCCCGGCTTTTGAGCCGCACCACAAAAGCAATCATTTCCTGATGACACCCACCCTCATGGCGGCGAAAACGAATTCCGCGACAACCAACGCCCTATTGAGGCTGGCACAAGATCATTCGCGGGGCCATGGAAAGAGCGGGCGGACCGATGCCGCCGTTAAATCTGTATTAATATACATTTAAAATTGTAACGAGCCGCCCAAGCGGCCGTTAACAATCGCCGCGTCTAGAGGCGGGAAATCACCGAGGGATCGCCTTCCGGGTTCTGCTGCGCCAGCGCCCGGTCGATGATGGCGGGCACGATGTCCTTCACCTCGTCGACGATGAGCGGGTTGAGAAGGTGCGCGCGGTGGATGAAACCCTGGTCGCGCATATGCTGCACCAGCTCCAGCATCGGGTTCCAGAAACCGTTGATATTGGCGAAAACCATCGGCTTGGCGTGGCGGCCGAGCTGCGCCCAGGTCATGATCTCGACGATCTCCTCGAGCGTACCGACACCGCCCGGCAGCGTCACGAAGGCATCCGAGCGCTCGAACATCATATGTTTGCGCTCATGCATGTCCTTGGTGATGACAAGCTCGTTCAATTGTCCGAGAGAATGGCGCGTTGCCTCCATATCGACCAGAAATTCCGGTATGATGCCGGTTACTTCGCCGCCATTGGAAAGAACGCCGCTGGCAACCGCGCCCATGATGCCCTTGGTGCCGCCGCCATAAACGAGGCGAATGCCGTTTTCGGCAATGGATTTCCCAAGCGCGCGGCCTGCTTCCATATGGGCCGGATCACGTCCGGGCTGGGAGCCGCAATAAACGCAGATGGATCGAATCGGTGTATTTTTGTCCGTCATGAAGGGAAGGAACTATGTGCGATGCGGCACGTCAAGAAAATTTGGGAAATCCCTTGCAAATATGGCCTTTTGGCCACTCGCCGCTTGTCTGTCGCAAGGTAAGACGCTAGCAATCTCAACTCGTGTGAAAAGCTTGAAATACCCGGAGATTCCAGGATGAAAAACAATAAAGCCGGTTTGCTGGCGCTGATCGTGCTGGGCATTGCGTCCCTGCTCATGATCTTTTTCGTCCTGCCGCGGATTTCCAATGACGGCAAACCGATCGGCGACGCCATCAACGAGGCCGGCAACGCCGTGAAGAACAGCGTTGAAATGGGCAGTGACAAGGCGGGCGACATCCTCTCCGATGCGGCCGAGGAGACGGCCAACATCGCCGATAAGGTGGGACGTCTGGCGGCTTCCGCCACCCAGTCAATCAAGGATCTGACCACGCTTTTCGCCGACAGCAAGGTTCCCTCCGACGCCGATTTCGCAGCGGCGCGCAAGAAGGTCGAGACCTCGCTCAAGGAACTGACGAATATCGAAATTCCCGAGTCGCTGGATGAAACGACGTCGCGGCTCATCACCACCGCCCGCACTGCGGCCGAACGCACCACGGCGTTCCTGCGCGGTCTGCCTGACAATGCTGCTGCGGCGGCGGCACAGGTGCGTCGTCTGGCGGGCGTCTTCGCCGGCACCGACGATGGTGCGCCCGAACCGGCAAAGCCGGCCGCGGCACCCGCCGATGCGGCACAGTCTTCTTCCGGCGCACCGACTTTCGACGTGCTGCGCGTCGAGCCCGATGGTTCGGCCGTGATCGCCGGCAAGGCGCAGCCCGGCGCAAAGCTCGAAATCCTCAGCAACGGCAAGGTGGTCGCCCAGACGACCATTGACGGCACCGGCGATTTCGCCGCCGTTTTCGACAATCCCCTTCCCCCGGGCGATCACGAGCTCGTTCTGCGTTCAACCGACGCCAACGGCAAGGCGACGCAGTCCGAGGAAGTGGCGACCGTTTCCGTGCCTGATGGCAAGGCGGGCGAGCTGCTGGCCATGGTTGCCAAGCCTGGCAAGGCGAGCCGCGTGCTGGCCATGCCGGAGGCAGCACCTCCGGCGCTTCAGCCGCAGGCCGCGCCATCACAACAGCCTGCGGCCACATCTGAGACCAGCGCCAACACCGCCGCCGCGCCGCTCGCCGGTACTGCGGCTCCGTCCGCCGCGGCTCCGCTAACGTCGAGCGTTCAGGTCACTGCCGTCGAGTTCGAAGGATCGAAGATTTTCGTCGCGGGTTCCGCGCCCGCCGGTTCGACGGTGCGCGCGCTTGTCGACGACACGGAAATCGGCAAGACCACGACGGAAGCCTCCGGTCATTTTGTCATCGAAGGCGATGTCGATCTCGCCGTCGGCAGCCATATCATCACCGTCGAGGAACTGAATGCCGACGGCACCGCGAAAGTGCGCGTGCGCG
This sequence comes from Agrobacterium sp. LAD9, assembly GCF_003031125.1. Classification (NCBI taxonomy): domain Bacteria; kingdom Pseudomonadati; phylum Pseudomonadota; class Alphaproteobacteria; order Hyphomicrobiales; family Rhizobiaceae; genus Agrobacterium; species Agrobacterium sp. LAD9. The sequence goes on along the minus strand of NZ_PHGS01000006.1, from coordinate 93,117 downwards.
TTCCCTTCGAACGGCCGCAGACTGATCAGGCAACCGTCGCCATGCAGGCGCCATCCACCTCATCTTCGGCGACCACGACCGCGGCACCGGCTGAAAACCAGAGCACGGCAAGCGACCGCGCCGCTTTCGAAAAGCTGCGCGCCGATGTCGCCAAGGCCTTCGGCATTCTCTCCAATCTCTACAGGGATCAGGCGACGCCGGCGCTCGACCAGGCCATTGCCGGCCGCTCCGCCGTCGTCATCGGCCTGAAATCGCTTTCGGAATTCCGTACAGCGGCCGCGACCGAGCCCGCCTTCACCGCCTTTGCGGGCGATATCACCGCCAAGGCGCGCCAGCTGCTGACATCGGTCGAGGCATGGCCGAACGACGTGGCGGCAATCGGCAAGGGCATCGCTTCGCTCGCAAGCCGGCTCTCCGAACTGCACATCACCGCGCCGCCCGCACCGGCACCGCAGGCCCCTGCTGGCCCGCAGACCTTCGAGCAGGCGCCGCTGGCCGAAAGCCAGAACAGCGTCATCATCCGCCGTGGCGATACGCTGTGGCAGATTTCGCGCCGCGCGTACGGACAGGGCGTGCGTTATACGACCATCTATCTCGCCAACGAGGACCAGATCAAAAACCCAGACCTGATCGAGCCCGGCCAGATTTTCGGCGTGCCGAAGGAAGCCCTGCCGAATGCGGAGGAACTTCACCGCAAGCGGCTGAAGAGCGGTTCCTGAGCATTTGAAGCGTTGCGGTGAACCCGTGACGACCCTATCTGTGACACGCGCGGCGGCTTGACCAGAGCCGCCGTCCTGCTGTCGGCTTCCGGCAGTGACCGGAGAGAATGATGGCCACGACCAAAAAAACAATTTCGGCGGATTCCAGCAATCCGACCCAGACGCTGATCAATCTCTGGCCCTATATGTGGCCGGAGGGTCGGTGGGACCTGAAGATGCGGGTGGTCTGGGCGACCGTATTCCTCATCGTCGCCAAACTGGTGCTGATCGCGGTTCCCTATTTCTTCAAATGGGCAACGGATGCGCTGAATGGCAAGCTCGATATGGCGGGACTGGTCCCGGCCTTCCTGCTCGGCGCCGTCGCGCTTGTTATCGCCTATAATCTGACGCGGCTGATCCAGGTCGGGCTCAACCAGCTGCGCGATTCCCTCTTTGCGAGCGTCGGCCAGCATGCGGTGCGCCAGCTCGCCTACAGAACCTTCGTGCACATGCACCGGCTTTCGCTGCGTTTCCATCTGGAGCGTAAGACCGGCGGGCTTTCGCGGGTTATCGAGCGTGGCACCAAGGGCATCGAAACCATTGTCCGTTTCACCATCCTCAACACAGCGCCGACCTTCATCGAATTCCTGCTGACGGCGATCATCTTCTGGGCTTCCTACGGTTTTTCCTATGTGCTGGTCACGGTCATCACCGTCTGGGCCTATATCTGGTTCACCGTGCGGGCCAGCAACTGGCGTATCGGCATTCGCCGCGCCATGAATGACAGCGACACCGACGCCAACACCAAGGCGATCGACTCGCTCCTGAATTTCGAGACGGTCAAATATTTCGGCAATGAGGAGATGGAGGCGCGACGTTTCGATGTCGCCATGGAGCGCTACGAGAAGTCGGCGATCTCGATCTGGACGTCGCTCGGCTGGCTGAACTTCGGTCAGGGCGTGATCTTCGGCATCGGCTCGACCGTTATGATGGTGATGTCGGCGCTTGCGGTGCAGCGCGGCGAACAGACCATCGGCGATTTCGTCTTCGTCAACGCGCTTCTGCTGCAGCTTTCGGTGCCGCTCAACTTCATAGGTTTCGTCTATCGCGAAATCCGACAGGGCCTGACCGATATCGAGCAGATGTTCGACCTTCTGGAGGTGGAAGCCGAAGTGACCGACAGGCCGGATGGAGAACCGCTCGCGGCCGGCCCAGGTGCCATCTCCTTCCGCGATGTGCACTTCGCCTATGACCCCGAAAGACCGATCCTGAAGGGCGTTTCCTTCGACGTGCCGGCGGGCAAGACGGTGGCGATCGTCGGGCCTTCAGGTGCGGGAAAATCGACGATCTCGCGGCTGCTCTATCGCTTCTACGATATTCAGGAGGGCTCCGTCACCGTCGACGGACAGGACATTCGCGACGTGACGCAGAAGAGCCTGCGCTCGGTGATCGGCATGGTGCCGCAGGATACCGTGCTCTTCAACGACACGCTTGCCTATAACATCCGCTACGGTCGCCCCTCGGCAACCGACGAGGAACTGAGGGCGGCGGCGGATGCGGCGCAGATCAGCGCCTTCATCGGCAAGCTGCCGGAGGGCTACGCGACAATGGTCGGCGAACGGGGCCTGAAGCTTTCCGGCGGTGAAAAGCAGCGCGTGGCGATTGCCCGCACGATCCTTAAAGCCCCGCCGATCCTCATTCTCGACGAGGCTACCTCGGCGCTCGACACCCACACCGAACAGGAAATCCAGAGCGCGCTCGATATCGTCTCGAAGAACCGCACGACGCTGGTTATCGCCCACCGGCTTTCCACCGTCATCGGCGCGGATGAGATCATCGTGCTGAAGGAAGGGCTGATTGCCGAACGCGGCACCCACAGCTCGCTGATGACGCAGAACGGTCTCTATGCCTCGATGTGGAGCCGCCAGCGCGAGGCGATCCGGGCGGAGGAAATGCTGCGCCATGTTCGCGAAACCGACGATCTGGGTGTCATCGACCGCGGCGAACCCGCCCATTGATGGCTATACCCGGGGTAACTGGGCCAACGGACGAACCCCGCCATTGCCGCGCGGGGCGTTTGGCTGTAACCAGCTAGGCAAAATTTGTCGCATTGCCGTGTGGAGCGTGTCGTATCACGACCACATATAGACGCGGCAGACGAAAACCGGAGCAAGGAATCTCATGAATCTGTTCGACACCATTCGCAACACCATCGTACCGATCCACAAGGAAGGTTATGTCTTCGTGGCGGCCTTCTTCGTCGCATCGCTGGTGCTCGGCTGGATCGCCGAACCGCTGTTCTGGGTCGGCCTCGTGCTGACGGCCTGGTGCGCCTATTTCTTCCGCGACCCCGAGCGCGTCACGCCGCAGGATGACGACCTCATCATCAGCCCGGCCGACGGCAAGGTTTCCGCCGTGCAGAGCGTCGTTCCGCCGCTGGAGCTGGAACTCGGCAAGGAGCCGCTGGTGCGCATCTCGGTGTTCATGAACGTGTTCAACTGCCATGTGAATCGCGCGCCGGTACGCGGCCGCATCGTCAATGTCGCCTACCGTCCCGGCCTCTTCCTCAATGCCGAAGTGGACAAGGCTTCCGAAGACAATGAACGCAACGGCCTCGTCATCGAGACTTCGCACGGCAAGGTCGGCGTGGTGCAGATCGCCGGCATGGTTGCACGCCGCATCGTCTGCTGGGTGAAGCCGAATGAACCTGTTGATGCCGGTGAGCGTTTCGGTCTTATCCGTTTCGGTTCGCGACTCGATATCTTCCTTCCCGTAGGTTTCGAGCCGCGTGTATCGGTCGGCCAGACGGCGATTGCCGGTGAAACCGTGCTTGCCGAATTCGGCTCGGCCAAGGGTCCGGTCGTCAGCCGCCGCGGCTGACGGAAACAGGAAGGGCATGCGCATGGAAACGCCGATCGCCGAGCCGCAACAGAACGGCAAACCCGAGGGCCGCAGCGACAGCGGCCGTGGACCCCGGCTGAGGGAAATTCCCTTCCGCCTCGTCGTTCCCAACCTCATCACCGTTCTGGCCATCTGTGCGGGCCTCAGCGGCGTGCGTCTCGCCATTGAAGGCCGCTTCGAGCTGGCCGTCGGCATGGTACTGCTGGCCGCCTTTCTCGACGGCATAGACGGGCGCATTGCCCGCATGATGAAAGCGACGTCGAAATTCGGCGAACAGATGGATTCGCTGGCCGATATCGTCAATTTTGGTGTCGCCCCTGCCCTCGTGGTCTACGCCTACCTTCTCGATCAGGCGCGTTCCATCGGCTGGATCGCCGCCCTCATCTATGTCATCGCCGCCGGCCTGCGTCTGGCGCGTTTCAACGTCATGATCGAGCGGCCGGTAAAGGCGCCTTGGCAGAATGAATTTTTCGTGGGCGTGCCGGCCCCGATGGGCGCCATGCTGGTGCTTCTGCCTGTCTATCTCGGCTTCCTCGGCGTCGAGCCGGACAAGCCCTTTGCCTATGTCGCCGCCGCCTATACGGTCCTGATCGGTTATCTCCTCATCAGCCGCCTGCCGGTCTGGTCGGGAAAATCGGGCACCAGCCGCATCCGCCGCGATCTGGTGCTGCCGATGATCCTCGTCGTCGTGCTCTATGTGGCGATGCTGATGAGCTTCACCTGGGAAGTTCTGGTTCTGACCGTTGCCGCCTATCTCGTCTTCATCCCCATCAGCGCCCGCCTCTGGCACCGCCGCTACGGCACGCTGACAATCGAGGAAGACGCGCATGACGACGCGAACGGCGGCAACGGCCTCGATCGCGGCATTTAAAACCGCAGGTTTATTTTTTCTCGCTACAAGCCGGTGCAGGGTGTGACGCAAAATGTCGCAGCCTGAAAAGCCGGCTTCGTTTTTTTTGCCTCGAATCCGTCAAGATTAGCCGCGAAAGAAGTGGCTCACACGCATCGCAACGGCGATTGGCGTGAATTGTGGAGAGAGAGAAATGACGAACGAGACGAAGGCACAGCCGCAGGCGAAGCCCGACCTCAACAGCCACTACCGCCCGCTCGGACTGAAGGCCGTTGCGGCCGCAGCCCTGATGCTGAAGCGCAAGCCCGCTGCCAAAACCGCCTGAAAATATTCGCTTTTTTGATTTTCCCGGTTTTTGCGGACTACCCGGAAAACGGAGAGTTGCGGACGGAAGATCAACAAGCATGCGGCGCCTTTTCCGGGCGCCGTTTTTGTATATGGCGTTCCGCGAAACTGCGGATCGTCAATCATTTGCAAAATTGGCAGCCTTCTGTAACGAAGCTGAAACGAAAATGTAGTAAAAAGCTCGCCTTCCACAAGAAGGCTATACGAACAGCGACGTATAGATTAGTGAATACAAAAGAACTTTTCTATTCCGCATTTTTTTCCACAACAATGAATAAGCCAATTTTCGAATTCGCAGAAATGCGGATGACGAATATTCGGCGTTGGGGGAAGATTGTGAAGACAGGCCAGGGGGGCTTGGGACGGCCATGCAGGATAAAATCCTTCTGATTGAAGATTCCGTTGCTCTTTCCATGCTGCTGAAGACGCGGCTTTCGGAAGAAACGGAAGCCGAGGTTGTTCATTGCGACAGCATGGCCGCGGCCGATGCCCTCATGCAGGCCCATAGTTTCACGCTGGCGCTGACGGGTCTCAATCTGCCCGATGCGCCGAAGGGCGAGATTCTCGCACTTTTATCCGAGCGTAAGGTGCCGGCGATCGTTTTCACCGCCACGGTGGATGACGAGGCGCGCAAGCGCTACGCCGAGAAGAAGATCATCGACTACATTGTCAAGGACGGCCATCGCACCGTCGATGCGGTGGTCAGAACGGTCCAGCGGATTTTGAGCAACAAGCTTTTTTCCGTCCTGGTGGTCGATGATGTTCGCACAGCCCGCTCCGGTCTCGTGGAAATTCTGGAACGGCAGAATTTCAGGGTCAGCGAGGCCCATTCGGGCAAGCAGGCGCTGGAAATACTGTCGCAGGACCCGACGATCCAGCTTGTCATCACCGACTACCATATGCCCGACATGGACGGTTATGAGCTGACGCGCCGCATCCGCGACAGCCGCTCATCCGAAGATTTGCGGGTGATCGGCATATCGTCCTCCACCGACCGGTTGCTTTCGGCAAGCTTCCTGAAGGCGGGCGCCTCGGATTTCGTCTACCGCCCTTTCGTGCCGGAAGAATTGCAGTGCCGCATCGATAACAATATCGAGACGCTGAAGCAGCTTAAACGCCTGCGCGAGCTGGCCGAACGAGACCACCTCACCGGTCTGCCCAATCGCCGCTCCTTCTTCGAGCGCACGCGGGCGCTGATGGATGTCATCAACGGCAATGACGAGAGCGGCGCCGTCGCCATTCTCGACATCGACCATTTCAAGAAGATCAATGACACGCTGGGGCACGATGCCGGCGACAGGGCGTTGAAAAAGCTGGCCGAACTGCTGCATGACATGTGCGATGAACAACGCCATATTCCCGCCCGCCTCGGCGGCGAGGAGTTTGCCGTGTTCCTACGTGGGCTGGATGCGCGAGCCGCCTATCAGTTCTGCGAAGAGCTGCGTGGACAGGTGGAAAAGAACGGTCGGCAGCTGAGCGGCAGCAGCCTCGCCCTGACGATTTCGCTCGGCGTCGTGGAGATCGAAAAGGGTGAACCCTTCGACAACCAGCTGAATGCGGCGGACCAGCTGCTCTATCTCGCCAAGGCAAATGGCCGCAACCGCGTCTATTCCGACATCATGATCCAGGAAGGCCTGCAGAAGATCGGCCGGAACAGCTGAGCTTTTCTGAACAAGATAGTCTTGTGTGGGACCGAGCGCGTGCCGCGTAACGACGGCTGACCTCGACTTCCCTCGGAAAGCATCTCAAAACAGCGACATCTGCCCGTCATCCTTCGCCGGTTTGATCTTCGCCAGCGGCGCGCTTTCCGGCACCGGCTCGATGAGATCGGCACCGACATTGGCGACCTTGTTGACCTTGTCCGATACCGGGATCATCTCGAAGAAATCATCCTGAACCGGCCGCATCAGGTCGACGATCTCGCGCGGTTCCTGGGTCTTGCAATCCAGCCAGCGGCTGAAATCCTCGGGCGCAATGACAACAGGCATGCGGTCGTGAATACGGCCGATCGCGGCATTGGCGGCGGTGGTGAGGATCGCACCGGTATCGACCTCCGAACCGTCGGCGGAAGACCAGGTTTCCATGAGGCCGGCGAAAGCGACGATGCCGCCACTTTTCGGGCGGATGAAATAGGGTTGCGGTTTGCCGCCCTCCTCCTTCGGCGGGCGTCGCCATTCGTAAAAGCCGGTTGCGGGCACCAGCACGCGGCGATGGCGCATGGCGGCGCGGAAGGAGGCCTTGCCGATGGCGGTTTCCGAACGGGCGTTGATGAGCAGCGGAAAATCCTTCGGGTCCTTTACCCAGCCCGGCATGAAACCCCAGCGGACCAGCACGGCGCGGCGATTGGGCAGGTTGCTGCCGCGCTCCTGCCGCTCCCCCTCCATCACGATCAATATGGGCTGCGTCGGTGCGATGTTGAAACGGGCGGGAAAATCCTCAAGGCCGATCAGATCGAGATAGTCGGCGATCTCCTCGGGTGTCGCCTTCAGCACGAAACGTCCACACATGCTTTTTTCCTCAACCCCTTGGTCCGAACAGGATGATGGCGGTGCCGGCAAGGCAGACAGCGCCGCCGGCAATATCCCATTTGTCCGGCGCATGCCCTTCCACGCCCCAGAGCCAGAAAAGCGACGCAGCGATGTAAATCCCGCCATAGGCGGCGTAAGCCCTGCCCGCCGCCTCTGTCGGAATCAGCGTCAGAAGCCAGGCGAAAGCGGCCAGCGCCAGCATGCCGGGCAGCAATATCCACCCGGTCTTGCCGAGTTTCAGCCAGGCCCAGAAGGAAAAACAGCCGGCGATTTCGGCAAGAGCCGCCAAGACATAGATAAGATAGACCTTCATTCCACCGTCTTTAGATGCACAATCGCGACAGTTCCGGACTATAACGCTCACTTCGGAAACCGGAATCGATTTTCCGGACCACGACACTATAGACAGGCCGCAGACGGCCGAAACAAGCGAAACCATTCATGACCCTTCGTATCAAGCCCCGCGCTGCCTCCTCCGCCATCGTCAGGAACGGAGACCGGCTGCTTCTCGTGCGCCGTATCAACCCGCCCTCGAAGGACATGTTCGCCTTTCCGGGCGGTCGCGGCGAAGACGGCGAAACGGCAGCCGAGACGGCGCTGCGCGAATTGCACGAGGAAACCGGTATCGTGGCGCGAAGGCCGCAGCTTTTCGCGACCTATGATCTTCCCTCCCGCGACGCTGAAGGCGTGCTGACGAGCCATTATTTCCTCTCCGTCTTCACCGTGGAGACGGATGCCGATCCCGTCGTGACTGTAGGCGACGATGCGGCGGATGCCGGGTGGTACACATTGGCGGAAATCCGCCTTCTGCCTGCGCCCGAAAGTGTGGTCGAATGCGCCGAGCGCCTGCTTGCATGATTGCCAGTCAGCCAGAATCGCTATTATCTAGGACCGATCCGCCCGCCGGATGGTCACGAGCCAACAGTTCACGAGTATGTGTGGGGCAGAATAGAATTTTGATACGGCCAACCATCTTCCTGTCTCTTTTTCTGACCATGCTTGCCATATCAGGGCAAGAAGGCATCGCTTATGCGCAGCCTTCAAAGGTCGTTTCCGAGGCACGTCCGGCGGAAGCGACACCGCCCAAGCCCGCTCCTTATGACGACAAGCTGGCACGGCTGTCGGAAATACTGGGCGCGGTGCAATATCTGAGAACCCTGTGCCCCTCTTCCGGACCGGAGGACTGGCGCAGGTCGATGAGCGATCTTCTGGCTGCGGACACGGCCAACGAACCTGAACGACGTCAGCGCATGACGGCTGCATTCAACCGTGGATACCGCTCCTTTGCGGCCATCCACACCAGTTGCACACGCGCCGCCATCATGGCAGAAGAGAACTACCGTAACGAAGGGGCAACACTCGCGCAGGAAATCGCGTCCAGGTTCGGAAATTAGAGGATTGTTAACCTCTTTTCGCCGCAGCCCGTGCCGTTTTGATAAAAGGCTGCTAGTGTTGTTAACAGGGTGGTAAGGACTTGCCCGCCCTGTCGAGGATGAAAAATGCAGACAAGCCGTAACGAAATCGACGATATGATCGTGCATGAAAAGATGCAGGTCGCTCTGGAACACCAGAACGAGGCATGGGCTGACGGCATGGCCGACGGCATCGAGCCGGAGATCATCGCCGATGCCGCCATCGCTCTGGCCATGCGCGAAACCATCCGTATCCATGGCGAGGCCGGCGCTGAAGCAATGCTGGAATCGCTGCGCCAGCGCATGCTTCAGGGCGAATTTTCGCCGCAGCGGGTAATACAGTAAAGCCGGGGTCTATCATGTCTTGCCTGAGCAAGGGCCTTTTGCGCTCTTCCGCCCTGCTGTCCATTCTGCTTGCCCTGACCGCCGGTCCGATTGGCGTGCCGAGCCGCGCCTTTGCCCTTTCCGAGCTGAAGCCGGCGCAGAACACCGAAAGCGAGCCAAAGGCCGAGAATGGCGAGCAGCCGCAGCAGGCCCAGCCTGCTGAGCCGGACGAGATCGAAGGCGATTCGGAAGGCATTCCCCTGCCCGACCCTTTGGTGGACCGTTCCGCTGGCCAGGCAAACCAGCAATCCGCCAAGCCCGATAACACCCCGGAAATGTCTGTTGTAATCGAGCACGACATTTCCAAGGCGCCGGAACCCGTGCGCAAGCTGCGCCAGCAGATCATCGATGCCGCCGCGTCAGGCGATATCGAAAAGCTGCGACCCTTCATCGCCGCCGGGCAGAACCAGTTCCGCATCGACGGTAATGACAGCGAAGACCCGATTGCAGCGCTGAAAAGCTATTCCGGCGATCCGGACGGGTTGGAAGTGCTGGCGATCATCATCGATCTCCTGTCGACCGGTTATGCCCATATCGATGCCGGCACGCCTGACGAAGCCTATGTTTTCCCCTATTTTGCCGGAAAACCGCTGAATACGCTGACTGCACCGGAAAAGGTGGAGCTTCTGCGAATCATCACGGCGGGCGATCTGGCGGACATGCAGGAATTTGGCAATTACAGCTTCTATCGCGTCGGCATTTCGCCTGACGGCAAGTGGAAGTTCTTCACCGCCGGCGATTGATCGCATCGCAGTGCTTGCCGTTCTCGGGCAAAAATCCTAACTGTGCGGAATGAGCATTCCGGCAAATGCATCTGCATCTTGCCTGCTATCCGCATAGTCTCGACGAACCGAACGGTGACACCATGCCTTCCGCCTTTCTTGCCGACCGCCGCCTGATCCGGGTTTCCGGCACCGGCGCCGAGGAGTTTCTGAACAACCTCATCACCGCAGATATCGAGAATCTGCCGGCAGGCGAGGCCCGGGCCGCGGCACTTCTGACGCCGCAGGGCAAGATCCTGTTCGATTTCCTGATCTGGCGCGATAGCGGGGACTATCTGATCGAAACGGGCGCCGCCGAACAGGACGCATTGCTGCGCCGCCTGACCATGTACAAGCTGCGCGCACCGGTCGACCTCAAAGTCGAGACGGTCGAAGGTGTGAGCGTTTTCTGGACCGAGACTGCACCGGTGGCAGGCATCAGGGACGGCCGTTTCGCCAAGGCCGGAATCGATCTCTTCAGGCTACCGGGTGCATCGGCTTCGGGCGATGTCGCTGCCTATGATGCGCTGCGCGTTGACCATGGCATTGCCGAATCCGGCCGAGATTATGCGCTGCAGGATGCTTTTCCCCATGATGTTCTGATGGATGTGAATGACGGCGTTTCCTTCAGGAAGGGCTGCTTCGTCGGCCAGGAAGTCGTTTCGCGCATGAAACATCGCGGTACGGCGAGACGCCGCGTCGTCACCGTTTCGGCCGGAGGCGCGTTGCCCGCCAGCGGGACGGAGATTACCGCCGATGGAAAACCGGTCGGCACGCTTGGAACCGTTTGCGGCAACAGGGCGCTTGCCATCGTGCGGATCGACCGCATTGCCGATGCGCTTGCTTCGGGCACGCCGCTTCTTGCCGAGACTGTTCCCGTGACCGTGGCCCTGCCGGCCTGGAGCGGCCTTTCCTTCCCGGCGGCCGATCCCGCGGCTCGGGCGGAGGATTAAGAGTGACGCCCGCAAAAAGCCCGCGCGCCTGGCAGCGCATGCTGTCCGGCCGGCGGCTCGATCTGCTCGACCCTTCGCCGCTCGATGTGGAAATTGCCGATATCGCCCACGGCCTTGCCCGTGTCGCCCGCTGGAACGGCCAGACGCGCGGCGACCACGCCTTTTCCGTCGCCCAGCATTGCCTCATCGTCGAAACCATCTTCTGCCGCATGTGCACGGGTGCGACGCCTGATGACATGCAGATGGCGCTTCTGCATGACGCGCCGGAATATGTCATCGGCGATATGATCTCGCCGTTCAAATCCGTGGTCGGCGGTGGTTACAAGACCGTGGAAAAACGGCTGGAGGCCGCCGTGCATCTGCGTTTCGGCCTGCCACCACATGCATCGCGCGACTTGAAGGACCGCATCAAGAAGGCCGACACGGTCGCCGCCTTTTTCGAGGCGACGGAGCTTGCCGGTTTTTCCACCGCCGAGGCGCAGAAATTCTTCGGCCTGCCGCGCGGCATTACCCGCGATATGTTCGACATTACGCCCCTGCCCTCCACCGAAGCGCAAAAGCTGTTCATCGAACGTTTCGAGGCTATCGAGGCGCTGCGCGCGGTCAAGACGGGGAGCGCGACATGACGGCCATTGTCGTATCGCCGCTGTCGCGGATCGCGGAGATGGCCGTGAAGCACAAGGCCCGTGAAATGGTGACACTGATCGCCAAAGAGCAGGCCTTTCACCGCCCCGCCGTCATTGCCGCAGACCGGCATCTGACGCTTGCCATGAACGACATCACATTCAAGGGCACCGCTGATCTCATCGCGCCTGATGATGCGCATGTGCTGAGGCTGATCGATTTCGCCCGCGAATGGGACCAGTCCGCGCCGCTGCTCATCCATTGCTGGATGGGTGTTTCGCGCTCGCCCGCCGCCGCCGTCATCGCAGCGCTCAGCCTTTATCCTGACCAGGATGAAATGGAGCTTGCGCTGCGCCTGCGCGCCGTCTCACCCTATTCCACGCCGAATGCCCGCATCATTGCCATCGGCGACCGTCTGCTCGGACGCGGCGGCAGGCTGGTGGCGGCGATCAAAAAAATCGGCAGGGGCGCGGATACGGATGGTAACGTGCCCTTCGTACTGCCGCTTGGCGCCTGAGGCCGTTTTGGCGGAACCCTCACGGCGTCCAGTCGTTACCAACCCTGAACAGCAATAAAAATCACAGGATAATTCATGGAACAACAGGCAACGGATATCATCGTCGCATCGCAGGCGGCGTTGCAGCAGGCGAGCGCGCTTGCGGTGCAATATTCCTTCTCGGTCGTTGGTGCGCTTCTGCTGCTGATCATCGGCTGGCTGGCCGCCACTTTCCTGCAACGCTGGGCCTTTCAGGGCCTGTCGCGCATTCGCGGCTTCGATGCGACGCTTGCCGGCTTCTTCGCGGGCGCCATCCGCTATGTGGTTCTCATTCTCGTGCTGGTCATGGTGCTTGGCCAGTTCGGCGTGCAGACGGCCTCCATTCTCGCCGCCCTTGGCGCCGCCGGTCTGGCCATTGGTCTGGCGCTGCAGGGCACGCTGCAGAATATTGCCGCCGGCATCATGCTTCTGGTGCTGCGCCCCTTCCGGGTCGGTGAATATATCGAGACCGGCACGGTCAGCGGCACGGTGATCGAGATCGGGCTCTTTGCCACCGAACTCAAGACCAGCGATGGGCTCTATCGTCTCGCGCCCAACTCCACCCTCTGGAACGTGCCGATCACCAACTACAGCCGTTTTCCCTCGCGCCGTCACGAACTGAGCCTGACGGTCAAGACTGACGAGGATCTCACGGCCGCGCAGAATATGCTGATGAAAGTCGTGCGCTCGGAGAGCCGGGTTTTGCTGGACCCCGCCCCCGTCACCTTCGTCGATTCGGTCAGCGCCGACAGCGCCACCGTCAAATTGCGCTACTGGGTGCGCAGCGACAGTTATTTCGCGACAACCCGCGACGTGACGAAGGCCATGAAGCTCGCCTTCGACGAGCGCAAGGCGGAAGTGAACGCGCAGCCTGCCTGAGGCCTCGCGCCTCCCCCTCTCTTCAAGCGCGGTGGCTGCAGCAGCCATCGCGCTTTTTCGTTGCGCCACGCTGAAGCATACACTTGCATCCCGCTGACGTGGCCTCTATAGGTCGTTACGTAATGTTATTACGTAACTTACTTTTATGGATATGAGAGGGCCGAAACAATGCAGAAGATACTCACCCGCGTCACCGGCGCTGTCGCACTTGGTTCCATGCTGCTGGCGGCGACCACGGCAATGGCTGCCGGTGGCGACAAATCCGCAGCCCATAGCCACGACCATGGACACGATCACGGCCACCAGATGACCGAGGCTGAAAAGCAGATCTACAAAGGTTATTTCGAGGATGCGCAGGTGAAACCACGCACGCTTTCCGACTGGGAAGGCGACTGGCAGTCGGTCTATCCTTACCTGCTGAACGGCTCGCTGGACCCCGTCATGGCCGAAAAAGCGGCCCATGGCGACAAGACCGCCGCCGAATACCGCGCCTATTACGACATCGGTTACAAGACCGATGTAAACCGCATCGTCATCAAGAGTGACAGCGTGGCGTTTTATAAGGACGGCAAGCCCGCTGAAGGCACCTATGCCAGCGACGGCCATGAAATCCTGACCTACAAGAAGGGCAATCGCGGTGTCCGCTACATCTTCAAGAAAACCGGCGGCGATGAGGCCGCACCGCAATTCATCCAGTTCAGCGATCACTCCATCGCCCCTGTCAAGGCGGGCCATTACCATCTCTACTGGGGAGCTGACCGCAAGGCGCTGCTGGACGAAGTGACCAATTGGCCGACCTATTATCCCTTCCTGATGGACGGCGGCGATATCGTGAAAGAAATGGCGGCGCATTGAGACCGTAAGTTAGCGGTCTTCCGCAGCATGCGTGAATGACGCGAGCGGTTGCCGCTTGTCACCTTCTCCCCAAGGGGGGAAGGTCGCGGCAGCGGGATGAAGGGGCAAGCTCTCGGCTTATCGCTGGCGTTGCCCCTCATCTATCCTCCGGGGCATCTTCTCCCCGGCGGGGAGAAGAAAGGCTCACTGCCCCATGGTCGAACGATGCGCCCAGCCGGTCATGCGCTTTTCAAGCCAGGCCATGATCGCATACATGACGATGCCTTCCACCGCGAGCATCAGCAGGCCGGCAAAGACGAGCGGCACATTGAACTGGCTCTGGGCCGAACTCATCATGTTGCCGAGGCCATAATTGGAAGCGACGGTCTCCGATACGACCGAGCCGACGAAGGCGAGCGTGATGGCGATTTTCAGCGAGCCGAAGAAATAGGGCATGGAACGCGGAATGCCGACCTTCAGCATGATATCCATCTTCTTTGCGCCGAGCGCCCGCAGCACATCTTCCGTTTCCGGCTCTATGGTGGCAAGCCCGGTCGCGACATTCACGACGATGGGAAAGAAGGAAATCAGGAAGGCGGTCAACACGGCGGGGACCGTGCCGATGCCGAACCAGATGACGAGGATCGGCACAAGCGCCACTTTCGGGATGGCGTTGAAGCCGATCATCAGCGGATAAAGCCCGGCATAGATGGTTTTCGACCAGCCGATGAACAGACCGATGGCGAGACCGGCGGCCACAGCAATGGCAAAACCCAGTGTCGTCGTATAAAGCGTCTGCAACGAATTTTTCCAGATCGGCGACCAATATTGCATGATGGCCTGTCCAACCCTTACCGGTGACGGCAAAATGGTGGGCGGCATTTTCAGCGCATGGACGAGCAGTTCCCACAGCACGAAAAGCGCCAGCGTATAAAGCCAGGGAGCGGCTTTCACCCAGTTGACGCGGGCGATCAGCGGCTTGCGCGGCTCGCCCGCAACGGTGCTTTCCAGGATCGCGCTCATGCCGCCGCCCTCGCCTGGGCGATCTCGCCATGCAGTTCCTGCACCATGTCGTTGAAACCCTTGTCATACATGATATCGAGCTGGCGCGGGCGGGCAAACGGCACGCGGTGTTCCGCGAGCACCCGGCCCGGCCTTGCGCTCATCACGAAAATCTTGTCGGCCAGAAATGTCGCTTCACGCAGATCATGGGTCACGAGGATGATGGTGACACGCTGTGCGGCGTGCAGGTCGCGGATGACGCACCACAATTCCTCGCGGGTGAAGGCATCGAGCGCGCCGAAAGGCTCGTCCAGCATCAGTAGTTCCGGTTCGTGGATCAAGGCCCGGCAAAGATTGGCGCGCTGCTGCATGCCGCCGGAAAGCTGCCACGGATACTTCGAACCGAAACCCTTCAGGCCGACGATTTCCAGCAGCCGCTCGGCTTTCGCGACATATTCCGCCTTATGGGCGCGCAGGCGTCGGCGATGTCTCTCGACGATTTCCAGCGGCAGCAGGATATTTTCAAGCGTCGTGCGCCAGGGCAGCATCGTCGGGTTCTGAAACGCCATGCCGACAATTGAAACCGGCTCCGTGACCTGCCGCCCGGCAACGATGACATTGCCCTTCTGCGGAATATGCAGCCCGGTCACCAGCTTCATCAGGGTCGACTTGCCGCAGCCGGAGGGACCGACCACGGCGGCGAATTCACCCTTGTCGACCGTCAGGTTCAAACCGGATACGGCCAGCGTGCCGGCGGAGCCGCCGTAACGCATGTCGACACTGTCTATTTCCACGAGATGTGACATTACTGTTCCCGTTTTAAGTAAAATGATAGGCCATGGCAGCCCGAAGCGTCGCCGCTTGTTTCTTCTCCCCGCCGGGGTCTCCCCCTCGGGGAGAAGAGGCTCGCGGCATCCGCCCGTTCTTTCTTCAGCATCAGGGAAGCATGCGCTCTTCCTTGGCCGGCAGGTAGGTCGCGTCGAACACCTGCTCCGCCTTGACGTTGCCCTTCAGGCCGAGGGAGACTTTCAACGTTTCGACGGAGGCCGCAAGCCGGGCAGGATCGACGCCGCCCATGCCGTTTTCCATCACATAGGGCGTCTTGATATTCATGCTGTTGGCCATGTTGAGGCGTTCAAGCTCGATGGCGCTGTCGAGCGTCTCGTTGCGCTTGAGCACAGCCGCCACGCCCTCTTCGGGGTTCTTGACGGAATCGGCGAAACCCTTGGCCAATGCTTTCAGAAAGCCCTTTACTGCTTCCGGGTTTTTCTCTGCGAAATCAGTGTTTACCAGCACCGCATTGCCATAAAGATTCAAGCCGTGCTCGGCCATCAGGATGGTCGAGATATCGTCATCGGCGATGCCCTGTTTCTTGAGGTTGAGGATCACCGAAAAGGCAAAGCCGAAAACGGCGTCGACATCGCCCTTGGCGAGCATCGGTTCACGCACCGGAAAACCGATCGATTCGATCTTGATCTTGCTGTCGTCGAGACCCGCCACCTGTTTAAAGGCCGGCCATTGCGCGAAAGCGCCATCCGGCGGCGGCGCGCCGAGCTTCTTGCCTTCCAGCGACTTCGGATCACCGGTGACACCCAGCGACTTGCGGCCGACCACGGCGAAAGTCGGGCGCTCATAGACCATATATACGGCCTTGATCTTCTGGCTCGGATCTTCGTCGAGGAACTTCATCACCGAATTGATATCGCCGAAACCCATCTGATAGGCGCCGGTCGCCACGCGCGGAATAGCTTCAACCGAACCGTTACCGCTGTCGATGGTGACATCCAGGCCCTCAGCCTTGAAGTAACCCTTGTCGAGCGCCAGCAGGAAACCGGCGGCGGGGCCTTCGAACTTCCAGTCGAGCGTGAATTTCACCGGTGTTTCGGCCCGCGCCTCCACAGCCGGCAACGAAAAGCCGGCGGCTACACCGATGGCGGTAATGGCCAGAGCTCTGGTCAACAACCTGCGCGTTAAAATCATCTGTTCCCCCTGATGGTTTTGTTGGATTGGTTGCATAAGACCCAATTCCAACCCTCAAGGCAAGATAAAATTGCATACAAAATAGCCGTTATTTTGTATGCTTATTTTATATGCACAAACAATCACAAGACAGGCAAAAAGCCGGCAATCTGCCCATCGCGAATGCAACGAAGCGAAAGCAGTATCGTTCACCCAGAGAACACAGCGTTCTCATTTGCCGGGGTTGCGGATCAGGGGCAGCGTGCGACAAATAGGGCCAGGAACAGCAGGCGAAACGGCGGGACGGCAAGATGAATTCTGCACTGGGCATACACCACATCACCATGATCACCCGGAAGGTGCAGGCGAATGTGGATTTTTACGCCGGCTTTCTGGGCTTGAGGCTGGCCAAGCGCACGGCCGGCTTCGAAGACGCCATGCAGCTTCACCTGCTTTATGGCGACGACATCGCCTCACCCGGCTCGCTTCTGACATTTCTCGTCTGGGAAGATGGCGGCCAGGGCCGTGTCGGGTACGGCCAGACGCTGGAAATTTCCGTGGCGATCGATCCCGCTGCGATCGGCTTCTGGCTGACGCGGGCGCTGAGATTCGGCATCCGCGCGGAAGGCCCGACTGACGAATTCGGCGCTCCGGTTATCCGGCTGAAAGATCCTGACGGCCTGATCGTCAAGCTGGTCGGCACCCGCGCCTTTGCCGATGCCACGCCACATGTGACCGACGATATTTCCGCAGAAGACGCCATTCGCCGAATCTATGGCGCGACGGTGCTGAGTGAAGTGCCGGAAGAAACCGTAGCGTTTCTGGAGAAACATTTCGGCTACCGGCAGGAAAGCCAGGCGGGCGCGATCCGCCGGCTCGTTTCCGACAGCGGCGACATTATCGACGTGCGCGACGCCACCGGCTTCTGGTCCAGCGCGCCGGGCACTGGCACCGTCGATCACATCGCCTTCCGGGCGAAGGACATGGATGAGCTGAACACGGTTCTAACCGGGTTGAAATCGCTGAATTCCAGCACCACCAACGCCCATGACCGGAAATATTTCCACTCGCTCTACGTCCGCGAACCGGGCGGCGTGCTGATCGAAATGGCGACCGATGGGCCGGGCATGACGGTGGACGAACCGCTGAACTCGCTCGGCGAAAACCTGTTCATCCCGCCGCTCTTCATGAAGGACGAGGCGGATGTGCGTGTCGCCCTGCCGCAATTCTCGATGCCGGGCGAAGAACGCATCATCTATCGCGACCTGCCCTTCGTGCACCGTTTCTACACGCCCGAGGAAGCTGATGGCAGCACCATCATCCTGCTGCACGGTTCCGGCGGCAGTGAAACGAGCCTGATGCCGCTGGCGCACCGGGCAGCACCGGGCGCCACCCTTCTGGGCGTGCGCGGCCGCAGCACGGAAGAAGAAATAGCCCGCTGGTTCCGCCGTTTCCCCGATTTCAGCTTCGACCAGCAGGATATTGTCACGGAAACAGAAGCCTTTGCCGCCTTCGTGGAGGGGGCAATCCGCGCCTATGGTCTTGATCGCTCGAAACTGCGGTTTATCGGCCATTCCAATGGCGCGAACTTCTACGCGGCCTTTGCCGCGCTCTATCCCGAACTTGCAGGCGACGCCCTGCTCTATCGCCCGATGCCGGTTCTCGAAACATGGCCGCAAACCGATCTTTCCGGTCACAATTTCCTGCTTGTGGCGGGACAACGCGACAAATATCTCGACAAGGCGAGCGAGCTGCAGGGAAAGCTCACGGCGAGCGGTGCAAAGGCCGAGATGGAAACGGTTGAGGACGGGCACGAGCTCGGGCTTACCGATATCGAAGCGGCGCGGCGGTGGCTGGCGGGTGCTTCCTGATTCGAGCGGAGGCCACCCATTTCTTCTCCCCGTCGGGGAGAAGAAACAAATGGCATATGCTTACCCCCGCGCCACCCACACCATTCATCAACCGGGCCTTGCATAAATTCACCAAAAGGGCTTTAAAAACAGCTTCGTAATTGGAGAGTCCGTTTGGAAATCCCGCTGTTTATCCTCGCCCTCGTCGCGGCCTTCATCTACACGCTGGTCGCGAGCATCCGCAATTCAAGCCGAATCAAGTCGCTCGAACGGGAGGTGCACAGCCTCAAGCGGCTGATGGCTGCGGGCGTGACGTCGGCTGCGGCAGTGCAAACGGAGAGCACGGAATCCACGGTAAAACCGGATTTCGAGGCGGAAGAGCCAAGCACGCCCCCTGCGGAAGACACAGCCTTCCAGGCTGAATACGCATCCGAGCCCGAAGACGCCGCCGCCATGGCAGCATCGGAAGAGCTGGCGCGCGAGGAGGCCCAACCTGCGCCTGCCGCCGAGGCCGTATCCACCCCGGCAACGAAGGAGAGCTTCGAAAGTCTGCTCGGCGCGCGCTGGGCGGTCTGGGCCGGTGGACTGGCGCTGGCGCTCGGCGGCATTTTCCTCGTTAAATATTCGATCGAATCGGGCCTGCTCAGCCCGGCCGTGCGGCTTTCGCTCGCCGCCATTTTCGGTCTTGTTCTCGGGCTTGCCGGCGAAGCGATCCGCCGCAAGGCGGTGCCGGGCATCGCCACCACCTATTCCAACGCCATGATACCGGGCGTGCTGACGGCGGCGGGCGCATTGACGCTGTTCGGCGTGGTTTATGCAGCCTATGGCATTTACGACTATATCGGTCCCGGCGCGGCTTTTGGCCTGCTTGGCCTCGTCGCTTTCGCCACCATCGGGCTTTCGCTGCTGCACGGGCAGGCGCTGGCCGGTCTCGGCCTTCTCGGTTCGATGCTGACACCCGCGCTGATTTCCACCGAAACGCCGAATATCTGGGCGCTCTTCGTCTTCCTCACCGTCTCCTGGCTGGCAACGGCGGCAGCGGCGTGCAGGCAGGGCTGGACCGTGGTTCCCTCTCTCGCCAATGCCGGGCTTGGCCTCTGGGCGCTCGGCTATATCGGCTTTTCCGAAACGATCAGCGCCGAACCGCCAACACTTGCCCTGCTCGTCATGCTGGCGGGAACAATATTCCTCTGGCCCGGCAAGGCATTCGACACGCCGCCCGCCCAAACTGCCGAAACCGCAGCGCCCGAGCGACGCGCCGTCCGCGCCATGCGGCTTCTGCTACGCCCGTCACTCGCCCTCAATCTCACCGTCTCGATGGCCGTGATCCTGCCGGCAATCGGCTTCCTTTTTGCCGATGGCGGAGTCGATACTCATCCGGCCCTGATCGTTTCAGCGCTCATAGCCGCCCTTGCGGCCCTTGGCGCCGCCCGCCACTATGCGGTATGGCCCGCTATTATCGCAGCACTTGGCGCGCAGGCTGCGGTATCGCTGATGTCACGTCAGGGTCTCGACTTCATCGGCGTTATCAATGACACTGCCGTATCGCTTCCGCCCGTGTCGGTTGGCTACACGGCGGAAATCGCCATGGCGCTCGGCCTCGGGGCCGTCTTCGTGCTGTCCGCCTTCTCCTTCCTGAAGCGCAAGGGTGCTGACGACGCGGATTTCGCCCGGCTCTGGGCCGGTATCGCCGCGCTATTCCCGGTCTGGCTCGCCACCGCAAGCTTTGTCGAATATGGCAATCTCGGCCGCGACTGGCTGCACGCCGCCTATGGCCTCGGCCTCGGCTTCGTGTTGATTGCAGGTGCCGAATGGCTTCACCGGCAGAACAATGAGGCCTATCGCAAGCCGCTCAACATTCTCGTGCTCGGATCATTCGCCGCCTTCGCGCTCAGCCTGCACACGCTGACGGAAGGGCTGGTGACAACCGTTCTGCTTTCGGTCATCGGTTTCATCTATGTGCTGGCAAGCCGTTACCGCAACTGGGAGGTTCTGCCCTGGGTGATGGCCGTGGCAAGCGTTGCCGTTCTCGGCCGCATCGCCTGGGAACCCACCATTGTCGGGCCGCAAAATCTCGGCACCACGCCGGTCTTCAACGCGCTTCTTCCGGGTTACGGCATTCCTGCACTGCTTGCCGTTGCCTCGGCATGGCTGCTGCGCAACTGGCCGGGGGTCAGGGCGAAGAACTTCCTGCAGGCGATTGCCAGCGTCATGGGTCTTCTGGCCGTCGCTATCCTCATCCGCCACGCAATGAATGGCGGCACACTGGATGACAGTGTGCCGACGCTTGGCGAACAGTCGATCTATACGCTGCTGACCATCGGCTTCTCGGGCGTGTTGATGACGCTGGATCTGAAAAGCCCCAGCCCCATCTTCCGCTACGGCTCGATGATTGCCGGCGTGATTGCCGTCATCAACGTGCTGACGATGCATTTCTTCACGCTCAACCCCTATTTCACCGGCGAAAATACCGGCCGCATCCCATTCCTCAACCTGCTGCTGATCGGTTACCTCCTGCCGGCGCTCGCCTATGGCGGCCTTGCCTATTACGCGCGGGGAAAACGTCCCCCGCCCTATGTCAGCATGCTGGCGGTGGCGGGCGCAGCGCTCGGTTTTGCCTGGGCCACGCTTTCAGTGCGCCGCTTCTGGCAGGGCGAAAATATTGCCGACTGGAAGGGTTTCCTGCAGGGCGAGACCTACAGCTATTCGGTGGTCTGGCTGCTGATCGGCGTGTTGCTGCTCGTGCTTGGCTCGCGCTTTAATGCCCGCAGCCTGCGTCTGGCATCGGCCGCCTTCGTGCTGATCTCGGTTGCCAAGGCGTTCCTGATCGACATGAGCAATCTCGAAGGCGTGCTGAGGGCGCTGTCCTTCATCGGGCTCGGCGCGGTGCTCATCGGCATCGGCCTGTTCTACCAGAAAATCCTCACCCGGAAGCCGCAGGCATGATCGCGGCCGAGGCTTTCGCGCCCTATGCGGCGCTTGCGCAGGAGCTGATACCGCACGCCGCCGAAGCGGGTGACGGCTCGCATGATCTTGCCCATATTCACCGCGTCTTCCGCAACGCCATGCGCATCCATGCGGGCGAAGGCGGCGATGGCACCGTGCTGGCCGCCAGCGTGCTGCTGCATGATTGCGTGGCGGTGGAGAAGAACTCGCCGCTGCGCGCGCAGGCCTCGCGGCTTGCGGCGGAAAAGGCATCCGGCATTCTGATGGGGCTCGGCTGGAAACAGGCGGATGTTGACGCCGCCGCCCATGCCATCACCACACACAGCTTTTCCGCCAATATCGAACCGCAGACGCTGGAGGCAAAAATCCTCCAGGATGCTGACCGGCTGGACGCCATCGGCATGGTGGGGGCGGCGCGCTGCTTTTATATTGCCGGGCGCATGGGCTCGGCACTTTACGATCCGGTCGACCCGCTGGCGAAGGACCGGCCGCTTGACGACCGCGCCTTTGCCATCGACCATTTCGAAACCAAACTGTTCAAGCTGGCCGACGGTTTTCGCACCGAGACAGGCCGGCAGATGGCCAAGGCCCGCCATGAGCGGCTGAAACAGGTGCTGGACCTGTTTCTCGACGAGATCTAAGGAGACCCTAGATGCGTGTGACCGAACTCAACATCTATCCGCTGAAAAGCGCGCGCGGTATCCCTCTCTCCGAAAGCGCCGTTTCGGCCGAAGGCCTGCCGGGTGACCGCCGCGCCATGCTCACTGATCCCTCCGGCCATTTCATCACCCAGCGCGAATTGCCCGCCATCGCCACGGTTCTGGCCCGGCATGAGGATGGCGGCATGGTGCTGGCGCGCGACAAGGACGGCGAGATTTTCGCAAGGCCATCCGGGCAGCGCATGGATGTGGCGGTGTGGAAATCGATCGTCAGCGCCAATATCGCCGATGACGAGACCAATGGCACGCTCTCGGCATGGCTGGGGCGCGAGGTGAAGCTCGCCTTTTTTGATGATACCTCGAAACGTATTGCGAGCCTCGAATGGACGGGCAACGAAACGCCCGTCACCTTTGCGGACGGCTACCAGATCCTTGTCACTACCACCGCTTCGCTTGCCGCGCTGAACGACAATATGCGCGCCAATGGCGAAGACGCTGTTGGCATGGAGCGTTTCCGGCCCAATATCGTGCTTGACACGGACGAGCCATGGGCTGAGGACCGCTGGGCGGCCATCGAGATTAGCGGCATTCGCTTCGATCTCGTCAAGCCCTGCGCCCGCTGCATCATGACCACGCAGGATCAGACCACCGGCTCGCGCGATGTGCCCTCCCCCATGAAAGCCATGGGCCGCATCCGCATGTCCGGCGACCGGCGCGTGCCCGGCCCGCTCTTCGGCTGGAATGTGACGCCGCGCAGCCAGGGCAAGCTGTCCGTCGGCGATGTGGCAAAGGTGGTCGAGGAACGGCCGGAAGGCTGGACGATCAAACGGCGGTAAGTTGCTGGTTCGGGTCAAACCCAACCCACAGCCCACGGCGCAAAGTTTTCATAGGCTGGCGCGCCCTCTCTCCATCATTCCTGCGCCTGTCACAGGATGAGGAAAGGACGGAGCGTCACCGCATCACGGCTTGCGCGCCCCGACGATCAGGAAAATCGGGCGGCGATCTTCGTGCTTCAGTTCAGGCCGCTCGGCCATCAAGGCCGGATCAGGCCTCGGCTCCGCCAACCGCGTCAAAACAAATCCGGCGGCCAAGAGACCATTGAGAAGGCCTGACACCGTGCGGTGATATTTGACCACATCGTCCGCCATCCAGTTGGAATGGCGCACGCCCTGACTTTGGTAGTTATCGAGCGGCCAGTGCAGGATTTCGCCATCCTCGCCATAAAACCAGTCCTGTTTTTCCAGCGCCGTGAAAACGGGGTGTTCGATGGAAAAGATGAAATCGCCGCCGGATTTCAGCACGGTGAAAATCTTCGCGAATGCCACGTCGAGATCGCGGACGTAATGCAGGGCGAGAGAACTCAGCACCACATCGAAACTTTCCTGCGGAAAATCGATGTCTTCGATGGCGGCGCGGCGGTATTCGATGCCGGGCCCGCCATTTATCTCGGCGGCGCGGTGCAGCATGTTTTCCGAGAGATCAACGCCAACGACATGGCGCGCGCCCTGTTCTGCGGCAAAACGGCAATGCCAGCCGAAACCACAACCGAGGTCAAGAAGGCTCCTGTCTTTCAGGGGCGGAAGCATGGCACGCAGCTCATGCCACTCGCCGGCCTGGCGCAGACCCTCCACGGAGCGCGGCATGGCGCTGTAGCGCTCAAAAAACCCTGGATCGTCGTAGATATTCTGTTTCATCGTCTTCTCTCCGGCCGTATTCCATCAATCGCATGAATAGTGGCCGTCAAGAAAAGTCGCTAGTGGGACTGGCTGACAAAAGATAATATTCATCCCATCATAGCGGAATCCGCGGCAAGCCATGTCCCTCTTTTTTGGGACGAGGCGCCGCGATGGGGGAATATTCATGTTGCAAGCCACACGCCAGACAATGCCCTGGGTGATTATCGCCGCCGGGTCGTTGATTGCCGTCATGACCTTCGGACCGCGTTCGGCCATGGGCTTTTTCCAGCTGCCGATGCTTGCCGATACCGGCTGGGACCGTTCCACCTTCGGTCTCGCCATGGCCCTGCAGAACCTCTTCTGGGGTCTCGGCCAGCCCTTCTTTGGCGCCATCGCCGATAAATTCGGCACGGGCCGCGTGCTCGTGCTCTCCGGCCTGCTTTATGCTGCCGGCCTCATCTGCATGTCCTTTGGCACCTCGCCCTTCTGGCTGCATTTCGGCGGCGGCGTGCTTGTCGGGCTCGGCATTGCCGCCGGTTCCTTCAGCGTCATCCTCTCGGCCTTTGCACGCCATGTCACGCCGCAGCAACGTTCGCTCGCCTTCGGTATCGGCACGGCGGCAGGCTCAGCTGGCATGTTCCTGTTCGCACCGATCAGTCAGGGGTTGATCTCCACCTATGGCTGGTCGGACAGCCTCGTCTGGCTTGCCGCGATGATGATGCTCGTGCCGCTGCTCGCCTTCTTCATGCGCGGCAATTCCTCCTCCGGCAGCCAGTCGCAGGCGCAGTTCCAGCAGACGGCAGGCGAAGCGCTGAAGGAGGCGCTCGGCCATAAAAGCTACCTGCTTTTGACCACCGGCTTTTTTGTCTGCGGTTTTCAGGTGGCCTTTATCACCGCGCATTTCCCGGCCTATCTCGGCGATATCGGCATCGAACCGCGCTATGCCGTCATCGCCATGGCGCTGATCGGCTTCTTCAACATCATCGGGTCGCTTGCCGCCGGTGTCATTGCCCAGCGTTATTCGAAACCCTATCTGCTGGCCTATATCTATATCGCCCGCTCTGTCGCCGTCACAGCCTTCCTGCTTCTGCCGCAATCGCCGCTTTCGGTCATCATCTTCGCCGCCGTCATGGGCATCCTCTGGCTTTCCACCGTGCCGCCCACCAATGCGCTGGTGGCGATCATGTTCGGCACACGCCATCTCGGCATGCTCGGCGGCGTCGTGTTCCTGTCGCACCAGATCGGCTCGTTCCTCGGCGTCTGGCTCGGCGGCTTCCTTTACGACAGGCTGGGTTCCTATGATCTCGTCTGGTGGCTGGGCGTCGGCATGGGGATTTTTGCGGCCGTCGTGCATTGGCCCATTCAGGAGCGACCGGCCCCGAGGCCTGCAATGGCCTAGTCAGACAGCCTTATCGAGCGCGGGCGGCATCGCCTTCCCCTCAGTCGCCCGGCCTTCCAGCGCCTTCAGCGCCGCCTGCACGAAACCGTCGCGGGCGGCGTTTTCGTTGAGCCCACGCGGATCGTAGACATGCCGGTTGAGGAAATGGGCGGTGAGGCGGAAAGCCGCCGCAAGGCTGTCAGGATCGGCGGCCTTCGACTGGCCCTCGCTTAAGAAAGCCGGAAGCGACAGCATGCGCTCCGCATAGGGCGCGCCTGCCGTGCGGCAAACCGCCCGGCCCGTCTTTGGCGATACATAGATGAGGTCGGTGCGCAGCCCCGTCGCCGCGCATTCGGTCAGATCAAGCCCGAAACCGAGATCGTTCAGCACTGCCAGTTCAAAGCGCACGAACAATTCCCCGGCATCGACGGGGTCGTGGAGATTGTCGAGAATGATATCGAGCGCCTGATAGAGATGCGGGTGCGGATCACGCTCCGGCAGAAGCCTGAGAAGAGCACCCATGGCCTGTACGCCATAAACCGCGGTCGCCGTCTCCATCAGTTGTGCGGCGCGCAATTGCAGCGGCTCGATGCGGAACTCGCCGAGATGATCGTGAAGGCGCGCGCGCCAGATGACATCCACCCGGTTTCCGGCCTGTAGCACCGGCTGCATGCTGCGGGAACGGCCGGAACGGACCAGCCCCAGATGGCGGCCACGCGAAGGGGTCATCACCTCGGCGATGACACTTGTCTCGCCATGGCGTTTTACGCCGAGAATGATTGCCTCTTCCTGCCACTGCATGAAACGCGTCCGAATTTCGATTCAAGGCCCGATCATACCCGATCTGGCGGCGAAACGTTATTCTTTTACGGCATCGTCGACCGTGCCGACGAGGTTGAGGACGAAATCGATAATTTCGTTTTCCCCGAAGGGCTTGCCGAGCAATGGCGCATGCATGAGATCATCCGGAAAACCCGTCGTGTCGCCATAGCCGCTGACGAAACCGAAGGGAATTCCCCCATCGCGCAGCCCGCGCGCAAAATCATAGCTCTTGCCGTCGGTAAGGCTGACATCAAGAAGCACGCAATCGGCGCCGTCCTCTTCAACGGCCTGTCTCGCCTGCGCCAGCGTCGTGGCGATGACGACGGTTTCCACCCCCATGGACTGGAGAACCGCTTCGACATCAAGCGCCACCAGATATTCATCCTCAACGATGATAACCCGTTGTGGCACCATATGTTTTCTTCTTCCTAAAAAGATGGCCGCAAGGCTCGAAGCTGCGGTTTCCGACATGATTCTCCAGTGAGATATCACGACAGGAATCGCAAATTACGGCTCCACCGTCATTTAAAAAAGACATGTCGAAAGAAGATCAGATGAAGGGTCTTTGCCGCTTCTCTTCGCTTTCCCAGCCGGCCACATGGCTCAACCCGGCATCATCAAGCACCAGACAACCCTTGTCGGTCCAGCGAATGAGACCGCGATCGACCAGCTTTCTCAAGGTCTTGTTGGTGTGGACAATGGACAGGCCAAGTGTATCCGCCACATGCTGCTGGGTGACCGGGATCGGCGTTTCCCCCTGTATGAGATGGACCGCCTTTGCCTTGCTGTAGAGGAAAACAATCAGATAGGCGGCGCGCTCCAGCGCCGTGCGCCGGCCGATGCTGAGGAGATGGCTGTCGAGCATGCGTTCCTCACTCGCAGCGATCCAGGTCAGGTCATAGGCAAGCGTCGGATGGTCGGTGAAGAGATTATTGAGGCGCGAGCGCTCGAAGACGCATAGGGTTACCGGCGACAGCGCCTCCACCGAATGCTGCATTTCCCCCATCACCGTGCCCTGCAGGCCGACGAGATCGCCGGGCATGACATAGTTCAGTATCTGCCGCCTGCCGTCTTCCAGCGTCTTGTAACGGAAAGCCCAGCCCTGCAAAACGGTGTAAAGATGGGCGCTATGCGAGCCTTCCATCAGGATGACGGAGCCGCCTTCCACCGCAAGTTCCCCCGTCTTGAAACGCGAGACGAAATCTAGCTCGGAGGAGGAAAAGTCGCGGAAATGCGGCAGGTCGCGCAGGGGACATTGCTGGCACGGGGTGGTGGAAATTCCGTTCGGTTTTTTTGGCGACATGAATATCCGTCATCGAAAAAAGGTTGCGCCCAATTGTTTTGGAACAACCCGCCCAAACGTATTCGGTTCCCGACGGTAGGTGAAGATATTCAGTTCGCTATTTGTACGTCGTTCCATCCCCCAGCGCCCTCATTCCTGTGCTTGTCACAGGAATGAGGGGTGAAGCGGATGTGCTTCAGTTTCGGGGGAATTCTAGTCCCATTTCGCGGAAACGCTCGGGGTCATCACCCCAGTTCTCGCGCACCTTGACGAACAGGAAGAGATGCACCGGCTGTTCGAGGATATCAGACAGTTCCTTGCGCGAGGCGGTGGAAATGGCCTTGATCGCGTCGCCGTTCTTGCCGAGCGCAATCTTCTTCTGGCTGTCGCGCTCGACATAGATCACCTGCTCGATGCGTACCGAGCCGTCCTTGCGTTCTTCCCACTTTTCCGTCTCGACGTGCGAGGCATAGGGAAGCTCCTGATGCAGGCGCAGGAACAGCTTCTCGCGGGTGATTTCGGCAGCTAGCTGGCGCATCGGCAGATCGGAAATCTGGTCTTCCGGATAATACCACGGACCTTCCGGCAGAGCCTCCACCAGATAATCCATCAGGTCTTCGCAACCCGAACCGTTGGTGGCCGAAATCATGAAAGTGCGGTCGAAGGCCACCGTCTCATTGGCGGCGGCGGCAAGCTTAAGCAGGTCTTCACGCTTCACCTGGTCGATCTTGTTGAGGCAGAGGATCTTCTTCTGCGGAACGTCCTTCAGACCTTCGAGAATGGCCTCGGCGTCGCCCTTCAGGCCGCGTTCGCTGTCGATCAGCAGCAGGATGAGATCGGCATCCTTCGCGCCGCCCCAGGCGGAGGTGACCATGGCGCGGTCGAGCCGGCGGCGCGGCTTGAAGATGCCGGGCGTGTCCATGAAAACGATCTGCGCATTCTTGTGAATGGCGATGCCGCGCATCACGGCGCGCGTCGTCTGAACCTTGTGGCTGACGATCGAGACCTTGGCGCCCACCAGCCTGTTGACCAGCGTCGACTTGCCGGCATTGGTCGGGCCGATAAGGGCCACGAAACCGGAACGGGTCGGAAGGTTGTTGTCTTCGCCTTCAATGGCGGGGTTTTCGTGATCGGTCATGATATCCATCAAGGTCAGAGGTATTCAACATGCGGCCTTATCGGTCCGCCATGCGCTCGATTTAGCACCCTATGGCGGGCGCTCAGTTCTGGGTGGAGCCCTTCTGCCAGACGCCTTCGCGTTCCAGCAATCTGGTTGCCGCCACCTGCTCGGCCGCGCGCTTGGAGCGCTCGACACCGGTTTCCGGCTTTACGCCGGGAATTTCGACAGTCACTGTAAAGCGAGGATCGTGATCCGGTCCGGAGCGATCGTCAATCCTGTAAGAGGGCGTGGTCGCAAATCTGGCATGCGCCCATTCCTGCAATTCGGTCTTGGCGTCTCGCCGTCCGGCATCCACGCTCGTTGCGCGGCCCTGCCAATATTTCAGAATGAACTTGCGCGATGCTTCCAGCCCGCCATCCAGATAGATGGTGGCGATCAGGCTTTCGACCACATCGGCACGCACATTCAGCATCGCCTTGCCGGTCAGCTTTTTCACGTCGGATCCGGTACGGATGAAATTGTGCAGCCCCATCTCGTCGCCGATCGCGGCGCAGGATTCGGCGCTTACGAGCTGGTTGAGACGGACGGAGAGTTCACCTTCGGTGGCGTTACGGAAAATGGAGAACAACAATTCCGCCACGCAGAGGCCGAGAACGCGGTCCCCTAAAAATTCCAGCCGCTCGTAATTGCCGGCCGCGGCGGAGCGGGCGCTGGCATGGGTCAAGGCCCGGTCGAGCCGGGCCTTTTCCTTGAATTCATATCCGATCAACGCTTCCAGACGGGAAATTTCGTCCGCGGAAAGCGGCTTGGTCTTACTCATCCCACAACCTTGAACAGGCGGTCCCAACGCATGTTGGCCGGCCATTCCCAAATGCGGCTGAACGGCGTGTCGTTGCCCAGCGAGAAGAAGATGACGCTGGCGCGGCCGATCAGGTTTTCTTCAGGCACGAAACCGACATCGAAGCGGCTGTCGAGCGAATTATCGCGATTGTCGCCCATCATGAAATAATGGCCTTCCGGCACCACGAATTCACGCGTGTTGTCGCCGCGCGAATCGGGCGACTGGTCCAGCGTGTCGTAGGTGACGCCATTATCAAGCGTTTCGCGGAAAACAGGCACATTGGCGCCCGGATCGGCGCGATAATCTGACGTGAAGGTGCCGTCGGGCTGCTTCGGAACCGGCTGACCGTTGATGAACAGCACGCCGTTCGTCACCTGGATGCGATCACCCGGCAGGCCGACGAGACGCTTGATATAATCGACTTCAGGATTGGGCGGCAGGCGGAAGACCACGACGTCGCCGCGCTTCGGCTTGCTGAATTCGAGAATGCGGCCCGAAAACAGGTTCGGCGAAAAAGGCAGCGAATATTTCGAATAACCGTAGGAGAACTTGTTGACGAAAAGATAGTCGCCAACCAGAAGCGTCGGCATCATCGAGCCCGATGGGATCGTGAAGGGCTGAAAAAGCACGGTGCGGATGACCATGGCCAGCAGCAGCGCCTGAATGATGACCTTGACGTTCTCCCAGAGGGCGTTCTGCTTCTTTTCAGCTTTTTCCGACACTTAAAGACCTGCCTGATTGTTTCCCGGCTTCTTCGGCTTCGCGAAGGCTTCCGGGCCGTTGTTTGTAGAGCCTGCGGCGGTGGAGCGGTTTCACACTGCCAGCAACGCTTTCATATTTCTGCGACTTCTCTAGAACCTTTCCAGCCCGAAGGGAAGCGCTTCTGTCACACGCCCGCAAATAGAACGCCAATGCGGCAAGGCCGGGGCCTCAATCGATCACGGGAAGCGCTTCTATGATCACAAATGCCTGAGCATAAGGAAAATCGTCCGTGATCGTCAGGTGAATATTGGCGCGGTGGCCGGCAGGCAGCATGGCCGCCAGCCTCTCCCCTGCCCCATTGGTCAGCACCATGGTCGGCTTGCCGCCCGGCAGATTGACGACACCCATATCCTTCCAGAAGACGCCGTTCGCAAGGCCGGTTCCCAGCGCCTTGGAACAGGCTTCCTTGGCGGCGAAACGTTTGGCATAAGAAGCGGCGCGGTTCTTGCGGCCATCGGATTTGGCGCGCTCGATATCGGTGAAACAGCGATGGGTGAAGCGTTCGCCGAAACGTTCGATCGACTTTTCAACGCGTCGGATGTCGATCAGGTCGCTACCCAATCCAATGATCATTTCAGCATCTCCAGAGAAGCATTCTTGTTGGCGGCGCGATGCGCGAGATTTTCCATCTTGCGGCGCTGGAAACCGCTGATGAGGCCATAAACGGCGATATAGGCGATGACTGCGCTGATGACGGCAGGAAGAAGCGCGCCGATGGTCATGGGCTCCAGCACCGGCGTCCATATCTGCCGGAATTCAAGATGGCTGAACAGCGCCACGAAATCCACATGCGCGGCACTTTCCGTCTTCTGCCGGCCGAGGATGAAGTGCCCCAGCTCCCAGGTGGATGCCCAGATGAAAGGAAATGTCAGCGGATTGGCGAAGGTGGTGCCTAGTGCTGCCGCCACGAGATTGACGCGCAAGAGGAAACCAAGCGCCATGGCGATGATGATGTGAACGCCGAGAAACGGCGTCCACGCCACGCCCACACCGATGGCGACACCGGCGGCAACAGAATGCGGAGAGGCGGAAAGCCTGAGCAGGCGCAGCTTCATATAGCGCAGCGAACGGGAAAAACCCGTTCGCGGCCAGAACAGGTCGCGAATCTTCTCTGAAAAACCAACGGGTTCACGGCGGCGAAACGGCATGGGGGCAGTCTATTTCATCGCCCCGGCCGAGCCAAGAGCATGGCAGACAACAAAGGACTTTTGCCGACTTATCCCCACGTCCGTCATTCTGGCCTTGAGCCGGAAACCAGCCTACGCGTGTTCGCGCAGCGTCGACAGATCAATAACAAACCTTGCCGGACACTCTGACGTCATCCTCGGGCTTGTCCCGAGGATCAGCAAGCGATTGATTCAATTCAACGTGATTAGATCCTTGGGGCATCCTCGAACTTGTTCCCGGGACCAAGGAGACGTTGAGGAAATACGCTCCCTCTCGCCGTCAACTTCATTGCAAACGCAGCATGTCATATCAGTCAAACCGGACAGCTGTGTGTGGGACACCCGCTAGAAGCGCGTATTCACCTTGGTCTACGAGACGCAGGAATGCACAGGCCGATACGGCTGCATCTGCTAGCCCCATACGCATGGCGATGGGCTGCCATGCGTTGAGTGCATTACCGGCGGAACAGGCCGCGGTCGATTTCGCGCTGGCGGAATTCGAGATCGACATTCGATACCGAACCGCTGAGATATTCGAATTCGCGTTCCTGGGTGGTCTTGCCACGGACGGCACGGGCGATCTTGCGAAGCGGAGTAAACATGATTTTCGGCCCTTTCGGTTTGGAACTGGCGTTTCTCATCGGTGTACATCCACCGGCACGCCGCGTTTCCTTCTCTTCAATTTCTGAGGAGAAAATAGTCGCAAACCGCTTCCACGACCAGAGACAGGAAAAGGCCGCTGCCATGCGTTTAACGCATAACAACGGCCTTTCAGTATCTTCAAAGGATCAAAAATGCCTCAATCGAAGGCACGCGTCACCGTCGAGACGCAGTCGAGATCCTTGAGCTGCGACAGAAGCTGGTTCAGCTGCCTGAGATCCCAGACTTCGACATCCAGCGCCAGCTCGGAGAAATCCGTGCCGATGCGGACCATGTTCAAGCCCCGAATATTGACATCGAGCGTGGCGATGGACTGCGCCACGGAGGCGAGCGTGCCCGGCTCGTTCAGCGCATTGATCATCACCCGCGCCATGAAGCGCGACTTGTTCGCTTCATCGAGGTCCCAGCGGACATCGATCCAGCGCTCCGGCTCATCGTCGAAACGCTGCAGCGCCGGCGCCTGAATGGGATATATGGTAATGCCCTTGCCTTTTTCCATGATGCCGACGATGCGGTCACCCGGAACCGCGCCGGCGGCACCGAAATGCACGTCGACATTGCCGGAAAGGCCGCGGATGGGCAGCGGGTCCGGCCCATCCAGCATTTCGGCCGCGCCGTCGTCCTCCAGAGCGGAGCGCGACTTTCCGGGGATCTTGAAGACCATGCCGGAAGCGCTGCGCATATTGAACCAGCCGTCGTCGCCGGTCATCTTCACCGTGACGCGCTCGTCCTGATAATCAGGATAGACCGCACGCAGCACATCGAGCGAAGAGACCTCACCGCGCCCGACGGCGGCGATCGCGTCTTCCACATCCTTCTGCGCCAGACGATGAAGAACGGGCTTCAGTGCTTCACGCGAGAAGGCCTTGCCGGCGCGCTCGAAGGTGCGCTCCAGAATGCGATAGCCAAGGCCGGAATATTGCTTGCGGATGGCCATGCGCGTGGCACGGCGGATGGCCGAGCGGGCCTTGCCCGTCACCACCACCTCTTCCCATGCGGCAGGCGGCACCTGCACGCCCGAGCGGATGATCTCCACCTCGTCGCCATTGTTAAGCCGGGTCACGAGCGGCATGATCCGCCCGTTGATCTTGGCGCCAACGGTGGTGTCGCCGATATTGGTGTGCACCGCATAGGCGAAATCGATGGGGGTGGCACCGCGCGGCAGCGCAATCAGCTTGCCCTTGGGCGTGAAGCAGAACACCTGGTCCTGGAACAGTTCCAGCTTGGTATGTTCGAGGAATTCTTCCGGGCTGTCGCCTTCGGCGAGCGATTCGATGGTGTGGCGCAGCCAGGAATAGGCGTTGCTTTCCCGAGAGAGCAGATCGCCCTCCCCGTTTTCGCCATCCTTATAGAGCGCATGGGCGGCAATGCCGAATTCGGCGATCTCGTGCATGCGCTTGGTGCGGATCTGCAGCTCGATACGCTGGCGCGAGGGTCCGACGATGGTGGTGTGGATGGAGCGATAGTCGTTCTGCTTCGGCGTGGAGATGTAATCCTTGAAGCGACCCGGCACCACGCGCCAGCGGGTGTGCACGATGCCCAGCGCCCGGTAGCAGGCGGGAATATCGTCCACCAGAATACGGAAACCGTAAACATCCGAAAGCTGCTCGAAGGAAAGCGACTTCGCCTGCATCTTGCGGAAAACCGAATGAGGCTTTTTCTGCCGCCCTTTTACGTTAGCCCCGATCAGGCCGTTCGCCACGAGAAGCTCACGCAACTCGTCCTCGATCTTCTTGATCAGGCCTTCATTGCGCGTTTCCAGTTCCTGCAGGCGGTTCGTCACCGTCTCATAGGCTTCCGGGTTGAGATAACGGAAGGACAGGTCCTCCAGCTCGTCGCGCATGTCCTGCATGCCCATGCGGCCGGCGAGCGGCGCATAGATTTCCATGGTTTCCTCGGAAATGCGGCTGCGCTTGTCGGCCGGCATGTATTCCATGGTGCGCATATTGTGCAGGCGGTCGGCGAGCTTGACCAAGAGAACGCGCACGTCGTCGGAGATGGCGAGCAGCAGCTTGCGCAGGTTTTCGGCCTGTTTCGCCTTGCGGGTGACGAGGTCGAGCTTCTTGAGCTTGGTGAGGCCTTCCACCAGCCGGCCGATATCTTCGCCGAATAGCTCGTCGATTTCCGCACGGGTGGCGGTGGTGTCCTCGATCGTATCGTGCAGCAGCGCCACCGCGATGGTCGATTCGTCGAGATGCATTTCTGTGAGGATCGCGGCAACTTCCAGCGGATGCGAGATATAGGGGTCGCCATTGGCCCGCTTCTGCTGGCCGTGTTTCTGCATGGCGTAAACATAGGCCTTGTTCAGCAGGGCCTCATTCGCATCCGGTTTGTATTTTTGAACTCGCTCGACGAGTTCGTATTGCCGCATCATGCGATATTCCACAAAAAGAAAGCGCGCCAACCTTGGGGTCGGCGCACAATGCTGCATCAATAGGGATCAGATTATGACGGCAACTATTGACAGACGGTAACCACCGCCTGTCAAAGGCGTCATAAAACCGGATCAATAATCGTCATTTTTTTCCGGCGGCACAAGGCCTTCGATGCCGGCCAGCAGTTCTTCTTCCGACATCTGGTCGAAAGTGACGGTTTCCGGCTGGTCGTCGTCTTCGCCGTCGGCAATAGCAGAGGCGGCGAGCGTGACCGGATCGGGCTCGGGCTCGTCCACTTCCACATGCTTCTGCAGCGAGTGGATGAGGTCTTCCTTCAGATCGTCGGGAGACAGCGTCTCATCAGCGATTTCGCGCAGCGCAACGACAGGGTTCTTGTCGTTGTCGCGGTCAACCGTGATGGAAGAGCCCTGCGAAATCTGGCGCGCACGGTGGCTGGCGAGAAGCACCAGCTCGAAACGGTTGTCTACTTTATCAATGCAATCTTCTACTGTGACGCGGGCCATTGCCTGTCCTTTGTGGGTCGTAATGTCGTGGATCAGAGCGCCGTGCGATATTAGCGATGCACCGGCTGTGCCCTAACCTATTGAATCTGCGCCTCGCGTCTTGCGAAAAACACTCAAGATTTCTCGTGACGAAGCTTTCCAGCTTCCGATACAGCCATTGGCCGCGGAATTCAAGTTTTTCCTGTATTTGGCGTCTTTTGGCAACTTATCCGCCATGTTTGGCGTCTGATGAACAAAATGTCTAGAAGAATTGTCTTGGAATACGGGGGAAGGTAGCTTACTTAAAACGCAACGGCGATGCGCAAAATTCGTTGATACGACATGATTTTTTGCGTTAGCGACCGGAAATAAAAGCCAGATAATGGCCTTTCCAAAAAAAGGAATGGGATGGAATGTTCGATCCACGGGAGAAAATTGCGCTCTTCATAGACGGAGCCAATCTTTATGCAGCATCGAAAAGCCTGGGGTTCGATATTGACTATCGCAAGCTTCTGAAGGCGTTTCAGAAGCGTGGCTATCTGCTGCGCGCCTATTATTACACCGCTCTTATCGAAGATCAGGAATATTCCTCGATCCGCCCGCTGATCGACTGGCTGGATTATAACGGCTACAAGGTCGTAACGAAGCCGGCGAAGGAATTCACCGACGCACTCGGCCGCCGCAAGATCAAGGGCAACATGGACATCGAACTGGCGGTCGACGCCATGGAGCAGTCCGAGACCGTCGATCACCTGGTGCTGTTTTCCGGCGACGGCGATTTCACCACGCTGGTGGATGCGCTGCAGCGCAAGGGCCGCAAGGTTTCCGTGGTTTCCACCATGGCCACCCAGCCCGCCATGATCGCCGACGATCTGCGCCGCCAGGCCGATCACTTCATCGATCTGATGACGCTGAAGGCCGAAATCGGGCGCGACCCGAACGAGCGCCCCGTTCGTCACGCCGAAGGTCCAGAGACCGTCTGATTCGGTTTTTGTACCGCTGATATTGCAAAAACGCGTCCGTCCAAAAGACGGGCGCGTTTTTGTTTTAAGCGTCTCCAGCAGGACAAAATTCCTTTTAGAATTAACAAACATCAAATTCAGCCAGTCGAAATTATATCTTGGTTAATTTTAGACGTGTCTAAATCACGCAACGGCGCCAGAGACGTGAATTGGGCGCCAGATCAGGATGACTAGACATGCATGGCCAAGAAAAAACCGACCGACAACTCGATGAAAGACTGAATTTTCTGGGGCTTGGCCACGGTGAGCGGCAAAATCTTTCAAACATGAAGGGCGTCATCACCGGCTCTCTCGATGCCTCTCTCGATCGTTTTTATGCGAAGGTCCGTTCGGTGCCGGAGACCGCGAAGTTCTTCGCGAAC
The DNA here is from genome assembly GCF_003031125.1 of Agrobacterium sp. LAD9. Lineage (NCBI taxonomy): Bacteria > Pseudomonadati > Pseudomonadota > Alphaproteobacteria > Hyphomicrobiales > Rhizobiaceae > Agrobacterium > Agrobacterium sp. LAD9. Next base: position 57,028 of record NZ_PHGS01000006.1, on the reverse strand, counting down.
GACGCGCATGTACAGCACGCCAAGGCCATGCAGCTCAAACACTGGGCAAGGATCGCCTCGGGCACATTCAACGCGGATTATACCGATGCCGTGACCGCCATCGGCCGCACCCATGCAAGGCTCGGGCTGGAGCCGCGATGGTACATCGGCGGTTATGCGCTGATGCTCGATGGCATCGTAAAGGCCCTCATCGAGTCCGAATTGAAGGGCCTCTTCATGGAAAAGAAGGCCAGGAAGGTGAAGGACGCCTTGTCCGCCACCATCAAGGCCGCGCTTCTCGACATGGATTATTCGATCTCCGTCTATCTCGACGTGCTTGCCGCCGAGCGGCACAAGGTGGAGGCCGAACAGGCGCAGATGAAGAAGGAGCAGGAGCATGTTCTCGCACTGCTTAACAGCGCCCTCGACAGGCTGGCCAATGGCGACCTCACCTCCAGCATCGGTGAAAAGACCGCGCCGCAATTCCAGGGGCTGATCGCCAATTTCAACGCCGCCGTCGGCAATCTCTCCGGCGCATTTGCGCAGATCATTGAGGAAGCGAACAAGATTTCCGGCAATACCCGCGAGCTGACTTCCGCGACCGACGACATGGCCCGCCGGACGGAGCAGCAGGCGGCCGCCCTTGAGGAAACCGCCGCCGCCGTCGAGGAAATCACCACCATTTCCAAATTGTCGGCGCAGCGTTCCGAAGAGGCCAAGGCCATCGTCGAAAGCTCGGCCGTCGAAGCGGCACGCTCGCGCGATGTGGTGACGGAAGCGGTGAAGGCGATGGGGGCCATCGAGGACTCATCGCAGAAGATCACCCAGATCATCTCCGTCATTGACGAGATTTCGTTCCAGACCAATCTTCTGGCGCTGAATGCCGGCGTGGAAGCCGCGCGCGCCGGCGAGGCTGGCAAGGGTTTCGCCGTCGTTGCTCAGGAAGTGCGCGAACTGGCGCAGCGTTCAGCCAACGCCGCAAAGGAAATCAAGACCCTGATCTCCAAATCCTCCGCGGACGTGATGCAGGGCGTCTCGCTGGTCAACAAGACAGGCGAATCCTTGAATACGATCGGCAACAAGGTGGATCATATTCAGGAACACATTGCCTCGCTGACCAAGGCTGCGCAGGAGCAATCCGTCGGCATTCAGGAAATCAGCGCCGCCATCAACAGCATGGATAATCTGACCCAGAAGAATGCGGCGATGGTGGAAGAAACCAATGCGGCCACGCATAATCTGAGCGATGTCAGCGCCAATCTGGCGGCGCTCGTCAGCCGGTTCAGCGTCTCGGCAACGAAAGCTCATGTGGAGCGGACTTACAAGGCGGCGTAACGGGGCCCGGCGCGCAGCACACTCCCGTCATCCCGGCCTTGAGCCGGGATCCAGCCAGTCCAAGTCCTTGGGCTGAAAGAACTCTTTCCACGGCGCAGACGCGCCGTGACTGGATGCCGGATCAAGTCCGGCATGACGGAGGAACAAGCGGTGAAAGGCAGCAAGCCCCCTGCCCGGCAAAATTTATTGCCGCTCAGGCGTTGCCACCCTTCAGCAAGCGCGACTTCTGCCGGTTCCAGTCGCGTTCCTTCTCGGTCTCGCGCTTGTCGTGCAGCTTCTTACCCTTGGCGAGCGCCAGTTCCAGCTTCGCGCGGCCCTTTTCGTTGAAATAGACCTTCAAGGGTACCAGCGTCATGCCTTCGCGGTTGATACCGGCGCGCAGGCGGTTGATCTCACGCTTGCTCAAAAGCAGCTTGCGGCGGCGGCGCGGCTCATGGTTGAAGCGGTTGGCCTGCAGATATTCCGGCAGGTGGGAATTGATGAGCCAGATTTCATCGCCCTCGTCCGACGCGTAGGATTCGGCGATATTCGCCTTGCCTTCGCGCAGCGACTTGACCTCGGTGCCGGTCAGCACGAGCCCTGCTTCATAGGTATCGATGATTTCGTAGTTGAAACGGGCCTTGCGGTTTTCCGCAACGATCTTGTTCACCACGCGCTGGCTGCCTTTGGGGGCCATGATATTTCAATCCCTTGTTTTTCTTATTGCGCCTTCGGCTTACCGCCGAGAGCGGTTTTCGAACCTCTATTTAATGTTGTCGTCGCAAAAAGAAAAGGCGCGCCGAACGGCTTCTGTTTCGAAGCGGTCCATGGCGCGCCTTTTAGGTTTTCAGGCGTGTCTCAGTTCATCAGGCCGGCATGCTTCAGCGCCGCATCGATGGCCGCTTCCGTGGCCGGTTCCAGCGTGCTCATCAAGGGCGAACGGACCCGGCGATTGCCGCCGCGGGTCTTCGACAGCGCATATTTGGTGCCGCAAACGCCGGGCTCCATGAAGATGGCCTTGTGCAGCGGCATCAGGCGATCCTGATATTCCAGCGCCTTGGCGTAATCACCGGCGAGCATCGCCGCCTGGAATTCCGAACAGAGGCGCGGCGCGACATTGGCGGAGACAGAAATGCAGCCGACGCCGCCATGGGCGTTGAAACCGAGCGCCGTACCATCCTCACCCGAAAGCTGGATAAAATCCTTGCCGCAGGAAATACGCTGTTCGGAAACGCGATCGATCTTGCCCGTCGCATCCTTCACACCGACGATGTTCTTATGCGCCTTGACCAAGGCGCCCATGGTTTCCGGCGACATATCCACCACCGAGCGCGGCGGGATATTGTAGATGACGATCGGCAGCTTCACCGCTTCTGCCACGGCAGAAAAATGGGCGAACAGGCCCTTCTGGGTCGGCTTGTTGTAATAAGGCGTCACCACCAGCAGCGCATCCGCACCGGCTTCCTGCGCGTGCAGCGCAAGCTCGATCGCCTCATCGGTATTGTTGGAGCCAGCGCCCGCAATGACCGGAACCCGTTTCGCCGCTACCTCGATGCACAGCTCGACGACACGTTTGTGCTCGTCGTGGGAGAGGGTTGGAGATTCCCCCGTCGTGCCCACGGGCACAAGTCCGTTGCTGCCTTCGGCGATCTGCCATTCCACATGGGCGGCAAACGCCTGTTCGTCCACGGCGCCATTGTCCGTGAACGGGGTAATGAGGGCGGGAATTGATCCCTTGAACATGCAAAGCTCCTGGCGCCGAGCCGGTTCATGCTTCGGCCGCATTCGATGGTTAAAACCGGCACACATTAGAGCCAGCCCTTGGCGCCGACAAGCGCAAAGGCAGCGTATTTTGTCCGAAATTGTCGGAAGTGTGACAGTCTCCGGACCGTGATCGGCAAGCACAAAAGGCCGGTGCCGAAAAGAGACGTCGCTCGCGGGCCGGTGAATAAAAGTTGATTGAATTGCGAGGCGGTTATTAAGATTTCATTAAGGCTGAAATCCCAAGATTCCGGTGCGGGACATCAGACCGTTTTCGGCAATCCCGCTGCAATGAAACGATATTACAAGAAAGTCGACAAATCCGTTACACGATGAAGAGCGGCATGAAAAAGACAGTCTGGGGATTGATGGCGGCGGGCCTTGCCGCAACCGTTTGGAACGCACTGGCCGGGCCGCTGCCGGAAGGTGCGGCGCCGCTTCCCTATGTCAAGCCGAATGCACCTGCTGTTCCGGCCTTCATGCCGGCCTCGCCCGAGATCACCGGCGCCATACCGCGCCTCAACCGCCCCGATGACACAAGCCAGTTGAAGGCAGGTCTCGACGCGCTTTCGAGCCGTGATGCGGCCCGCGCGATTGCGCTGCGCAACACCATGCCGACCGGCAGCCTTGACCGCCATATCCTCACCTGGGCTATTGCCGTTTCCGGCCAGAAGGACGTCGCTTCCGCCGAAATTGCCGCTGCCCAGCGCGAGCTCTCCGGCTGGCCGGGTGCGGCGACGCTGCGCGCCAATTCCGAAAAAGCGCTTTACCGCGAAGATCCGCCCGCACCCCAGGTGCTTGCCGCCTTCGGCAATAGCCGCCCGGAAACCGCCGAAGGCACCGTGGTGTTCGCCAAGGCGCTCGCCTCCTCCGGCAAGGGTGCGGAATCGCAGAGTCTCATTCGCCAGCTCTGGGTCAGCGAAGGCATGGACAAGGACATGGAAGACCGTGTGCTTGCCGAGTTTCCCGCCTATCTGACGCCCGCCGACCATAAGGCGCGCATGGACTATCTGATGTATCGCAGCCGCATCAGCCAGGCGAAGCGCTTTGGTGATCTCGGCAAGGCGCAGTCGCTTTACAACGCCTGGGCTGCCGTGCTGCAGCGATCCGCAACCGCAACCGCGCTCCTCGGTAAGGTCGACGCCTTCTGGCGTAGCGACCCTGCTTATCTCTTCGCACGGGTGGAAAACCTGCGCAATCAGCAGAAATACCCTGAAGCAGCAGCCCTTCTGCGACAGGCGCCGAAGGAAGCGGCCAAGCTCGTTAATGCCGGCGAATGGTGGAACGAGCGCCGTATCATCGCCCGCGGCGTCGCCGATCTCGGTGATTTCGCCGAGGCCTATCGCATTGTCGCCAATCATTCTGCCACCTCGGCGGTCGATACCGCCGATGCGGAATTCCATGCCGGCTGGTACGCGCTGAGGGCGCTGCGCGACCCGGCGACGGCTTCGCGTCACTTCAACACGCTGCTTCAGACCTCGAACCGGCCGCTTTCGGCGTCGCGCGCCTATTATTGGCTAGGTCGGGCGGCGGAAGCCGGTGGACCGGGCGACGCCCGCGACTTCTTCACCAAGGCAGCCGCTCACCCCGGCACGTTTTACGGCCAGCTCGCCGCCGCGCGAATCGGCGCAAAAACATTGAACGTCACCTATCCGAGCCCCAGCAGCAGCGACCGCGAACGTTTCGCCGGCCGCGAAGCCGTACGCGCCATCGACCGGCTGGAGGCGGCCGGTTACGGCTGGCGTGCCGACAGCCTTTATCGGTCGCTTGCGGAACAGCTCGACAGTCCCGGCGAGCTTGCCATTCTGGCGGCAAGGGCTGAGGGCAACGGCAATCACCAGGTTTCGCTGCAGATCGGCAAGACGGCCTTCAGCCGCGGCATCGATGCGGCAGCGCTCGCCTATCCGCTCGGCGTCATTCCCGCCAGCGCCAATATTGCCGGCTCCGGCAAGGCGCTCGCCTATGCGATTGCCCGGCAGGAAAGTGCTTTCAATCCCGCCGCCGTCTCCGCCGCCAATGCCCGCGGCCTGCTGCAACTACTGCCCGGAACCGCCAAGGGCGTGGCCGGCCGCCACGGCCTGCCCTACACGCAGGCGATGCTGACCAGCGATGCGGGCTACAACGCCACGCTCGGCGCGCATTATCTCGGCGAGCAGATCGACAGCTTCGGCGGCTCCTACATCCTCACCTTCATCGCCTATAATGCCGGACCGAAACGCGTGCCGGAATGGATCTCGCGATATGGCGACCCACGCGGCAAGCCGATCGACGAGGTGGTCGACTGGATCGAACGCATCCCCTTCCCCGAAACGCGCAATTACGTGCAGCGGGTGATGGAGAATTATCAGGTCTACAAGACACGGCTGGGGCAACAGGCCGATATTGTCGATGATCTGCGCCATGGGCGTGCGGGATAGAACCCGGATTAATTGATCTATCTATGCGGGAACATGCACCGGCTCGTCCGGTGCTTTTTATTTGCTACATCCGGGCGGGTTTTAGCTTTTTTAAAGATACTCAAACGAAAAACCCCGGCATCTCTGCCGGGGTTTCCATCACTGACTATGTCAGATCAGATTAGAACGAACGCTGAAGGCGAACGAAACCAGTCCACTGGTCGCCAGCGCCGTTGTCAACACCTTCGGTGCCGTCAACGTCCTGGTAGTTAACAGCAACCTTGGTGGCGAGGCCCTGCGTGATCTGGTAGTCGAACGTTACGCCAGCGCGCCATGCGTCACGGTCGCCAACGAAGTCGTTATCAGCACCGATGTCAACCGTACCGAAGTACTGAGCGCCGGGGGTGATGGTCAGCTTGTCAGTTGCCTTGATGGCGTATTCAGCAGCAACCGTCCACTCAGACTCTTCGTAGTAAGAGTTTGCGCCGGAAGCCCATACGCCGGAGAGGCCGAGTGTGCCCGGGCCGATTTCAGCCGTGACGATTGCACGGATTGCACCGTTTTCCTGGTCGGTGTCATAGGAGCCGAGCAGGTTTGCGCTGATTGCGCCGAACTTGGCACCGATGATACCGCTTACGCCAACGTTGTTCGGGCCTTCGATGAAGCCGCCCTTGGCAATACCGAGGTTCGAAACGCTGTCAAGCGGGGTTTCCAGTTCTTCAACCGAAATGCCTGCATAGAAAGAGCCGGCATCGTAGGTGTAACGCAGAGCGTTCGAACGGGTAGAGTTCGAAGACAGGATATCGGTTTCGCCAGAGAGATCGTCATCCCACCAGGTGTACATGTAACCGACCTTCAGGCCGCCGAGTTCGATGAAAGCCTGGTCGACGTTAACGCCGCGGCTGCTGTCGTTGTCAGCTTCGCCACGGAAGCCGATGAAGCCACGCAGAGCGCCGAGTTCGGTGTCGGTGCGGGTGTCAACTTCAAACTGAGCGCGCGTGAACGAATCCCAGTCAGAGGTGCCGGACTGGTTACGACCGAAGTTGGTCTGGAAACGGATGTAACCGCCGAACTTCAGGCAGGTTTCGGTGCCGGGGATGTAGAAGAAGCCGGTGCCGAAAGCGTCGCAAACGCGAACGTATTCCAGGGGCTCAGGCTCAGCAGCGACGATAGCGTCGGCAGCGTGAGCGCCGGATACTGCTGCGAGAGCCGCAGCGGAGCCGATGAGAAGGCTCTTGATGTTCATGGTTGACCTCCAGTCAAACGCTTAATCTTCTAAGCAGCGGGTGGGAAAGCACTCAGGAATGCGTGCCGCTTATGGAGATGATTAGAGCCAAAACCGGCCGGACAGGCAATCGTAATCATGACAGAAGGAAGACAGTAAGGTGTCCTTAGTTTTTCATTGTTGCGAAATAGCTACAATTCTAACCGACGAGACCCCATTCGTTAAAAAAATATTAATAACCTATGCTTTTCAGCCACTTAACAAGGATCTCAAAAAATTCGCCACGGTACAAACCAAGCAATCACCTAAATCCCGACACGATCAGGCCACTGAAAATTGTTCAAAAGACGATTGCAATGTGAAAAGAGCCCTACTCCTGCAGGAGAAAACTGACGGAAAAGCAAAGGCTCGCGGCTTCGGGTTTCTTGACGCGACTCAATGGTCTCAACACACAAACGAATCAATAAGCATGCATAGCGGTCTATTCCGGGGATAAAACTGCAGGAAATCGGAACGCGATGGCGACCGCCGCCCGCCGCAATGTCCGCTTTTTCAAGGCGACATTCGAACAAAAAAAGCCCGGCTCGAGAGCCGGGCTTTCCATCACTGACAATGTCAGATCAGATTAGAACGAACGCTGAAGGCGAACGAAGCCGGTCCAGCTGTCGCCACCGCCGTTAACACCTTCGGTGCCATCGACGTCCTGGTAGTTAACAGCGATCTTCGTGGAGAGACCCTGGGTGATCTTGTAATCAACCGTCAGGCCAGCGCGCCATGCATCGCGGTCGCCAACGAAGTCGTTGTCAGCACCGATGTCGATCGTACCGAAGTACTGAACGCCGGGGGTGATGGTCAGCTTGTCAGTTGCCTTGATTGCATATTCAGCAGCAACTGCCCACTCAGACTCTTCGTAGTAAGCGTTGGCGCCAGAAGCCCATACGCCGGAGAGGCCGAGTGTGCCCGGGCCGATTTCAGCCGTGACGATTGCACGGATTGCACCGTTTTCCTGGTCCGTGTCGTAACCGCCAAGCAGGTTAGCGTTTACAGCGCCGAACTTGACGCCAACGATACCGCTAACACCAACGTTGTTCGGGCCTTCGATAACGCCACCCTTGAGGATGCCGAGGTTCGAACGTGCGTCGAGCGGAGCTTCCAGTTCTTCAACTGCAACGCCAACGTAGAAGGAGCCGGCATCGTAGGTGTAACGGATAGCGTTCAGACGGGTGTCGTTCGAAGAAAGGATATCGGTTTCGCCAGAGAGACCGTCATCCCACCAGTTGTAGTAGTAACCAACCTTCAGGCCGCCGAGCTCGATGAAAGCCTGGTCGACGTTAACGCTACGGCTGGTGTCGTTGTCAGCATCGCCACGGAAGCCGATGTAGCCACGCAGAGCGCCGAGTTCGGTGTCGGTGCGGGTGTCGATGTTGAACTGAGCGCGCGTGAACGAATCCCAGTCAGAGGTGCCGGACTTGTTACGGCCGAAGTCGGTCTGGAAACGGATGTAACCGTCGAACTTCAGGCAGGTTTCGGTGCCGGGGATGTAGAAGAAGCCGGTGCCGAAAGCGTCGCAAACGCGAACGTATTCCAGGGGCTCAGGCTCAGCAGCGACGATAGCGTCGGCAGCGTGAGCGCCGGATACTGCTGCGAGAGCCGCAGCGGAGCCGATGAGAAGGCTCTTGATGTTCATGGTTGACCTCCAGTCAAAGTTTTTAAGTGGGTCTGGGTACTTTCGCTGAAGGACAGCATTCCCTGCCCCATTCCCGTGTTCTTAGAAGCCAAACGATCCACCGCCTCGCTTCTGGTGGTGAAAATACAAAAGGTTTCGCCGCTTGCAATCGCCAACATCCGATAAATAGCATTTACGTATATGCTTCATTTCGGTTTGTTGCGGAAACAACACACAGTGCGCACCCGGCCGGCAGACAGCTTTACCATGCGTTAAGAAATTGCTTGAAAATCCGTTAGTTAGCGAGGTTAACAAGGTCTTTCTAAACTACCGGCCTTTTCGGCGAAGCCTTGCCTTGCTGGGCAAGGATGATGGAAATTTTTGCTTCCTCATACCCCTTAACCTGACATGCCGCCACGGCGCTCATGGAGAAAGGATAGAAAACCATGCCGTTTGCCACCGATTCCTCGCGCAACGATTCGACGCGCTTGCTCAGCGCTGGTTACGATACTGCCGGTACGATATTGAAGTCGACACCACCAAGTCTCTTGATTCGCTCGTTTCTTCCATAATCGAAACCTGAAGAGCGCGGACGTCTGCGGCTTCATGGTGCGAGGTCGACATGGCTGTCGCGCACCGAAGCACGAAGCCCGGGTCGGCTATGATTTGGAGCTGAGGGATATGTAGGGCTGAAGTTTCCGGTCTGTGCCAAAGTGGCGGAGAGGATGGGATTCGAACCCACGATACGCTTTTGACGTATACTCCCTTAGCAGGGGAGCGCCTTCGACCACTCGGCCACCTCTCCGGTGCGGCCTGATTATTGCGTAAAAAAAATGATTGCAAGGCTTTTTCGCCAAGAAGCACAAAAACCTGTTGGCTGAACATCGCCCCCGCGAAACTTTGCGGGCAATTCGGGAACTTCTTGACCGACCGTACGTTCTGCCTTCGGTAACAAAAGAGGTGTTCTAATGGCTCAGACCAAACTGAATGTTGTCGAAGACACGATCGAAAACCAGATTGCGGAGTTGCGTTCGCAGATCGCATCCCTCTCCAAATCCGTATCCGCCCGCGCGGAAGGGGTGAGCGAGGATGCATCCGAATTTCTGGATGAGGCGCGCGGACGCGTCCGCAAGGCCGCACATAATGTGCGCGCCCAGGGCCAGAATGTCGTGGAAGCTGTCAAGGAAAATCCCGGTACGGCAACCTCCCTGCTGACGATCGTTGGCGCACTCGGTTTTGCCATCGGTTATGCCGTCGGCACAAGCACACAGCAGAACTCGTCGAACAGCAGCCTTTATCGCTGGCGCTAATCGCTGCATGGAATTAAAATTCAGGCAAGGCGGGTCAACCCTGCCTTGCCTTTTCGTATGGGTTTGAAATGTAATGAATGGGGGCGGATATGCGGTTCAGCGACGATCTTGAAACGGCTTTGTCGGATTTTGCGAGGGATCACGGCATAGACAGGGATGAGGCCATCCAGCGCATCATTCGCGCCGCCCTTATCAATAGCGGTTATCTCGCCTCCGGCGAAGAAGGTATTCCGCCGGAAAAGCTGAACGCCAGCAACGACGACTGAATTAATATCCCGACCGCGATGGCGCAGGCGCTGCTCCGCCCTTGTAACGGGCCGACAGCGCACGCAGGGTGTTGGCGAATTCCGTGACATCCGCCCCGACGGCGACGAAGGACGCGCCGAGTTCGAGATAACGGCGATTATAGGTTTCGTTAAAGGTGAGAATGCCGGCAGCCTTGCCCGCCTTGACGATCTTGACGATGGCCGCCTCAATCACCGCCTGCACTTCCGGCTCGTCTATGCGGCCAAGATAACCCATATCCGCGGCCAGATCCGCCGGGCCGATGAAGACGCCGTCCACGCCCTCCACCGCGAGAATATTATCGAGATCGTTGATCGCCGCGCGCGTTTCGGCCTGCACCAGCAGGCAGACGCTATCGGAGGCGCTGTCGGCATAGTCGGTTATTGTGTTGAAGGCGGAAGCGCGGGCAACGGCCGCGCCCATGCCGCGAATACCGCGCGGCGGATAATGCATGGCGCTGACCAGATCCGTGGCCTGGGCGGCCGAATCAACCATCGGCACGAGAAGCGTGCGCGCACCCGCATCCAGAAGCTGCTTGATCATCCAGCTTTCGCCGACCGGCACGCGCACCACGGGTTCCGCGGACGACGTGGCAAGGGCACGCAGCTGGTCGATGATGCTGCGCAGATCGTTCGGCCCATGCTCGCCGTCGATCACCAGCCAGTCGAACCCCGCCGTACCGGCGATTTCCGCCGTGATGGCCTCGCCCATATCGAGCCAGAGGCCGATCTGCGGCTTGCCGGCATGGATGGCGGTTTTGAAACGGTTTTCGGGAGCAGGCATGATATCCTCAGGAAAGCAGTAATTTCAGATCGGCGGAGAAGTCCGCCAGGATGGCGCGATCCGGCTCCGCGCCGGTATCGAGCAGTTTCTTGCCGGCAACATAGGCCTTGGCATCGTTGACGGCATCGACGGCGACGAATCGTCCATCGCGGAAATACCAGACGGACCAGCTGCCTTCGCGCGCACCGGGCCGGAGCACCGTCTCGTCGTAACCCAGGTTGAAGCCGGCAATCTGCAGCTTGGCGTCATATTGATCCGACCAGAACCACGGTTTCGGATCATAGGCGGTTTCAGCCCCGGTGAGCACGGCAGCGGTCGCCTCCGCCTGATCGACCGCATTCTGTACCGATTCGAGACGCACATGCTGGCCTCGCCACGGCAGCAGCGCGCAATCGCCCACCGCATGAATGGCGCTGTCGGATGTGCGGGCATGGTCGTCCACCACGATGCCGTTGCCGACATCGAGGCCCGATTCGCGGGCAAGGCGATCATTCGGCGTCACGCCGATGCCGACGATGACGAAATCGACATCAAGCATAGAGCCGTCGGAGAGTTCGGCAGCGGCCACCCGGCCTTCCATGCCGACAAGGCGCACGAGGCCGGTCTTTTCGCGGATGGAAACGCCATGGGCCTGATGGATGCCGCGCATGATATCGGCGGTTTCTTTCGCCGCCACGCGCTGCAGAATGCGGTCGGCCATCTCGATCAGCGTCACCTCGAGGCCGAGCTTGCGGGCGACAGCGGCTGCTTCAAGGCCGATATAACCGCCGCCGATCACCAGCAGCCTGCGGCCGGGCTTCATCTCCTCCATCAGCCGGTTGGCGTCGCGCTTGTCGCGAACCGTCAGGACGCCTTCGAGATCACCGCCGATGCTGGCGGGCAGCAGGCGGGGTGCGGCCCCGGTTGCCAGGACCAGCCTGTCATAAGAAAGCGTGCTGCCATCCTGCATGCGCACGGTTTTTTCAGCGCGGTCTATCTCCTCCACCCAGGTGGAAAGCCGAATATCGACATTGTTTTCGGCGTACCATTCCTCCGGGCGGAACATCAGCCGGTCGAAACTCATCTCACCGAGAAGGTATTTTTTGGATAGCGGCGGACGCTGGTAAGGATAGGCATCCTCGGAACCGATGATGGTGATGGGGCGCTCGTCCTTCAGCGCCCGAAGCTTCGACGCCAGCGCGAAAGCGGCCTGCCCCGCCCCGACGATTACCAGCCTTCCCGTCACAGTTCACTCCCAGAACAACCACGAAGCGCCGATCCTGCCGACCCTCGCGAAGCCATATTACCGGATCAGGCGTAACGCCAAGTACGGCCCCAGTCAACCGCGCAGCAACGCCAGCCCGGTGCAAGCATGACGCATTATCAGCACAGGCTGCGGCACGACTGCAACCTGATGGGACCGAACGCATTTCCATAGTGGAAACATCGGCTTCCCCGACGGAAGATTGGTCGAGATCGACACAGACTAGAGATAATTGCGCGCATTTCCTTCATGCCCTGGCAAGGAAGCGGCGTTAAAATCGGCACGAAAGAGGCAATCCGGGAGGTTGTCATGGCTTTACATATGGATATCAGTCAGAACGTCCCACAGGACGAGATGTACGAGAAATTTCAGATCGACCGGCCCGGCAAGATCACCTTCATCGGGCATCATCTCAGCGCCAAGGACACCATGCGCTGCCTGGTGCGGACCATTTCCCTCTACGGCGCCGAGCTGGATGTCAGCCCCGATCTGGAAATGCCGGCCAATTTCTATCTGGAAATTCTGGGCATCCGCGACGAGATCGGCTGCACGCTGATCCGCCGCGAGGAAGAAAAGGCCACGATCGGCTTCAACATGCTGATCGATGCGGAATTCCTGCACCATGTGCGGCGCCTGAGCTTCGAGACCAGCGTCTGACCTTGTCACGACAGGCCGATGGTTTTTTCCATCCCTTCTTCGCGACGAAAAATTCTGTTCCAAAACAGCCATGCCGCAACCGGCCGCGCCTTGCGTCCGGTTTTTTTGCACCTATTGTGAGCCGGGTTTTAAACACAGGTACCGGAACTTTCAGCCAATGTCCGCTTTTTCACGCCTTACACCACTTGCCGTCTCGCTTCCCTCCACCGTTCCCTTCGTCGGCCCCGAGGCCATCGAGCGGAACCGCGGTTTGAAGGTGGAGGCGCGAATCGGCGCAAACGAAAGCGGCTTCGGCCCCGCCCCTTCCGTGCTGCTGGCCATGCGCGATGCGGCAGCGGAAACCTGGATGTATAGCGATCCGGAAAATTTCGAGTTGAAGGAAGCGCTTGCCATTCACCACGGCGTTGCACGCGGCAATATTGCCATCGGCAGCGGGGTTGATGGCTTGCTGGGCGAGATCGCCAGGCTGATCGTCGAGCCGGGCACGCCCGTCGTCACCTCGTTTGGCGGCTATCCCACTTTCAATTACCATGTAAATGGTTTTGGCGGGAGACTCGTCACCACGCCCTATGTCGACGATCACGAAGACCTCGACGGTCTTCTCGACCTCGTTAACAGGGAAAATGCGCCGCTGGTCTATTTCGCCAACCCTGATAATCCGATGGGAAGCTGGTGGGAAGCGAGCGAGGTGGTTGCCTTTGCCCGCGCATTGCCGGAAACCTGCCTGCTCATTCTGGACGAAGCCTATTGCGAGACCGCGCCCGCGAGCGCCGTTCCGGCCATCGATGCGCTGATCGGCCAGCCGAACATCCTGCGCATGCGCACCTTCTCGAAAGCCTATGGACTCGCCGGCGCGCGCGTGGGTTACGCCATCGGCACGCTCGGCAACGTCGAAGCCTTCGACAAGATCCGCAACCATTTCGGCATGGCGCGCATTTCGGTCGCCGGCGCCTTGGCGGCGCTGAAGGACCAGGCCTATCTGCATGAAGTCGTTGGCAAAATCTCCGCAGCCCGCGAGCGGATTTCGGTAATCGCCCGCGAGAACGGCCTTTCACCGCTCCCCTCCGCCACCAATTTCGTCACCATCGATTGCCACCGCGACGGTGCTTACGCCCGCGCCATCGTCGATGGGTTGATGGAGCATGGTGTGTTCATCCGCATGCCGGGTGTTGCGCCGCTCAACCGCTGCATCCGCGTGAGCGTGGGGCCGGATGACAAGCTTGATCTTTTCGAACAGGCGCTGCCGAAGGTTCTCAAGGCGATCGGGTAAGTTCCCAACCCACCCTCATTCCTGTGCTCGTCACAGGAATGAGGGTTGGAAAGTCCGCACAATGCGCGCATCGATTCAACATCCTCCCGCAAACCCCTGCCCAGGAATCATTTTCTGGCAACGAGAGCTCACCAGACATAAGAAAACCGCGCCGGCCTTGTTCCTGCCGGTCGCGGTTTGATGTGTCAGCGCAAAAGCCCTTTTTCAAAGCCCTCGCCGCGTTCCCCTTCGGGTTTACTTTCGTTTTGACCGGTCGTCGGGACTGGAGGGAACCGGACCGGAAATCTCAATAATGGCTTGGGTCAATCAGTGCATCGTCATCCAGTCGCGGGCGGCGCGCAGTGCTTCGGCGAGTTCCGATTTCGTCATGTTGCGGGCGAGATCAGCGCGGAGCGAAGCGGCTCTTTCCGATCCGCGGATCGCGGCGATGTTGAGCCATTTATGCGCTGCGATCAGGTCCACCTTGCAGCCCCGGCCGGTCGCATAGACCAGGCCGAGATTGCAAAGAGTGTCGGCGCGGGTTTCGCCACCGGCAGCCATTTCGATATCGCTGATGTCAAAGCGTGCCATTGTTTTAATCCCTGTCTTTCTACCTGTTTCATCATTCGCCTTCTTGTCGAGGCTACCGTCCGGACCCGCCGTCTTTTGCGGCTTTTTTGTCCTTTCGTCCGGCAGGTTTTCCCTGCGCTTTTGATGAGTTCACTATGCCACGGGGCTTTCAACGGTCGCTTAAAAGGCATGATTAATGGGCCGCAAACAAACTGCAAACGATTGGTAAAATTGGGTTTTTGTTAAATATCACGAGCCGCGGAAATTAAGGACTTTGCGGCGAATTTTACGAAAACTTTAGAAATGGATTTAAACCCTTCCTTCACCACGATCAAAACAGCGGTTTTCGAATTCTCCCTTTTTCGCTCCTCCCGCTGCTGCAAATGCCGCGCCGCGGCCACAAATTTCTGTTTCCTTTTACGTGAACGTCAAATACTATCCGCCCTGCCCGTCATGAGGATGAAACGGGCAAAGGATATTGCGGTGTGAGGAGCAATCGTTGCGCCGCAGGGCGGCTTTGGGCCAGAAATGGCGCATTCGCATGCCAAATGGGTTTGATCTGCGCATCGCCTCTTCGGGCCTGTCCGGGCCAGGAAAGCCTGCGCGAATTTCGGGAGGAATTTCATGAAGCGTATGATGACGATTGCCGCCGCCCTCATGCTGAGCGGCAACCTTGCCTTTGCCGGCGAGGCGATCGAAGGCAATTGGAAGACGGCCAGCGGCGAAACCGCCGTGATCGGCCCCTGCGGCGGCGCCTTCTGCGTAACGCTGAAGACCGGCAAACACGCCGGAAAACAGATAGGCAAGCTTGCCGGCAAGGGAAACAGCTATTCCGGCGAAATCACCGATCCCGCCAATGACAAGACCTATAGCGGCTCCGGCACCGTTTCCGGCAACTCGCTGAGCATGAAGGGCTGCGTGCTGAAGGTTCTGTGCAAATCACAGACCTGGACACGGTTGTAATCGACAAGGCGGCGGGTGGGCTTTCTGTCCTCCCGCCTGCGGTCCCGCGCCTGACGGTGCGGTGCGCTGCCCAAGGATCGCGCCCGAAATTGCGGACAGACGCCGCATGGAAGCCATATATCCCTCGATGTATCGTTGCGCCCAACCCCAACGAGAGCAACGCATGCGCCCCACCTTTTCGACAATCCTGATCGCGGGCACCTCCCATGTCGGCAAAAGCACCCTTGCCGGCCTGCTGAGCGAAAGACTGCGTTGCGAGGCAATATCGACCGACAGTCTCGCCCGCCATCCGGGAAGGCCATGGCCGGGCATTCCGGCTCCGGTGGAGGAATATTACTCACAGCTCTCGGCGGAAACGATCCACTGGTTTCTGAAGATACATCATCAGAATATCTGGCCATTGATCCGCGTGATGATCGACAGCAGGTCGGGCACCGGCGCTCCCGCAATCTTCGAGGGCGCGGCCCTGCGGCCGGAATTGATATCGCCCCTGCTCGGCAGCACGGTCGCCGGTGTCTTTCTCCATGCCGACAATGATTTTCTTCTCGATAGAATGCGCTCTCACGCGCAATATGAAGACGCAACGGCCGACAGGCGGCGGATCATGGACGCTTTCATCGAGCGTTCGTTGCGGGAAAACACCGACATGCTGGCATCCGCGCAGGAACACCACTTGCCGGTTGTCGATGTGACCCAGCCTCAGGCATTCGAGACCCTGCTGACCGATCTTGCGGCACGCGCGGAGGCCCCTCTGTCCTGATCGAAAAGCGGGTGGTGCGAGATGCCCAGCGCCATTGCGACGCCAATCCACCATGTCACCACCCGTTAACATCCCTGAACAGCATATGAACCGGGGTCTCAGGGTCCGTTCAGTCCGAGTGTGGCAAAACTCTGTCCATCAACTCCAATAAAGGGGAATGGACATGGCAAAGCTGATCAGCCGACTGGCAATCTTCGCGTTTCTCATGGCGATCTTCGCCATGTCCTTCGCCTCGCTCGTCGTTAATCCGAACCGCAGTTTCCAGCGTGTGAATGCCGGTGCGGCAATTGCCTGCCAGCACAGCCCCTCGCCCGCCGCCAATTGCCCCGTCGTACTTTGAGGACCGGCCGATGACGACTAGTTTTTCCAACGGCCTGTTTTCCGCACTGAGACTGGTGCTGATGGCCTCGATCTTTCTTGGTCCGGTGGCCGGACTTGCGGTTTACAAGGCCGATCCCCGCCCCGCCTCCAAGGGCGCCGGTTTCGTGCTCCTGATGAGCCTTCAGCGCGGCGCGCTCGGCTGAGTTTCCGCCGCCCCAATATTGCTCCAGCCGCTTTTTCCGTTTCTTTTCAGTTTCTTCGTATTTCTGTCGCTTGCCTGTCGAATTTGGCCTCTTATAATGGGCCATGACAATAGCAAAACGAACGATTCCGCCCTTCACCTTCATCAGCCCCGAGCCTTTCGCGCCGCAGACATTCACGGACCCGAAAGAAGCTGTGGCGGCTTTGACCGCGCTTTACGAACGCAATACGGCGTTCCTCATCAACTCCTTCACCGACCTTGCCAAGGGCGCGCCGATCACCGGCCGTTACCGCGCCTGCTATCCGCAGGTCAGCCTGGAGACCGCCACCTTCGGCCATGTCGATTCGCGTCTCTCCTACGGCCATGTCACCGCCCCCGGCGTCTATACGACGACGATCACCCGGCCGGAGCTTTTCCGCCATTACCTGAAAGAGCAGCTGGGGCTTCTGATGAAGAACCACGGCGTTCCGGTGACGGTTGCTGAATCGGCCACGCCCATTCCGCTGCATTTCGCCTTCGGCGAAGGCGCTTATGTCGAAGCGGCGGCGGCATCCTCGCTCTCCGACGTGCCGTTGCGCGATCTTTTCGATACGCCCGATCTCAACAATACCGACGATCTCATCGCCAATGGCGAATATGATCAGGTGCCCGGCGAACCCGCGCCGCTCGCACCCTTTACCGCACAGCGCATCGATTATTCGCTGGCCCGCCTCAGCCATTATACGGCAACCAGCGCCAGCCATTTCCAGAACTTCGTGCTGTTCACCAACTACCAGTTCTATATTGATGAATTCGCCGCATGGGCGCGGCAGATGATGAAGAATGGCGGCGAAGGCTACACGGCCTTCGTGGAGCCGGGCAACATCATCACCCCTGCCGGCTCCGACAAGCCGGAAACGGACGCCGTTCTCGGCCGCCTGCCGCAGATGCCTGCCTATCACCTGAAGAAGAAGGGCCATGCCGGCATCACGCTCGTCAATATCGGCGTCGGTCCCTCCAATGCCAAGACGATCACTGACCATATCGCCGTGCTGCGCCCGCATGCCTGGCTGATGGTCGGCCATTGCGCCGGTCTGCGCAACAGCCAGCGGCTGGGCGATTATGTTCTTGCCCATGCCTATGTGCGTGAGGACCATGTGCTTGACGACGACCTGCCGGTCTGGGTGCCGATCCCGGCTCTGGCCGAGGTCCAATTGGCACTGGAAGGTGCGGTCGCCGAAGTCACCGGTTACGAGGGCTTCGAGCTGAAACGCATCATGCGCACCGGCACCGTCGCCACGATCGATAACCGCAACTGGGAGCTTCGCGATCAGGCCGGCCCGGTCAAGCGCCTGTCGCAATCGCGTGCCATCGCGCTCGACATGGAATCCGCCACCATCGCGGCCAACGGCTTCCGCTTCCGCGTGCCCTACGGCACCCTGCTCTGCGTCTCCGACAAGCCGCTGCATGGGGAATTGAAACTACCGGGCATGGCGACGGAGTTTTACCGCACACAGGTCGCCCAGCATCTGCAGATCGGCATTCGCGCTGTGCAGATGCTTGCGGCGATGCCGACGGAAACGCTGCATTCGCGCAAGCTTCGAAGCTTTTACGAGACGGCGTTTCAGTAAGATCGCACATCTTCGCCCTCAAGGTGGTGATGTCTGTTCATACACCTTGAGGCCGTGCGATGCGTGTGACTATCGACCTTGATGACGACTTGATGGCCGAGGCCATGGAAATCACCGGATTGTCCACCGTCGAGGCGACGGTTGGACGGGCTCTGAGAGAATTCGTCCGGGTACACTGGCAGAGACGTGCGCTTGAGGAACTGCGGGGGATTGGCTGGGAAGGCAATCTTGATGAAATCCGAGATGGCTCGGGCAAGGACGACGTCTAGCGGGCAGTGACGAAAGCCTGGAAACCTCTCCGTCGTCATCCTCGGGCTTGACCCGAGGATCCACCATCACACGCGGCAATGGATCCTCGGGTCAAGCCCGAGGATGACGTCGAGTGTGAGGGATGCTTTAACAGTCTGCCCACA
Source organism: Agrobacterium sp. LAD9 (assembly GCF_003031125.1). NCBI lineage: Bacteria > Pseudomonadati > Pseudomonadota > Alphaproteobacteria > Hyphomicrobiales > Rhizobiaceae > Agrobacterium > Agrobacterium sp. LAD9. Next base: position 38,321 of record NZ_PHGS01000006.1, on the reverse strand, counting down.
CAGACTGAATGAAGGCGACGTGTGCCTTTAAACCACCTTCACCGTCCCCTCCACACGCACGGGGAAATTCACCGATCTGGCGATAAAACATTTCTCATGCGCGTCATGGTGCAATTCGTCGGCTCTCGTGGCATCCCCCTTCGAAATGGTGATCACCGGCTTCAGCACCACCTCGTTGAATTGTCCGGCGCCGTCCTTTTCCATCAACAGCGTGCCTTCGGCATTGTCGACATAGTCTTCGACGATGATGCCGTTGACGGAGCAGAAATGCAGATACCAGAGCTTGTGGCAGGCCGAGAGTGAGGCGACCAGCAGGTCTTCCGGGTTCCAGCGGGAGGCATCGCCACGGAAGGCGGGGTCGGAGGAGCCGGCGATATCGGCTTTTCCCGAGGTGGAAATCGTATAGTCGCGTTCATAGTCGCGGTAGCCGGACGTCCCCTTGCCGCGATTGCCCGTCCATTTCACCTGAACGGCGTAATGATGTTCCTGTCCTGCCATGTAATTACTCCTCCCTTATCGTATCACGCAGGTGGTCGAGCCCCTTGCGCAGCGTCTCGATGATCTCATCCACTTCCGAACGGCTGATTGTCAGCGCCGGCGAGGCCAGCATGCGGTCTCCCGTGGCGCGCATGACGAGGCCGTTTGCCAGGCAATGGTTGCGCACCGCGGTTCCGATATCGTCGGGCTTCGCAAAACGTTTGCGTGTCGCCTTGTCGGCCGTTATCTGCAGGCCGCCCATCAGGCCGACATTGACAGCCTCGCCCACCAGTTCGTGGTCCTCAAGGCTTTTCCAGCCTTGCGAAAAATACGGGCCGATATCGTCGCGCACCCGCTCCACCAGCCCTTCGGTCTCGATGATGCGGAGATTTTCAAGCGCTGCGGCGGCGCAGACGGGGTGGCCGGAATAGGTGAAACCATGATTGAAGTCACCGACCTCAGACAACATCACTGCCGCCACCCGATCCGAGACGATGACGCCGCCTATCGGCAGATAACCTGATGACAGGCCCTTGGCGACGGGCGCGAAATCCGGCTCCACGCCAAAATGCTGATAGCCGAACCAGGAGCCGAGACGGCCGAAACCACAGATCACCTCATCGGAGACGAGGAGAATGTTGCGCGCCTTGCAGATGCGTGCGATTTCCGGCCAATAGGTCTCCGGCGGCACAATCACTCCACCTGCACCCTGAATGGGTTCGGCCACAAAAGCGGCAACGTTTTCCTCACCGAGCTCGTCGATCTTCGCTTCGAGTTCCCGGGCGACCTTCAGGCCGAATTCGGCAGGTGAAAGATCGCCACCCTCGGCGTACCAATAGGGCTGGCCGATATGGGCGATACCCTCGATCGGCAGGTTACCCTGCTCGTGCATCCATTTCATGCCGCCGAGCGAGGCTCCGGCCACCGTCGAGCCGTGATAGCCATTGCGCCTCGCAATCACCTTCGTCTTCGTCGGATGGCCGAGCGCCTTCCAGTAGACCCGCGCCATGCGGAACCAGGTATCGGTCGCTTCCGATCCGGAATTGGTGAAGAACACATGGTTCATGTCAGGCCCGGCGCGGGAGGCGATTTTCTGCGCCAGAAGTGTCGCCGGCGGCGTGGTGGTGCCGAAAAACGCGTTGTAATAGGGCAGCTCGTTCATCTGGCGCTGCACGACATCGGCGATCTCGCGGCGGCCATATCCGATATTCACGCACCAGAGGCCGGCAAAGGCGTCGAGATATTTCTTGCCGGTGCTGTCATAGATGAAAACCCCTTCCGCGCGCTCGATGATGCGAGTGCCGGCGGCATTCAGCTTGCCCATATCGGAAAAGGGATGAAGGTGATGGGCGGCATCGATGGCGGCGAGGTTGGACAGCGGCTTGGAGATTTCATTCATGACAGATCGCACTCCCATAAAGGCAACGGCGCTCACGCCACCGCGCCCGCCGAACATGGCCGGGCGGCTTCGATTTGGCAAGGCTGGCGTTTTTTAGGGGGAGCGCATGGAACGAGCGGTTGCCTCGCGCTCTTCAGCCAAGCGTCATGCGAAAAACGCCCGCCCCACCAAAACCTTCAATTCACCCGCATGAACTTTCAGCGCCACATCCCGCTCCATCGGCAGCAACTCGCCGTCGATGACGCATCGCAGGTCATGGCGCTTCTTGGGGAAATGCAGTTCCACATCCGTCACGGTCATGGCGGTGACGGCGGCGTTTTCCTTCAGCCTGCCGCGCAGAATGTCGAAAGCGAGTTTCGCAACGCCGGAGGGACGCAGCGGGTCGGCAAGATAAAAGCCGAGATGGCCGCCGGAGACATTATCCGCCACCATCAGCGAGCTCTGGCCGAACTCGTTGTTGGAGACGGAAATGGCCGAGACCTTGCGATGCTGCGTCCTGCCATTGACAGTATATTGCACCTCGAACACCGGCGGATTGAGGATGACGTTGATGGCGGCGCGGATGCTCGCCTTGATCTTGCCAAGACGGGAGGCGAAAGCGAGATTGTTGCGGTAGCGCACCATGCGCGAATGCAGACCTGCGGAAAACTGGTGGACGAAGAGGCGGCCATTGGCGCTGGCGATGTCGACACTGGCAATCTCGCCACTCGCCAGCGTTTCCAGCGCCTGGCGAATATCGAGCGGCAGCTTCAGCGAGCGGGCGAAGAGGTTCATGGTGCCGGCCGGAACGATGCCGAGCGCGATGCCGTGCTTCCAGGCGATGGCCGCTGCTGCGGAAATCGTGCCGTCGCCGCCGCCGGCAATGATGGCTTCAATGCCCGGTTCATCGGCGGCGCGTTCCATTTCCTCGACGATATCTTTTCCGGAGACCAGACGGCAATCGATCGTGTGGCCGGCACGGGTGAAAACGTCGCGGGCGTGTTCGCAATAGGCTTCCATGTCAGTGGTACGAAAAGTGCCGCCGTCGCGATTGAAAATTGCAATGAGCTTCATGTTTCCAACCCGATCCAGTAACGCAGCCGCGCGTAAATGCCTGTCGTCATATAGAGTTCCGAACACCATCGCGTGAAGATGCTCTTTTGCCGAGAATCGCTCTACCGCAACGCATCATTTCATGTTAGGGATCACTTAAGGTCATTTTCATGACCGCGCATCTCCAGTCAGGGCAGACCGCTCCCATACGGTCTTGCCCTTTTTTCTGTGGGCCCTTCCCGTTTTTCAGGTCACGATGAGCCAGTCGAATATTTCCGAAGCCCGCCCTGGCGCGGAGAATGAAACCGTTTACACGGCAGCGCCAGCCGTGGCCCTCTCCCCGCTTGCCATCGCACTTATCGAACTGGCGCTTGCCGCCGGCGGCTTCGGCATAGGCACCGGTGAATTCGCCATCATGGGCCTTTTGCCTGACGTTGCCACCACCTATGGCGTCACCGTCCCGCAGGCGGGTTACGTCATCACCGCCTATGCGCTCGGCGTCGTCATCGGCGCGCCGATCATTGCGGTGCTTGCCGCGCGCATAACGCGTCGTACCCTGCTTCTCGGCCTGATGGGGCTTTTTGCGGTCGGCAATATCCTGAGCGCCCTTGCACCTGATTTCCTGAGCTTCACCGTCCTGCGCTTCATCACCGGCCTGCCGCATGGCGCTTATTTCGGCGTTGCGGCGCTGGTGGCGGCCTCCATGGCGCCCATCCACAAGCGCGCCCGCGCCGTTGGCCGCGTCATGCTCGGCCTCACCATCGCCACCCTGCTCGGCACCCCGCTTGCCACCTTCTTCGGCCAGCTTCTCTCCTGGCGCGCAGCCTTCATGCTGGTCGGCGGCATCGGGCTGTTGACGGTCGCCCTGCTCTGGCTGTTCCAGCCGCGTGACAGGGTGGAGGAAGGTGCCAGCGTGTGGCGCGAACTTGGCGCTTTCCGGCGCGTGCAGGTGTGGCTGACGCTTGCCATCGCCGCCGTCGGTTTCGGCGGCATGTTCTCTGTGTTCAGCTATATCGCCAAGACCACCACCGATGTGGCGATGATGCCGGTTTCCACCGTTTCCATGGTGCTGGCGCTGTTCGGCATCGGCATGAATGTCGGCAATGTCGTCGGCTCGCGGCTGGCGGATATCTCGCTCAACGGCACGATTGGCGGCATGCTGGCCTTCAACGTGCTTGTCATGACCGTGTTCGGCATGACGGCGGACAATCCATTCATGCTCTGCCTCTGCGTCTTCCTGATCGGCTGTGGTTTTGCAGCCTGCCCGGCCGTGCAGACCCGGCTGATGGATGTGGCGCAGGATGCGCAGACGCTGGCTGCCGCCTCCAACCATTCCGCCTTCAACATCGCCAACGCGCTTGGCGCCTGGCTTGGCGGCCTCGTCATCGCCATGGGTTTCGGTTACGCCTCGACGGGTTATGTCGGTGCGGTTCTTTCCCTTCTCGGGCTTGGCGTTTTCCTCGTTTCCGTCACCGTCGAGCGGCGCGCAAAAGCCGGCTGAATGCCGGTTTTTTAACCGCTTGAATGCCCTTTCCGGGACCCGCCCGGAACCTTACGGAAATTTCACAATAGGCCCGCTTGACTCTTTTTCGTTTCAGGCGCAACACGGCGTTACGCACGGGCCGTGACCCGGAACTGTGCGGATTTCAACGGAGCATCATTAGATGTCTAGCGACAGTAGTAGTCGATTGCCTTTGCCGAAAGCGGCGAACGGGAACTGATCCGACCTCTGTCGGCTCACCACCGCGTTCGCCGTAATCGGCGAATCGACGGAAAGGTGAGCAATCATGAACTTCCACACTCTCTCCCAGAGAGCCAGCAAGGCCGCACGTCTTCTCCGCAGCGGAAATGCCGGTTCCACCACCATCGCAGAACGTGTCGAGCACCTCAACACGCTTGATACCGACGCAGCCGTAGCTGCCCTGCTTGCCATGCCGCAGGCAAAGGCCGTTGCCATTCTCGACCGGCCGGAACTGCATGACGCAGCCGCCATCATTGCCGGCATTCCGCTCGAACAGGCCGCCCGTTTCGTCAATCTCATGTCCGACGACCGCGTGGCCGACGTCATGGCGGAAATGGAAGAAGAGCCCCGCGCCAAGCTGTTTGCCCGGCTGGACCGCACCACGGCGCTCTCCATCCAGCATCTGATGGGCTATCCGCCGCGCACCGCCGGCTCCATCATGACCACGGAATTCGTCAGCGTGCCCGACAGCTGGACGGTGGAACAGACCCTTTCGCACATCCGCGTCGTCGAGCGGTCGCGTGAAACGGTCTATGCCATCTATGTGCTGGCGCAGGACGGGACACTCTCCACGGTCGTGACGCTGCGTCGCCTGCTGACCGGCGAACCGGGCGCTTCCATCCTCTCCGTCGCTTCGAAGGAGGGCATTGCCTATGCGAGCCCCCTGATGTCGCAGGAGGATGTCGCCCGGCTGATCCGCAAGCACGACCTTCTGGCCCTTCCCGTTGTCGATGACCATTCGCATATCCTCGGCATCGTCACCGTTGACGACGTGATCGACACCATGATCGCCGACACCACGGAAGACGCCCACAAATTCGGTGGTATGGAGGCGCTCGGCAAGCCCTATATGACGATCGGTTTTCCGGACATGATCCGCAAGCGCGCCGGCTGGCTCGCAGCCCTGTTCCTCGGTGAAATGCTGACGGCCAGCGCCATGCAGCATTTCGAGGGCGAACTGGAAAAGGCCGTGGTGCTGACGCTGTTCATTCCGCTCATCATGTCGTCAGGCGGCAACTCCGGTTCGCAGGCCACCTCGCTCATCATCCGGGCGCTGGCGCTCGGCGAACTGAAGCTTTCGGACTGGTGGCGCGTGCTGCTGCGCGAAATCCCGACGGGCCTGACCCTCGGCTGCATTCTGGGCGCCATCGGCTTCCTGCGTCTGACGGTCTGGCAGCAGGCAGGTTTCTACGATTACGGCGAACACTGGCTGCTGGTCGGTGCAACCGTTTTCGCGGCGCTTGTCGGCATCGTCACCTTCGGTTCGCTGGCCGGTTCCATGCTGCCCTTCATCCTGCAGCGCCTGCGGCTCGACCCCGCCAGCGCCTCTGCCCCCTTCGTTGCCACGCTGGTGGATGTCACCGGCCTTATCATCTACTTCTCGGTGGCGCTGGCGATCCTCAGCGGCACATTGCTCTAAAGACAAAAGGCCCGCTCGAAAGAGCGGGCCTTTTCATTTGCGATGGGAAAAGCGAGAAGCCCTGCCCTCAGCCGCCGGCATTGATGACGCCCGTTCCCAGTAGGGCGAGCAGAATGAAACCGATGACCACGCGGTACCAGACAAAGGGCATGTAGCTCTTGGTCGAGACCAGCTTGAGGAAAACCACGATCACGGCGTAACCGACCACGAAGGCGATGAGGGTCGCAAGCCCGGTCTGCCCCCAGCCGACTGGATTGTCCTCACCGATGCTCTTGAAGAGCTGGTAGAAGCCGGAGCCGAAGACGGCGGGAACGGCGAGCAGGAAGGAATAACGCGCCGCCGCCTCGCGGGTGTAGCCCAGAAGCAGGCCGGCGCTGATGGTGCCGCCCGAACGCGAAACACCGGGGATGAGCGCCATGGCCTGCGCGAAACCGAACAGGATGCCGTCGCGCCAGATCAGCTGGTTGAGCTTGTAACGCTTCTCCCCGATCCTGTCGGCAAGACCGAGAACGATGCCAAAGACGATCAACATCACAGCGGTGATATAGAGGTTGCGCAGCGAATGTTCGATGGCATCCTTGAAGAACAGGCCCAGAAACACGATCGGCACCGAACCGACGATGATCAGCCAGCCCAGCCGGGCATCAGCCTTGTTATATTCGCCAAGGCGCAGGTTCTGCCGCAGCCAGGCAGCTGCAATCCGCATAATATCGGACCAGAAATAGACCAGCACCGCCATTTCCGTGCCGATCTGGGTAATTGCGGTGAAGGCGGCCCCGGGATCCGCGCCGGAGGGCAGGAACTCCCCGGCAATCCTCAGATGCGCGCTTGAAGAAATCGGAAGAAACTCCGTAAGTCCTTGCAAAAGGCCGAGAAATCCGGCCTCCATCCAACCCATACTCATGTGCTTTGATGTCCCTGCTGCGAATCGAGTTTGCAGCATTATGCATCAATCGGGGCAAATCCGTGTTGCATCGCACCATGAAAAATGGCCTGCACGGGACGTGCTTTTACCTGTGATTTCTCTCAGGCCGCCTTCTCCGCAGCCTGCGGAAGCTGGGTGTATTTCGCGCCGTTCTTGCAGACGACATGGGCATCCCCCCAGCTTTTCAGCGCCGAAATGACCGGTCGCATCGTCTCGCCGAGCGGTGTCAGCGCATAGTCCACCCGCGGCGGCACCACCGGGAAGACGGTGCGCGAAACCAGGCCCGCTTCCTCCAGTTCCCGCAGCTGCTTGGTCAGCATGCGCTGGGTGACGCTGGGAATATGGCGGCGCAGCTCGTTGAAACGCAGCGTACCCTCATTGATGAGATGATAAAGGATCACGCCCTTCCATTTGCCGTCGAGAAAACTCAAGGCCGATTCCACCGGGCAGCCGGGAAAGTTGCCGGTAAGCTTGGCGCGCGGTCGCGACATCACAGTATCCTTTTTGTATGTATCATCACAAAATGTGCATTCTTGCGATCGATGTTCATATGTATCAAGTAAGAGGCACGCAAACAAGCAAAGGAGACTGTTCATGCGCGCCATCGGTTACAGGACCAGCCAGCCCATCACGGCGAAAGACGCCCTCGTCGATATCGACCTGCCCCAGCCTGAAGCGAAAGGGCACGACATTCTGGTGGAAGTGAAGGCCGTTTCGGTAAACCCCGTCGACACCAAGGTGCGCCGCAACCAGACGCCGGAAAACGGCGAACCACGCGTGCTCGGCTTCGATGCTGCCGGCGTGGTGAAGGCCGTCGGCGACAAGGTCTCGCTGTTCAAGCCCGGCGACGAGGTATTCTACGCCGGTGTCATCAACCGCCCCGGCTCCAACAGCGAATTCCATCTCGTCGATGAGCGCATTGTCGGCACAAAGCCCAAATCACTGAATTTCGAGGAAGCGGCCGCCCTGCCGCTGACCGCAATCACCGCTTATGAGACGCTGTTCGACCGGCTGCGGGTGAAGGAGCCCGTTCCGGGCGCGGCCAATGCCGTTCTGGTCATCGGCGGCGCTGGTGGCGTCGGCTCCATCGCCGTCCAGCTTCTGCGGGCGCTAACCGACCTCACCGTCATCGCCACCGCTTCGCGGCCGGAGACGATTGCCTGGGTGAAGGAACTCGGCGCACATCACGTCATCGATCACAGCAAGCCGATCGCGCCGCAGGTGGAGGCGCTCGGGCTCGGTGCGCCGGGCTTCGTCTTCTCCACCACCCATAGCGACATTCATGCCGCCGACAGTGTGGCGACCATCGCGCCGCAGGGCCGTTTCGCGCTGATCGACGATCCGGCCGGCGGTTTCGACGTCATGGCCTTCAAGCGCAAATGCGTATCGATCCATTGGGAAATGATGTTCGCCCGCGCCGTCTTCCAGACGCCTGACATGATCGAGCAGCACCGGCTGCTCAACCACGTGGCCGAGCTTGTCGATGCCGGCAAGATCAAGACGACGCTGACAGAGGTTTTCGGCACCATCAATGCCGCAAATCTCATCAAGGCGCACGCGCTGATCGAAAGCAACAAGGCCAAGGGCAAGATCGTGCTTTCGGGCTTCTGATCATCAACGAGGCGTCCGCATCGCGGGCGCTTCTCTCCGCTTACGGAGGTGTTTGGGCCGTGCGCAAAACCGCGCGGCCATTCCTGTCAGTCGTCGTCCGGGTCTTCCGGGCACGGCCAGGAGGCCGGCGCGGTGAGGCCGTTCGGTAATTTGGTCTTGGCGTCACCGCAGGCAATATCGATCTGTTTCTGGTCGAGGCCGGTGGCCGTGGAAAGATCGACCCCTTCAATCCGGGTCAGGAGCAGGAAGGCGCTGGTGAAATCCACCGGGCCGCCAAGCTTCGCGCCGCCGAAACGGGCGCGTGACAGGTTGGTGAGCGAGAATTTCGAGCCGTTCAGCGTCGCCCCCTCAAAGTCAGCACGGCCGAGTTCAGCCTTGGTGAAATCCGTGCCGTCCAGCTTGGTGTTTTCGAATTTGGTCCGCTGCATTTCGGCATTGACGAATTTGGCATTGGTGGCGTCGGCGGCGGAAAAATCGCTGCGATAAGCTTCCACCTTGGTCAGATTGGCGCCCTGAAGGTTCGCCTCGCCAAGGGCCGTACGGATGAGCTTGGCCTTTTCGAGATTGGCGCCCTTTAGCGAAGAACCGCGCAGATCCGTATAGGTGAAATCCGTGCCGTAGAGCATCGCCGAATCGAGATTGCTGCCGCCCAGCATCAGCAGACGCTTGTTGCATTCGCGCCAGTCGATGCCGGCCATGGCATCGGTACGGCAGCTTGCGGCCACCAGCGGGCCGCCGCTGAAAGAAACGGCAATCATCGCAAGCGCCGCCACACCGGCAACGCACCCTGTCTTCCGCACGATATTCAGCCTTTGAAAGCCGGACATTCTTTCACTCCCTGTCGTCTTGCGACGGCACCTAGGACCATATGCACGTTCAAGGCGTTACCGCATCGCTGAACCACAATCCACGGGCCACGCGACCATGCAACACCCCAACATCCTATATGTAAGAAATCGAAGAGCAATCCACAAATACTGACGGGGGACGGGCCATCAACGCTGCTCTTTCGTCATGCCGGACTAGATTCGGCATCCAGTCACGGCGCGTCTGCGCCGTGAGGAGAGTCTTTTGCGATCAAAGACTTGATCGCGCCGGCCCCCGAATCAAATCCGGGGTGACGGCGTTCAAACGCCACGGCGTCGCTAAACGACGTCAACGATCCAGACGGTTCGGACCCACCATCACATATTGGCGTAAACCGGCCCTTCGCCACCCTGCGGCGGCACCCAGTTGATGTTCTGGTTGGGGTCCTTGATATCGCAGGTCTTGCAGTGCACGCAGTTCTGCGCGTTGATGACGTAGACCTCCTGGCCGTCCTTCTCCACCCACTCATAAACACCGGCCGGACAATAACGCGTGGACGGGCCGGCAAAGACGTCGTGTTCGGAGCGCTTCTGCAGCTCCATGTCCTTCACCTGAAGGTGGACCGGCTGGTCTTCCTCATGGTTGGTGGAGGACAGGAACACTGAGGACAGGCGGTCGAAGGTCAGGACGCCATCCGGTTTCGGATAGGCGATCGGCTTGTGCTTGGAAGCAGGCTCGAGGCTCTGCGCATCCGTCTTGCCGTGCCTCAGCGTGCCGAAGAAGGAGAAGCCGAACAGCTGGTTCGTCCACATGTCGAGGCCGCCAAGGCCGACACCGACGAGCGTGCCGAATTTCGACCACAGCGGCTTGACGTTGCGGACCCGCTTCAGGTCCTTGCCGATATCGCCTTCGCGCCATTCGGCCTCGATCTCGGCCACCTCGTCATGGGCGCGGCCGGCGGCAATCGCCACGGCGATCTTTTCCGCCGCCAGCATGCCCGACAGCACCGCATTGTGGCTGCCCTTGATGCGCGGCACGTTGACGAAACCGGCGGAACAGCCGATCAGCGCGCCGCCCGGGAAGGTGAGCTTCGGCACCGACTGGTAGCCACCTTCGGTAATTGCGCGCGCACCATAGGAAATGCGCTTGCCGCCCTCGAAGGTGTCGCGGATGGCCGGATGTGTCTTGAAACGCTGGAATTCCTCGAAAGGATAAAGATAGGGGTTCTTGTAATTGAGGTGCACCACGAAGCCGACGGCAACGAGATTGTCCTCCAGATGATACAGGAACGAGCCGCCACCGGTCTTGAAACCGAGCGGCCAGCCGAAGGAATGCTGCACGAGGCCCTGTTTGTGGTGTTCCGGCTTGACCTGCCAGAGTTCCTTGATGCCGATGCCGAATTTCTGTGGCTCGCGATCTTTCGAGAGGTCGAATTTGGAAATCAGCTCCTTGGCGAGCGATCCACGCACGCCCTCTCCAACAAGCACATATTTGCCGTGCAGCTCCATACCGCGGGTGAAGGCGGGACCAGGCTCGCCATTCTTCTCGATGCCCATATCGCCGGTGGCGACGCCGATGACGGCGCCTTCGTCATTATAGAGCACTTCCGTGGCGGCAAAGCCCGGATAGATCTCGACGCCGAGCCCTTCCGCCTTTTCCGCCAGCCATCGACAGACCAGCCCGAGCGAGACGATGTAGTTGCCATGATTGTTCATCAAGGGCGGCATCATGAAATTCGGCAGGCGGATGGAGCCGGCCGGGCCTAAGAACATGAACTGGTCGTCCTTGACCTCGGTCTTGAAGGGATGCCCCTCCTCTTCGCGCCAGCCGGGCAGAAGACGGTCGATGCCGATGGGATCGACCACCGCGCCCGAGAGGATGTGCGCACCGACTTCCGCGCCTTTTTCCAGAACGACGACCGAGAGCTCGGGCTCCACCTGCTTCAGGCGGATCGCGGCGGCAAGACCCGCGGGACCCGCGCCAACGATCACAACGTCGAATTCCATCGCTTCGCGTTCGGGCAGTTCCATCGCTTGCGTCATCTCGTCCTCTCAGATCGCCGGTCCCATCCGGCTGTTGTTATATATCCGCTTACCGGCATCGTCGGCGCATCGCCTGCGCCGGACAAAAAGCCATCCGCGACACCACATTTACCAGCGTCTGTCTTCGCAAAGCAGGACGCCTTTGTCGAGCTTCTATAGCGGCAAAACATGTCGCACGCCAGTCAATTGTCAGACAACCTGATGATTGAATTATTACTTTTACGTTCACGTAAGATACAGATTATGACCGGAAAGGGAGAGCGTCAAGGGTTATGGCATTTAGAGGACGTTCCCGATCAGAATTAAGCAGCGAAAAGTCCGGTACTGAGCGCTTTCAAAATATCAGTCTGAGCTTCTATTTCGGGCCAACAGGGCCACTCATGAGAGCATCGTGCCCCGGCGGAGCCCACGCTAGGGTCGCGGATATCTTCGCAAAGATATGCACATCATCCACTGGATTTATTGCTTCGTGCTATTGTGAGTTGCGCATAAACCGCACTGCTCGTTATATACCTCACTCGGACGGCAAATTCTTCCGTCTCGAAACCGCGTCCTACTGGCAAGAGGTGAAATATGCTTCTGGATAAGATAGCGCCCGGCAAGACAGTGTTTGAAGTTGAGGGGCTGCCCGCCCTCTACGGAGGAGACGGATACTGGCAGACCGCGCTACCAATGCCGCTAACCTCGACGCTCTGGCATTCACTTGTAGCTCTACCCCATCCGCGCCGAGGTTATCCTGATTTCGCTGAACCAGGGGAAGTGCCCGTTGCGCTGGAGAATGACGACGGCTCAGGTGATTCGCCCAACACCATTATGCTTGAAACAGCACGCTGGCTGATTGCGAATGACGAAGAGGTTGAGCGCACGATCATTAAGACCATTCTTGCCGATCTGCCTACCCTGCGGCGCATTGAGAGCCAGGTGATGGGCAAGCAGGTACTTCCTGAACTGTGGGACGAGCCAACGATACGCCCGCTAATCCGCCTCCTCTATATAGTTATTCATGATGTCAGGGGCCAGCTTCCCTATTTCGGAGTAGAATTTGCCTGCACCTGGGAAGACGAGCATGGATACGGGATTATGTTCCACGGAACGGAGGTCGTGAAGACTGGTGGAGGCGATATTCCCAATCTTTCCTGGGTCGCCGCCCGACACGCCAAGAACGACGCTTAATCTTTGCTTCTGAGCAAACCGCGACAATGCGGATTTAATGAACGAGTGGCAAATTCGCGTGATGGACGCAGGATAAGTCGTTCTTTCCAAAAACAGACTCAGTTCAAATCTCTCCACACCCCAATCAAACCGCCCATTCCTCATCCGTCGTGAACACGATCGTCAGCCAGCGGTCACTGCCCTCGCCGCCCAGCGCATCGCCGATCTCGTCGCGGATCGCATCCCATTCCTCCAGACGCCGGGCCGGCCAGTTCTTCGGCACGATGAAGAAGAGTTCGATCTGACGGCCGCGGCCGACGCGGGCGACATAGGAATAGTGCGAAGCGAAGCCGAATTTTTCCACCGTCTCGGCCGCCACCCTGTCCACATGCTGCTTGAATTCCAGCGGGGTCACCAGAAGGATGTCGGCCAGCGCCTGCTTCACATTGCCGAGCGGCATGGGGATGATGACGAGGCAGACCAGCGCCAGCACGGCCGGGTCGATATAGGGCGAAAGCCATGCCTGCGACGTTCCCGTCAGCCCGTAACCCACGGCGAAGGCGATAAAGAGCGCGATGCTCAAAAGCGCGCTCATCAACCAGCTTTTGGCATCCAGCGCCACGAAGGCGGATTTCAGCCGGCGGTTCTGCCTTTTGACGAACCACGCCATGGCGAGCGAGACGGCAAAGCTGAGGAAGGTGACGATGATCGCGTAGTCGAACTCGATCGACCTGCCGCCATCCATCAGGCTGTCGATGGCATTGATGAGCGCATAGATCGCAGCGCCCATCAACAGCGTGCCGTTGAGGCCGAGCACCATCGGCTCCAGGTGCCAGAAACCCATGGTGAAACGCTCCACCAGTCGGCCGCCCGGCCTTGGCGCTGCGGAGGCGGCGATCAGCCGCGCGACCAGCAGCGCCAGCACCGTCATGAAAGCGTCGGTCAGCGCATAGACACCATCGAAAACCACCGCGAAGGAGCCGGAGAACAGGCCCGCGCCGATACCGAAGAGCGCCAGGAGAACCGTGACGGCAATGGAGAATTTCAGCAGGGATTGTTCTGTCATGACGTGTATTTTTCCTTCAAAACCGGGCGCCACCTTCATAGAGGGTTTTCGCCATTCTTCGAATCGCGAAAACGCTCTAACTCTTTGTTTTATCGCATTTCCGGACGGAAAACCGGGGTCCACTTTTCCTGGAAATGCTCTATAAACAGCACATAGCGCACTCACAAGACAGGATAAAACCCATGGATTTCGGCATTTCCGGCAAACGCGCCCTCGTTCTCGCCTCCTCTCGCGGCCTTGGGCTGGGCCTTGCGACGGCGCTGGCGAAAGAAGGCGCGCATGTCCTTCTCGTCGGCAGAAGCGGCGATAAGCTGGAGGCAAACTGCAAGGCGATCAATGCGCTCGGCAAGGGCAAGGCCGACTGGGTCTGGGGCGATCTTGCCGATGACAATTTCGTCGTCGCCATGGTTCAGGCGGTCAAGGACAAGCTCGGCGGCATCGATATTCTCGTCAACAATACCGGCGGTCCGACCCCGGGCCTTGCGCAGGAGATGACGGTCGAAAAGCTCGATACCTTCTTCCAGTCCATGGTGCTGCGCGTCATCACGCTCACCAATGCGCTTCTGCCTGACATGAAGGAGCAGGGTTTCGGCCGCATCCTCACCGTCGCCTCGTCAGGCGTGTTTGAGCCGATCGCCAATCTTGCGCTTTCCAACACGCTGCGCGGCGCGCTGGTCGGCTGGAGCAAGACGCTGTCCTCCGAAGTAGCCTCCTTCGGCATCACCTCCAACCTGCTCCTGCCCGGCCGTATCCATACCGACCGCATCGATGAGCTTGATGGCGCCAACGCCAAGCGTCTCGGCAAGAGCGTCGAGGAAATCCGCGAGGCCTCCGTCAAGAGCATCCCGGCCGGCCGCCTCGGCACGGTGGAGGAATTCGCCGCCGCCGGCGCTTTCCTCTGCTCGGTTCCGGCAAGCTACATCACCGGCACGATGCTGAGAGTGGATGGCGGCGCGGCGAAGTCGAACTAAGGCCGAATAGATACGAATCCGTCAGGAGGCCGCTCCGTAAATCACGTAGCGGTTCCGGCCGGTATTCTTGGCCTCGTAGAGGGCGGTGTCGGCACGGCGCAGGACATCGCTCGCGCTCTCGCCCGGATTTGCAAAGGCAATGCCCGCCGAGCAGCTATATCGGAAACCGGGCATGTCTGCGAGCGGTGACGCCTGCGCCAGTGATGACAGCACCCCCTGCATGACTGCCTCCGCGCTCAAAACGCGTGAACCGCCGAGCATCAACAGGAACTCCTCGCCGCCGATCCGCCCGACGAGATCGTCGCGGGCGACCGCAGAGGAAAGCCGGGCGGCGAAGTCTTTCAGAACCAGATCGCCGCAGACATGGCCAAAGCGGTCGTTCACCGACTTGAAGTGGTCTATATCGATGATGATGACGGCGAGCGCCTCGGCCTTGTTGGGGCCAAGCCGGTGATTGAGAATATCCATGACGTAGCGGCGGTTGCCGAGACCGGTCAGCTCGTCGCTCAGGGCGGATTTCAACGCCCTGTCCCGCTCCTGGCGAAGATCGCGCAGTTCAACGCCGAGCTCGGAAATATCGGTGACGACGCACAACATCCAGCCACCCGGCAGCGTCGTCTCGGTCGTGAGCATCCAGCGCCCGTCATTGAGGCCGGTCTCGATGGTGCGGAACGGCAGCTTGCCGCGCCTCGTTCTCGCGGAGCGCAGCCACAGCTCGAAATCGGAGGTCTCGATGGCCGTGCCGGCGGAGTTGCGGTAACCGCTGCGCATGAGCTCAACCCATGTCGGAAACTCGTCCGGACCGAGGCCAAGCGCCGTGCGGAATGCCGTGTTGGCGAAACGCAGTTCATCGCCGCCGTCGAAAAGCGCATAACCCTGCTGAGACGCCTCCAT
This sequence comes from Agrobacterium sp. LAD9, assembly GCF_003031125.1. Lineage (NCBI taxonomy): Bacteria > Pseudomonadati > Pseudomonadota > Alphaproteobacteria > Hyphomicrobiales > Rhizobiaceae > Agrobacterium > Agrobacterium sp. LAD9. Next base: position 22,784 of record NZ_PHGS01000006.1, on the reverse strand, counting down.
CAGGTCCATGAGATGGCGGTTGAAGCTGTCCGCATCGCCGCGAACGCGGGCGTTTCGCGCCGGCGACACGTCTTCGAGGGTGGAACGGGCCGGCTTTCGGGACATCGGGGCTCCGTCTGCAAACACAACAAATACAAAAATAAATCTGCTCTTTAACGCTATAGTTCAGCCTTATACTCGCTTTATGCGAAAAAATATTTAATGCGGGCGGCAGGGCGGCCTTCCACCCATGGCGATTACTTCATGCAAATTTCACAATAAACCCGGGTGCAGGTGCTTGCCATTCCGTCGGCCCTGTGCAATCAACCGCCCTCCTCTGACATCGGGGTGCCAAAGGCATCCCTTATTTTCGCGCTGGGCCGCCTTTCAGGCCGGGCGGGTTTTTCTATCGGCGACAAGGATATGGCGATGACGCAAAAGCGGGCTCTCGGCCTCGATTTCGGCACGACCAACACGGTCATGGCTCTTTCCGACGGCGGCGGCGAAAGCCGTTCCATGCGCTTCACCAGCAGCGCAGGCACGGATGACAGCATGCGCACCGCGCTCTCCTTCATGAAGGATGCCGGCCTTGGTGCGGCCGCCCTGCATGTGGAAGCGGGCCATGCCGCCATCCGCCAATTCATCGACAATGCCGGCGACTGCCGTTTCCTGCAGTCGATCAAGACATTTGCGGCCTCGCCGCTGTTTCAGGGCACGCTGATCTTCGCCAAGCGCCAGAGCTTCGAGGACCTGATGGACGTGTTCCTGCGCAAGCTGAGGACCTATGCCGGCGAGGAATGGCCAGGTGACGTTTCCACCGTCATCGCCGGCCGGCCGGTGCGTTTCGCCGGCAGCAATCCGGATGAGACGCTGGCGCTTGCCCGTTACAACGAGGCGCTCACCCGGGCAGGCTTCCCTGATATCCACTATGTCTACGAGCCGGTGGCGGCCGCCTATTATTTCGCCCAGAGCCTGAAGAAGGACGCCAATGTGCTGGTGGCGGATTTCGGCGGCGGCACCACGGACTATTCGCTGATCCGTTTCGAGACCCATGCCGGCAAGCTTTCCGCCACCCCCATCGGCCATTCCGGCGTCGGTGTTGCGGGCGACCATTTCGATTTCCGCATGATCGACAATCTGGTCTCGCCCGAGATCGGCAAGGGCAGCAAGTTCAAAAGCTTCGACAAGGTGCTGGACGTGCCCTCGGGTTATTACGTGAATTTCGGCCGCTGGAACCAGCTGTCGATCTTCAAGACCTCGAAGGAATTCACCGCGCTGAAATCGCTGGTGCGCTCGGCGCTGGAGCCAGAAAAACTCGAACTCTTCATCGATCTGGTCGACCACGACGAGGGCTACCCGCTCTATCAGGCGATTTCCGCCACCAAGATGGCGCTGTCTTCTGCGGAAGAAGCGGAGTTCAACTTCTCACCGCTCGGCAAGGCCGGCCGCAAGATGGTGAAGCGCAGCGATTTCAACAACTGGATCGCTGACGACCTCGCCAAGATAGAAGAAGCGCTCGACGAGGTTCTGGAAAAGACGAAGGTTGCGCCCGAGGCGATCGACAAGGTGTTCCTGACCGGCGGCACCTCCTTCGTGCCGGCGGTGCGCGAGCTTTTCACCCGCCGTTTCGACGCCGACCGCATCGAAAGCGGCGGCGAGCTGCTCTCGATTGCCCATGGTCTCGCCATGATCGGCGAAAGCGGCGACATTCAGCGCTGGACAGCGTGATTTACGGGTTCCCCGGGCGGGGAACATGGGGTAATTTCCGCCCATGATCGCCGCTCACGACCTCTCCCCGGCCGAACTCGCCGCCCTCCTGCATTTCCATGCGGATGCGGGCGTGGACTGGATGCTGGAAGAGACCCCGGTCGACCGTTTCGCTGAATTCGCCGCCGCCCGCCCTGCCCGATCCGCGCCGGCACAGGAGACCACCGCGGCTTCACACCAGATGGAAAGGCCAGCGGATCGCCGTGCCGACGCGCCTCAGCGGCAGGCGGCAACGCGCAGCGCCCCGGCGCGTGGCGCGCCAGCCGCGCCCGCTCTTCAGCAGAATGTCGCCATGCCCGACGAGCAGGCCGTGGCGGCGGCGCGTTTTGCGGCGGAAAGCGCGAGATCGCTTGCCGAGCTGAAAACCGCGCTTGAGGGTTTCAGCGGCTGCAACCTCAAGAACAGCGCGCGCAATACGATTTTCACCGCAGGTGATGCCGCCTCCGCCATCATGGTCATCGGCCCGATGCCTGACGCGGATGACGACCGCGAGGGCCTTCCCTTCGCCGGCAAAACGGGGCTTTTGCTCGACCGCATGCTGGCGGCCATCGGGCTTGAGCGCAGCACCATCATGCTCGGCAATGTCGTGCCCTGGCGGCCGCCGGGCAACCGCCCGCCGACGCAGGCCGAGATGGATATCTGCCGCCCCTTCATCGAGCGACAGATCGCGCTTGCCGAGCCGAAACACCTGTTGCTTCTTGGCAACTTTACCGCACGTTTCTTCTTTGGCGGCACCGGCACCATCCATACGCTGCGCGGACAGTGGCGTGATGTCGCAGCCGGACACCTGGTTTTGCCGGCTCTCGCAAGCCTGCACCCACAGGAACTGTTGAACGCGCCAGCGAGTAAGTCATTGGCATGGCAGGATTTATTGGCTTTTCAGGCAAAGATCGCCCAAGGCTGACTGCCTCATTCCTACTCAATGTAAATGAATTATGAAAAAAGCCATGCGCATTACGCATAACAGCGGCGCATTTGGCCGGCTTGCCGAATCCATGCTGCGCTGCGATATAGCGATCATGTCTTGGGAGGAATTCGGTTTAAGGAACCAAGGCAATGACCACTCGCTTCCGTCCGGTACATTCCGGCTTTGAAACGCTCCGTCTGGCGGGCCTCGGCCCTCGCTCCAGTCAGGGCTACCATCGTTTCGGTGCAGCCGCAAACGAACAGATGACCGCACGCGCTGCCATGCAGCAGATCCGCGTGACGCGTCCCTCGGCAGTCTTCGCGGATTTCCGCGAGCGCTGAGAAGCACTCAGGCCAGTCTAGCACTGGCTCATAGATATGATTGCGCGCTGGCGTCTTTCTTCGGGAAGGCGCCTTTTGCTTTTGCGTGTTTTCACGATTATAGACCTCCGTCATGCCGGACCTGATCCGGCATCCAGCCAGCCCAAGTCCTTGGGCTGAAAGGAGTCTTTCCAACACGCAGACGCGTGTCGACTGGATTCCGGCTCATGGCCGGAATGACGGACACACAAAACGGCCAGTGTATAGCGGCCGAGGAAACATCCCTCACCCCTGCGGCGTCGAAGCCTTGCGCGCCGCCCGTCTCGCCAATCCCAGCTGATGTTCGCGGAAAATGATGAAGATACCGGCGAGGATGACGATCGCCGTACCGATCAGCATCGTCACCGTCGGAATATCACCGAACAGAATGTAGGACACCGCGATGCCGAAGACGATGGAGCTGTATTCGAAGGGGGCAATAACGGAGACTTCCGCATGGCGGTAACTCTCCGTCAGGAAGATTTGCGCGACGCCGCCGCAGATGCCGCTGGTGATCAAGAGCATCGCCTGCGTCACGCTCAGCGAATTCCAGCCGAAGGGCACGCTGATGAGCGATAACAAAGTGGCGGTGAGCGAAAAATAGAGCACGATGGTCGGCGTCTTTTCCGTTTCCACCAATTGCCGCACCTGGATCATGGCCAGACCGCCCAGCGCCGCGCCGCATAGCACGGCAATGGCCCCCAGCCCCTCACCCGCGGCAAAGCCGCCCTCACTCAGAAGCGTCATCTTCGGCCACAGAATCACCAGCACGCCCATCATGCCGACAAACACCGCACTCCAGCGATAGATGCGCACCTTTTCATGCAGGACGAAGGCGGCGAAAACGACGGCGAGAAGCGGCGAGGCATAACCGATGGCGATGAATTCCGGCAGCGGCAGCATGGTCAGCCCATAAAAACCGCAGGCCATCGAGAGGATGCCCAGAAAACCGCGCTTGAAATGGCCGAGGAGATTGTTGGTGTGCAGCGCGCTCGCCAGCGCATGCAGCCAGGCGAGATAAACGACGATCGGGATGATGGCGAAGGCGGAACGGAAGAAGGTGATCTGGCCGGCCGGCACGTCACCTGCGGCCTTGATACAGGTCTGCATGACAAGAAAAAAGCCGACCGAAATCAGCTTCATGCTAATCCCGCGAAAGGGATTCATCGGTTCGGCGTTCATTGGCAGTTACTCATATCGGCTGCGCAAACACGCCATCGGGAGATTTTCATGCGGGAGAGGACGACGCAGGGGAAGTGGATGTACCAAGGCTAGAGCATTCTTCCGGGGCTTTACAACAAAAAATGTTATTCACTCATGAATTCCGTTGATCTGGCGAGGGTTCGTTCGCACACCTGCGGGAACGATCGCAGACGAAAAGCGACGCGCGCTAAAATTTGAAGAAAATAAAATATAATTTCAGCAATCGTTCAACATTTGCTGCCATGGTCCACGGGTCCGGCGGCGGGAGGATTGTCTGCATGGCCGGCAAAGCTTTCCATGGCGGGACAGGACGTCCTCCGATGCGCACATGAACGTGACGAATACTCTACCCATTTTACATCCGGGACTTATGGCGACATGATGCCGGGAAGACCACGCCAAGTTATTCAGGGACAGTCATGCGAACAGACACGGGCCAGATCGTTCACCTGGCAGATTACCGCCCCACCGATTTCGTTCTGGAGCGGGTGGATCTCACCTTCGAACTCGACCCCAAGAATACCAAGGTCGAAGCCCGTTTGATCTTTCACCGGCGCGAAGGCGCTGAGCGGCAGGCGCCGCTCGTCCTTGATGGCGACGAGCTGAAGCTTTCCGGCCTGCTGCTCGACCAGGTGGAGCTTCCCGTCGGCCAATATGAGGCGACGCCCGACAGCCTGACCATCCGCGATTTGCCGGCCGAATCTCCCTTCGAGATCTGCGTCACCAATTACATCAATCCGCAGATCAATACGCAGCTGATGGGGCTTTACCGCACCAATGGCGTTTATTGCACGCAATGCGAGGCGGAAGGTTTCCGCCGTATCACCTATTTCCCCGACCGGCCGGATGTTCTGGCGCCCTATACGGTGACGATCATCGCGGCGAAGGAAGGCAATCCGCTGCTGCTCTCGAACGGCAATTTCCTCGGCGGCGGCAATTACGATGAAGGCCGTCACTTCGCAGCCTGGTTCGATCCGCATCCGAAACCCAGCTATCTCTTCGCGCTTGTCGCCGGCGATCTCGGCGTGGTGGAAGATACCTTCACCACCATGTCCGGCCGCGAGGTGGCGTTGAAGATTTATGTCGAGCACGGCAAGGAGCCGCGCGCGGCTTACGCCATGGGTGCGCTGAAACGTTCCATGACATGGGACGAAGAGCGCTTCGGCCGCGAATACGACCTCGATATCTTCATGATCGTCGCCGTGTCCGACTTCAACATGGGCGCGATGGAGAACAAGGGTCTCAACGTCTTCAACGACAAATTCGTGCTGGCCGACCCGGAAACCGCCTCCGATGCTGACTACGCCAATATCGAGCGTATCATCGCCCATGAATATTTCCACAACTGGACGGGCAACCGCATTACCTGCCGCGACTGGTTCCAGCTCTGCCTGAAAGAAGGCCTGACGGTCTATCGCGATCAGGAATTTTCCGCCGACATGCGCTCGCGGCCGGTCAAGCGCATCGCCGATGTGCGCCACCTGAAATCGGAGCAGTTTCCCGAGGATTCCGGCCCGCTGGCGCACCCGCCGCGCCCGGATACCTATCGCGAAATCAACAATTTCTACACAACGACCGTCTATGAAAAAGGTGCAGAAGTCACGAGGATGATCGCCACGATCCTCGGCGCTGATGATTTCAAGAAGGGCATGGACCTCTATTTCGAGCGCCATGACGGCGAAGCCGCGACCGTCGAGGATTTCGTCAAGAGTTTCGCCGATGCGAGCGGCCGCGACCTCTCGCAATTTTCGCTCTGGTACACGGAAGCGGGCACACCGCTCGTCTCCGTCTCATCGGCTTATGATGCGGGCAATGCCACCTTCAGACTGACGCTGGAACAGACCGTGGCGCCGACGCCCGGCCAGCCGGTGAAGCAGCCGCGCCATATTCCGCTGTCGCTGGCGCTGATCCTCGACAATGGCCAGATCGCCGAACCGCAGGCCGTCGAAGGCGGCGAGTATCGCAATGGCGTGCTGCATCTGACCGAACGCAACCAGACCTTCTCCTTTACCGGCATCTCGTCGAGGCCGGTGCTGTCTATCAACCGCAGCTTCTCGGCACCGATCAATCTGGATTTCGAGCAGAATGCGGCCGATCTGGTGCAGATCGCCCGGCATGAGACTGACATGTTCGCCCGTTTCCAGGCGCTGACCGATCTCGCCCTGCCGGCGCTGATTGCCGCCACCAAGGCGGTGCAGAAGGGCGAAGAAACACAGACGGATGCGGCTCTCTCCGCCACGCTCATCGAAATCATCGGCAACGACGCGCTTGAGCCGGCATTCCGGGCGCAGGCGCTGGCCTTGCCGAGCGAAACGGATATCGCCCGCGAACTCGGCGGCAACACCGATCCCGATGCCATCCACAAGGCGCGCAATGCCACGATCAAGGCGATTGCCACGTCCGGCCTAGAAACGCTGCGGCGGCTTGCTGATAGTGCTGCCAATGGCGAGGCTTACAGCCCCGACGCCGACAGCGCCGGACGCCGTTCGCTGCGCAATGGCGCCCTGAGCTTCCTCGCCTTTGCCGAGGGAACACCGGAGCGGGCGGCGAAGGCCTTTGCCGACGCCACCAACATGACCGATCTCGCCCATGCGCTCAGTGTCCTGACCCAGCGTTTCCCGGAAAGCACGGAAACAAAGGAAGCGCTTGCCGCCTTCGAAAAACGCTTTGCCGACAATGCACTCGTTCTCGACAAATGGTTCTCGCTGCAGGCAGCCATTCCGGGCGAAGGCGCGCTGGAGCGTATCAAGGGGCTGATGAAATCGAAACATTTCATCGCCACCAATCCGAACCGGGTGCGCTCGCTGGTCGGCACGCTTGCCTTCTCCAACCCCACCGGCTTCCACCGAGCCGATGGCGCGGCCTATCGTTTCCTTGCGGAACAGATCATCGCCATCGACAAGCGCAATCCGCAGCTGGCCGCCCGCATTTTGACCTCCATGCGCTCCTGGCGATCGCTGGAGGCAAGCCGTGCCGAACATGCGAAAGCCGCGCTTTCGACCATTGCCGAGGCGAAGGACCTGTCGACGGATGTAAGCGACATCGTCGGGCGTATCCTCAAGGGCTGATCGTCCGCCGAAGCTCCACCATTCTGATCCATGCCGCGACGCCGTCTTGATTTCCATCAAGGCGGCGTCGCGCATTGCGCAGCATCTTTGTGTGCGAAGGGCCGACGTTGGCTCGGGATCAGATGGGAACTTCAGATGACGGACATGTCCAGAACCAGCGCCTCGTTTCAACGCTTCATGACCGACGCCCCGGCTCACAAGGCGGCATGGCTTCAGGCCGTGCAGGGCCTGGGCGCGGCCTCCACACTCGATGTGAAGACGCAGAGCCTGATCTATATCGGTATTCTGGCCGCCCTGCGTCTGGAAAGCGGCATCGCTTTTCATGTGACGGAAGCCAAGGCGCACGGCGCAAGCCAGGAGGATATCGTCAGCGCGGTGCTGACCGGTCTTCCCGCCGCCGGCAATGGCGTGATCAGCGCGCTTGGCCCTGCTCTCGATGCCTTCGATGGAGGCTGAAACCCGTTCCACGCGGCATCCCGAAACCGCCGGAATTGAAGTGCCGGCTCACTGTTTTTCTTCATGAATCCCGCTTTTCCCGAAGCGGGAGCAGATTGTCCCGAAAAAATACGGAGTCGGTTCAAGGGGTTAAAATTCTTTTAACTTTTGCCTCTGGACACGGCGAATCGCATTTGATTCATTAGAGATATTCAAGCGGCGGCGCTTCGAATCACTGGGGACATCTAAAAGGCGGGACAATGACGAACGTGCGGCGGGCGACTGCGGGCGATGAGCGGCCGTATGCCAAATTTTCTGATCTTGCGGCCTGGGGCGAAAGGCTTTCCAGCGACCTGATGGGTTTGATGAATGGCTCCGACCGCCCGGCGCCGCAGGTCGAAACCCTGCTGAAACGTCTGATCCCCATTCTCATTCTCGCCTTCCTCGTTGTTGTCGCTGCCTCCCGCATGCTTGGCATCGTTGCCGAATACAGCCGCATGGAAGAGGCCGCCCGCCACTCCACGGCGCTGACGGCGCTGACGGCGAAAGCGGCCCTTATTAACAACGGTATCGTTTTCACCGGGCAGGACCGGACCCGCGCCGAGGCGAGCCTTGTCGCCGCGTTGCCGTCGGGCAGCCTTGCCGATGGCACCATGGTACTGCTGTCAGGCAGCAATGGCCGCATCTTCGCGGGCGCGGGCAAGGAGGCGATGCTTTATATCGGCACCTCGCTGCCCGCCCTGCTTCCCGAAATCGCCATCGTGCAGCGTTTCCCCGGCTCGCCCGGCACCATCGAGACCAACATCGATGGCCAGCAGCATTATGCGACGATGATCCCCTTCGGTGATGATGGCGCCATGGTGATCGCGGCGCGCTCGCTGCAGCCGATCCGCTCCTTCTGGCGTAGCGAAATCGCCATGAACGTGACGCTGTTCGCCGGCATCTCCTCCATCCTGCTCGTCGTGCTCTACGCCTATTATATGCAGGTGAAGCGCGCCCGCGACGCCGACGACATCTTCGCCGAATCCAACCTGCGGGTGGAAACGGCGCTGTCACGCGGGCGCTGCGGCCTCTGGGATTTCGATCTTTCCAGTCGGCGCATGTTCTGGTCCGGTTCGCTTTATGAAATTCTTGGGCTTCCGCCGAAGGCAGCACCGCTCTCCTTTTCCGATGCGGCCCGCATGATGCATTCCGAAGACGGCAATCTCTACGAGCTTGCTCGCGCCGTCGGCTGCGGCAACCTGCGCCAGATCGACCAGATTTTCCGCATGCGCCATTCCAAGGGTCATTATGTCTGGCTGCGCGCCCGCGCCCAGGTCATCCGCACCAATAACGGCCCGCGCGTCATCGGCATCGCCATGGATGTCACCGAACAGCACCGCCTCGCCCAGCGTTATGCCGAGGCGGACCAGCGCCTTGCCGACGCCATCGAATCCACCTCGGAAGCCTTCGTGCTGTGGGACAAGAACGATCGCCTCGTCATGTGCAACACCCACTACCAGAAGGCCTATGGCCTGCCTGACAGCGTGCTGGTGGCCGGCACGGAAAAAAGCACGGTCCATGCCGCAGCAGCCCGCCCCGTGGTTGAACGCCGCGTTGCCGATCCGGACCAATCCGGCCTGTCGCGCACCATGGAAGTGCAGCTTGCCGATGACCGCTGGCTGCAGATCAACGAGCGCCGCACCCGTGACGGCGGCCTCGTCTCCGTCGGCACCGATATCACCCTTCTGAAGCGCCATCAGGAACGGCTGCGCGATTCCGAACGCCGGCTGATGGCAACGATCGGCGACCTCTCCGCCTCGCAGCACAAGCTGGAACGGCAGAAGACGGAACTTTCCGACGCCAACGCCAATTATCTCGCCGAAAAAGAGCGTGCGCAGGCCGCCAACCGGGCGAAATCCGAATTCCTCGCCAATATGAGCCACGAGCTGCGCACGCCGCTCAACGCCATCCTCGGCTTTTCCGAAATCTTGCAAAACGAGATGTTCGGGCCGGTCGGCTCGCCGAAATATTCCGAATATGCCCGCGATATCCATGACAGCGGCAAACACCTGCTCAACGTCATCAACGATATTCTCGACATGTCGAAGATTGAAGCGGGCCATATGCGCATCAACCGCGAGACGATCGATCTTGCGCCGCTGATCGAGGAGACGCTGCGGCTGACCGCCATTCAGGCCCAGCAGAAGAACATCACCGTGCAGCAGAAGGTCTGCGCCGGGCTGACCATGCAGGGCGACCGCCGCGCCATGAAGCAGATCATGCTCAACCTGCTCTCCAACGCGGTCAAATTCACCGGCGACGGCGGCCGCATCGCGCTGCGCACCCATGTGCATGAGGCCGCGATGATCCTCACCATCGCCGATACCGGCATCGGCATCCCCGCGCAGGCGCTCAACAAGATCGGCCAGCCTTTCGAGCAGGTGCAGAGCCAATATGCCAAGAGCCAGGGCGGTTCCGGGCTTGGGCTGGCGATTTCCCGCTCACTGGTGAAGCTGCATGGCGGGACGATGAAGATACGCTCATGTGAGGGTCGCGGCACGGTGGTGACGATCATTATTCCGCATACGGCGGGGGTGTGTGGGACGGTGCATTGAGCGTTGGACGATGTTCGCGCCCAACCGACAAGGGCCTAAATTATAGGGAAATTGGCTCTTCCATCATTTACTTTTGGTCTCAATTCTTAGCAGGGCATATCGCAATATTAGCAATAGCCAGATGAAGAAAAACATCGCCGCGATCAGGGGCACAAAGAACAACAATCGCAGTGCCAATAAGCAGATATCTAGTGCAAAAGCAGCTACAATGGGGACGGAGGCGTCTCCTGCGGAACACTTAATCTCGTCGAGATGGATTTGGCATCCATACGCGTATGCAATGATATCCGCCGATATATTTAAAATAAGAGGTAAAAAAAAGAACAATAATATTGCAGGCAGTATATAGAAATACACCTTCATGCTCAGCTTCTTCTTTCTATGATCCGATTCACTAATTACCGTTCTTCACCACCGCCACAAACGCCTTGCGCACTGCTTTCGCCAGCCGCTTCACCTCTCCCTCAAGCGTTGAAATATCCGGGCAATCCCCCGCCCGGCACACGAGGTCGATCAGGCCCGCCGGCGCCTCTTTCGGATTGAACGTCCCATCAATGCACAGCCGCACGATCTGCGATATTTCGGTATAAAGCCCCATCGCCGCCATGCAGTCATCGAAAGCCTGCGGCTCCATGACAGGCGCGGCGAGCGCCTGCAACGCCTCGGCCGTATTGCGACCCGGTTCGTGCGCAGCAAGCCCCTTCACCGGCCCCACCAGCGCCAGATATTGGGCGATGAATTCGAGGTCGATCAGGCCACCGTTGATGAGCTTGAAGTCCCAGTTGTTTTCCGGCGGTTTTTCCTGCTCGATGAGGTTGCGCATGTCCAGCACGTCGACGGAAACCTTGGCCGCATCGCGCTTTTGCGAAAGGATGGAAGCGATGATGCGGCGCGCATCTTCCATCAGCGAGGCATCGCCGCAGATCAGGCGGGCGCGGGAGAGCGCCATGTGTTCCCAGGTCCAGGCTTCCTCGCGCTGGTATTTCTCGAAAGCGGAGATGCGCGTCGCCACCGGCCCCTTGTTGCCGGAAGGGCGAAGCCGCATGTCGACCTCGTAAAGCACGCCTTCCGCCGTCGGGGCCGATAAGGCAGCAATCAGCCGTTGGGTAACGCGAGTGAAATAGCGCACCACATCGAGCGGCTTTGCACCGGTGGATTCATGGGCGGCATCGTCATAATCGTAAAGCAGGATGAGATCGACATCCGAACCAGCCGTCAGCTCGAAGGAGCCGAGCTTGCCCATGCCCATGACGGCGACACGGCCACCGGGATAGAGCCCATGCGCCGCTTCCATCTCCGCCAGAACCGCATTCAGCGCCGCCTCGATCACCAGATCGGCCAGGTGGGTGAAAGCGCGGGCGGCGACTTCGCCGCGGATTGCGCCGGTCAGAAGCCTGACACCGATCAGGAAGCGCTGTTCGGCGGCAAAGATGCGCAGCCGGTCGAGAATATCCTCGTAATGGCGGGCGTTGGAGAGGAAATTGCCCATGCGGTGGGCGAGATAATCGCGTGTCGGGATGTCGCTCATCAGCGCCGGGTCCAGCATGCCGTCAAAGACATGCGGGCGGGCGGCGATGATTTCGGCAAGGCGCGGTGCTGATGACATGATGGTCACCAGCAGGTCGAGCAGCGCCGGATTGTTGCCGAGCAGCGAAAACAGCTGGATGCCGGCCGGCAGGCCGGAAAGGAAATTATCGAAACGCAGGAGCGCCTCATCCGCCCGCTTGCTTTCACCGAAGGCGCGCAGCAGGTCCGGCGTCAGCTCCGTCAACCGCTCGCGCGCCTCGACCGATTGGGTGGCCCGGTAACGGCCATTGTGCCAGGTGCGGATGACGCGGGAGATATCCTCCGGCCGCTCGAAGCCGAGGGCGGAGAGTGTTTTCAGCGTATCGGGATCGTCCTTCTGGCCGGTGAAGACCAGATTGCCCGCCTCGCCGGAGAGTTTCGTTTCCTGCTCAAACAGCGCGGAATAACGCCGCTCCACCAGCCGCAGCACTTCTTCCAGCTTTTCCGAAAAAGCCTTGGTGTCGTCAAAGCCGAGCATGAAGGCAATGCGCTTCAATTCGGCTTCGGTGTCGGGCAACACATGGGTCTGTTCATCGCGCACCATCTGGATGCGATGCTCCACCTCACGCAGGAACCAGTAGGCGTCGGTCAGGCTGTCGCGCGTTTCTGCGTCGATCCATTTCGCCTCGGTCAGTGCGGCAAGCGCCTCCTGCGTTGCCCGCACACGTAGCGCCGGCATGCGGCCGCCGGCGATGAGCTGCTGCGTCTGGGCGAAGAACTCGATCTCGCGGATGCCGCCGCGCCCGAGTTTGACATTATGACCCTTCACCGCAATCGCGCCATGGCCCTTATGGGCGTGGATCTGCCGCTTGATGGAGTGGATATCGGCAATCGCCGCGTAATCGAGATATTTGCGGAAGATGAAAGGCGTCAGCTCGCGCAGGAAGTTCTCGCCCGCCTTCATGTCGCCGGCCACCGGCCGCGCCTTGATATAGGCGGCGCGTTCCCAGTTCTGCCCCCGGCCCTCGTAATAAAGCAGCGCCGCTTCCACGGGAATGGCGAGCGGCGTCGAGCCGGGGTCGGGCCGCAGCCGGAGATCGGTGCGGAAGACATAACCATCGGCGGTGCGCTCCTGCATGATGCGCACCAGACGGCGCATCATGCGTCCGAAATTCTCCGTCGCATCATAGGGATCGTCCATGATGCCGGCTGAGGGTTCGAAGAACACCACGGCGTCGATGTCGGAGGAATAGTTGAGTTCGCGCGCACCGAGCTTGCCCATGCCGAGCACGATGAGGCCCGATCCTTCGCTGGGGGCTGCGACATCCTTCAGTTTCAGCTTGCCGCTCTCATGGGCCGACAGCAGCAGGTGATCGATGGCGGCGGAGAGCGCTGCATCCGCCATGTCGCTCAGCCAGCGGGTCGTATCACGCGCGGTGAAGATGCGGGCGAGATCGGCAAGTGCGGCGATAAAGGAAAGCCGCCGCTTGGCTACTCTCAGCCGCGACATCACCTCGTTTTCGCTCGGTATACCGCCCTCGTTCCCGGACTTCCAGCAATCGCGCGCCTCGCGGACGAGACCGGTCAGCAGCGGCTCAAGCGGTTTCGAAATCGCCAGCGACAAAAGCCCTTCATCCGCCGACGCCATGTCGCGCAGATAGGGAGACAGCGTGAAAGCCGCAGCGATAAAGTCTTTGAGCGCGCTTTCCCCGGCAAGCAGCGCGGCCACCGCCGGCTCGCCCTTGCCGATATCCTTCAGCGTCGAAAGAACGGATTTCAGTTCCGTCTGCGTATAGGGACGGATCATCCCCGGCAGAACCTCGCTCAGCCGCCTTTCAGCGGTTTCCCGTTTCGTCACTGTCTCTCTCCCTCTTCCGCCTATTCTCTCGCCGCTCTTCGACCGTGCCCGGCTTTCAGGACCGGACGCACCGCATCCGAAACGTCCCTGCCGCCGCACCTTTGCCGAAGCCTCCCGGCGCATGCATGTGGCGTTGTAACAAATGCGGGCCGCTTTGCGATCAGAAAACCGCCGGTGGCGATGTTTTCCAAAGCGCCGCACCGCGTAATGTCTCCGCAATTGTGCCCGCGTAGCGTCATCCTCAACGAAACCCGACTCCCCGGTTTTCCAACGCTCGATGCTGCAACGGATATGATCATGAAACAGATTTTTACAGTGAAATGGCAAAAGAACCTGCGCGCGATGGCCCTTTGCCTGACGACGTTGCCCGCCGCGCAGGCGATCTGCACACCGGTCTTCGCCGCCGATATCGGCAAATCGGACAGGGTGGCCGATCCGCAGGGCAATTTCGACAATGCCCGTTACAGCAGCTCCAGCGAGTGGAAGATCACGCTCGGCGCAGGTGCGGCCTATGCCCCGAAATATGAAGGTTCGGACAAGCTGGAAGTGGGCGCCGTTCCGCTGGTTTCCGTCCAGTATGGAGAAACCCTGAGCATCGATTTCAGCGGCGTTACCGTCAATCTTCTGAACCAGAACGGCTTCCGGCTGGGCGTCAAGGGTGGATGGGAAGCGGGGCGCAAGGAAAAGGACGACAAGAAGAACCTGCGCGGGCTGGGCGACATCAAGGCCGGCGGCGTGGTCGGCGGCGTCATCGCCTATGGCGTCGACCCCTTTGAAATCTACGCCAAGGTGGACAAGACCATCGGCGGCAGCGAAGGCCTGACCGCCACTGTCGGCGCAAGCGTCTCGAAGAAAGTCGACCAGTTCATCTTCGGTGCGGATCTCTCCGCCACCTGGGCGGACGACAACCACATGAAATCCTATTTCGGTGTCACCTCGGCCCAATCCGCCCGTTCCGGCCTGCGCCGTTATGACGCCAAGGCAGGCTTCAAGCGCATCGACGCCAGCGCCTCGGTTTCATATCTCATGACGGAGAACTGGATGATCACCGGCACCGGCGGTGTCGGCTTCCTGCTGGGCGACGCCAAGGACAGTCCGGTGGTGAAAAAGGATATCCAGCCCTTCGCCATGATCGGCGTGGCCTACACGTTCTAAACCGCGCGGGAGAAGTACGCGACCGCGAACCCGCCCACCATCCCCATGAGGAAAGGCGTCCCTACCCTCACGCCTCCTCATCCAGTGAAACGCCGCAAGGCGTTTCACTGGGCCGCCATATTCAAAGAATCCTGTCCCGGTATTCCGGCGGCGCCACCCAGCACTCTTCATGCTTTCCGAACCAGCGGTAGCGATTGCGGGCGACAAAGCGATAAACGGGATCGCGCAGAAATGCGGGAATGATGCGCAATAGGGTAACAAGCCGCCAGGGCATGCCCAGCGCCTCATATATGCTCAGCACAGCATCGCTGTCCTGCCGCACCCTGCCGCCATCCACGACCAGCATGCTGACGGGATCTTTCGGGTCCATATCGTAACGACGGTAAATTTCAGCACCGATCTCGCTCTGCATGGAGGCCAGACGGAAATATCCGGCCCTGTCATGCCGCAGCACGAATTGCGCATTCACGGAACACAAGACACATTCCGCATCGAACAGAATGATCGGGCCATGCCCGTCGTCGATCAAGGGAACCGTAGCTGCCACCCGTCACACATCCTTTCGTCCATCGCACGCGATTTCCGAACAGAGCCATTGCGTCAATCAACGGAACCGTTCTCCAGATTATCTTTCAATATAATCTTGAAAAACAGTCATTTCCCGGAAAATCCCGCTCATTCGCCGAAACTCACCGGTGCGGAAACCCACTGGCACCATCAGTCAACGATGCTTACGCCTTGGGGATGGGAAACACCATCGAAACCGTCAGCCCCGGGCAGGCAGCATTCGAGGCATCCGTGTCCGATAGCACCAGCGATCCGCCATGCAGTTCCATGACGGCCTCCACCAGCGACAGGCCGAGCCCGGTTCCCGGCTTGGAGCGGCTTTCATCCAGCCTGACGAAACGTTTCAGCACCTCGCCGCGCTTGTCGGCGGGAATGCCGGGACCGCTATCGGCGACAGAGAGCACGATGGCCTCCGGCTCTCTTGTCAGACGGACGACGAGTTTCTTGTCACCTTCGCCCTCGCAGGCATATTTCATGGCGTTGTCGATGAGGTTGGAGAGCGCCTGGCCGATCAGTTCGCGGTTGCCCTTTACCGAAAGGTCAGCCTCTATTTCGGCTTCCAGAGCAAGCCCGGCATCCTCGGCGACAGGCTCGTAAAGTTCGGCGCTGTCGGCGGCAATTGCCGAGACGTCGACATCGGTCATTTCCGCGGCGATCGAACCGGCCTCGACGCGGGAAATCATCAAGAGCGCGTTGAAGGTGCGGATAAGCTGGTCTGACTCGGCGATGATGCCTTCAAGGGCCGCGCGCCGTTTCGTCTCGTCATTGTCGTCAAGGGCGGCGGCCGCCTTGTTGCGCAGTCGCGTCAGCGGCGTCTTCAGGTCGTGGGCGATATTGTCGGAGACCTGCCGCAGGCCTTCATTCAGCTTCTCGATGCGGCCGAGCATGGCGTTCAGCGAGCCGGACAGGCGGTCGAATTCATCGCCGGATCGGCCCTGCGGCAGACGCTGGGAAAGATCGCCGGCCATGATCTTCTTGGTCGCCGCAGACATGCGGTCGATGCGTTTCAACGCATTGCGGCCGATACCGAACCAGATGAGCAGTGCGCCGCCGCCCATGATGGCGAGCGCCACCATCAGCGCATTGCGTACCAGCGCCCGGAACTTGGTCGGCTCGCCGAGATCGCGGCCGATCAGGATGCGCAGGCCGTTGTCCAGCATGAAGATATTGGCGGTGGCGAGATGCTGCACGCTGTCGCCGCTTTCGGAATAACGCTCGTAGCGGAACGGGAAGCCCGTCCAGCCCTCCTTGTCGAAGACACCGGGCTGAACGGAGGCAACGTTGCCGGCAAGGATTTCGCCATTCGGCCCGGCGATGACATAAAGGCTCGCACCCGGCTGGCGGGCGCGGCGCTCCATCATCCTGAGAAGCGGGTTGATGCCGCCGCGATTATATATCCGCTGCACATCCGAAACTTCCTGCAGCACCGCATCACGCGTCTGCTGGTTCAGCAGCCTTTCGGAAAGGGCGGTGACATAAAAGACGAGGAAGGCGGCGCAGAGCGCGAACAGCAGGATATAGAGCGCCGAAAGGCGCACCGCCGTCGACCGGAACACTATTCTGAGGCGGGCCATCTTCGCCAATCAGCCCTCGTCCTTCATCATGTAACCGGCGCCGCGGATGGTCTTCAGAAGCGGCTTCTCGAAGTCCTTCTCGATCTTCGAGCGCAGGCGGGAAACATGCACGTCGATGACATTGGTCTGCGGATCGAAGTGATAGTCCCAGACATTTTCGAGAAGCATGGTGCGGGTCACCACCTGGCCGGCATTCTTCATCAGATATTCCAGCAGGCGGAATTCGCGCGGCTGCAGCAGGATTTCCTTGCCGTTGCGGCGCACATCATGTGACAGCCGGTCGAGTTCGAGATCGCCGACCCGGTAGATCATGTCCTGCTCGGGCTTGCCCTTACGGCGGCCCAGCACCTCGATGCGGGCGAGCAATTCGGAAAAGGCGTAAGGCTTCGGCAGATAATCATCGCCGCCGGCGCGCAGGCCGGTCACGCGGTCATCCACCTGCCCCAGCGCGGAAAGGATCAGAACCGGCGTCTCGATACCGCGGCGGCGCAGCTCGCTGATGACGGAAAGCCCGTCGCGGCGCGGCAGCATGCGGTCGATCACCATCACGTCATAGGCATTCTCGCAGCCCATGAACAGGCCGCTCTCACCGTCGCTCGCGTGATCGGCGACGATCCCGACTTCGCGGAACGCCTTGGTCATATAGGCCGCAGCCTCTAGGTCGTCTTCAATGACTAGAATCTTCATGTGCGGGACAATAGCGCCCTCGCCCTTTTCCGCACAACCGGAAACAGATGCGGGAGAGACTTCCTGAACCTTGTTTTCCATGGAATTTCCTCCGAAGATCGGGCCTTAAGCACCATCGCGCTTCCAGGCGGAACAATCGCCTATGGATCAGGCGGGTGCCGCTTGTTTCTTCTCCCCGGCGGGGAGAAGAAAAGGGCCGTAGCGCCCTGCCATACTCAACCGCCCCGTCTCAAGAGCGAGATGCGATGCCGGGTCCCAAAAGAAGCCGGCATCGCGTTTCAGCTTATCAACCCTGGTCGATATCCAGAGCGATGAAGCGGCTGCCATCATCCGTCTGAATCTGGAACAGCGCCTTGGAGCGTCCGTCCTTCTTGGCCTGCTCGAGAATCTTCTCGATATCGGCGGCGGAAGCGACCTGCTGGTTGTTGACCGAGGTGATCTTCTCACCCGTCTTCAGGCCACGGGCAGCGGCATCGCTGTCGGGGTCGACATCGGTGATGGCAAGGCCATTGCCGTCATCGGCGGGAGAAACCGTCAGGCCGAGGCTGGACAGCACCTTCTCGCTGGAAGACTGGTCGCCATTGTCGTCGTTCTGGGTCGGCGTCGCCTTGGAGGCGTCGTCGCTTGTAAGATCACCCAGCGTCACCGTGACCGACTGCGACTTGCCACCGCGCCACAGCGAGATTTCAACCTTGGCGTTGGGCGCCATGCCACCGATGCGGCGCGACAGGTCGCGGGCATCCTTGACGGGCTCGCCATTGACGGCGGTGATGATGTCACCCTGCTTGATGCCGGCCTTGTCGCCCGGCGAGCCGGACTGCGGCGAAACGACGAGCGCGCCGCTTGCTTCAGCGAGGCCAAGCGATTCGGCGATATCCTTGCTGACCGGCTGGATCTGCACGCCGAGCCAGCCGCGTTCGACCTTGCCGTCCTTCTGCAGATCGGCAATCACGTCCTTGGCGACGGATGCCGGAATGGCGAAGGCGATGCCGACATTGCCGCCCGACGGCGAGAAGATGGCGGTATTGATGCCGACCACTTCGCCATTGAGGTTGAAGGCCGGGCCACCCGAGTTGCCTCGGTTCACGGCGGCGTCGATCTGCAGGTAATCATCATAGGGGCCGGAGCCGATATCGCGGCCGCGGGCCGAAATAATGCCTGATGTCACCGTGCCGCCGAGGCCGAAGGGGTTACCGACGGCGACGACCCAGTCACCGACGCGGATCTTGCTGTCATCGGCAAACTTCACATAGGTGAACTTGCGGTTCACATCGACCTTCAGGAGCGCAAGATCGGTGCGCGGATCACGGCCGACGAGCTTGGCTTCGAGTTCGGTACCGTCGTTCATGACGATCGTATAGGCGGAGCCATCATCGACGACATGGTTGTTGGTGACGATGTAACCGTCTTCGGAGATGAAGAAGCCGGAGCCCTGAGCGACGGGACGAAGCGGACCCTTGCCGTCACGGTGGCGATTCGGACCACGTTCGGAGCGATCCTGGTTCGGACCACCGAATTCCTTGAAGAAGCGCTTCAGCGGATGGTCATCAGGCAGCTGGTCGAGGCCACGGCCGCCAAAATTGAAGGAGAAATTGCTGGAGTCATCGGAAGCGGGCTGCACGTTCGACTGTACGCGAACGGAGACGACGGCGGGCGATACCGCATCGACCACGTTGGCGAAGCTTGGAACCTGCGGCGCATTCACCTCGACGGGAGCGGCGAACGAGTGGAGGATCGGGGCGGCGATGCCGGTGGAAAGCATCAGCGCCGCAAGGCCGCCAACGGTCGTGGCCTTCAGAGCCGTCTTCAGCGAGGCCGTCTTCAGCGAGGAATGGCCGTTTTGCGAATGAGACATGGTGTACCTTCTTTCTTCATTCAGACTAGGCCCCGTTTGACCGGGGGAGAAGCGGTGGATGATGAAGATATAGGAGGCGACACCTTACGGCGAAGTGTCTGACGAATGAAAAATCCGTAATGTTGAAAAAGAACCGGGGACTGAAATGGAAACCGGTTATTTTTCAATGAGATTGCGGATTCGCTCTTCTTCGTCCGCGCTCAGCTTCTGTGGCTGTTCCTGGCTTGCGCGGCGGCGGGAAAACACGAAGACGGCGAAAATCCCCGCAAGGGTGAGACCAATGGGCGCGCCCCACAGAAGCACGGTGCGAAGGCTGAGGCGCGGTTTCAGGAGCACGAACTCGCCGTAGCGCGACACGACGTAGTCAATGACAGCCTTGTCGCTGTCGCCTTGAACCAGCCGCTCGCGCACCAGGACCCGCAGATCGCGCGCCAGTTCGGCATTGCTGTCGTCGATCGACTGGTTCTGGCAGACCATGCAGCGGAGCTTAGACGTCAGGTTCCGGGCGCGCTGTTCCAGCACCGGGTCTTTGAGGACTTCGTCGGGGTTGAACGCGAAGGCTGGAGAGGCCGCAGCGAAGATGAGGGTGAGAAGAAGCCCGAGCGCTGCCACAAACTCCCTCATTCCGCCGCCTCCGGCATTGCAGCCCGCACCGGCTTCGCCTTGCGATTCGGCGCACCGACCCGCAAACGCCGGTCCGAGAGCGAGATGAAACCGCCCGCCATCATGAACAGCGTGCCGCCCCAGATGCACAGGATGAAGGGTTTCCACCAGATGCGCACCACCATGCCGCCATCGGTCATGGGATCGCCGAGCGAGACATAAAGCTGGCTGAGGCCGAAGGTCAGGATACCCGCTTCCGTCGTCGGCATGCGCCGCGCGGTATAGAGCCGCTTGGAGGACCACACATCGGCCACTTCGACACCCGCCTTGCGGATGGTGAAATGGCCGCGATCCTCGGTGAAATTCGGACCGACGGCGTGGCGGATACCGTCGAAGGTGAGGCTGTAGCCGCCCGCCTCCGCCACCATGCCCTCTTTCATCTCCAGCACCGTTTCCGTCTCGAAAGTGGTGACGATGACGATGCCGAGCACGGTGATGCCGAGCCCCATATGCGCCAGCGCCGTGCCGAAGGCCGAACGCGGCAGGCCTTTGAGGCGGCGAAATGCGATGCCGAAGGCCAGCTTGCCGAAATTGGCGCGATACCAGAGATCGGCAAGCGCCCCGAAGATCAGCCAGAAGCCCGCAGCGATGCCGAGTGCGGCCAGCACCGGACCGCCATTTTCGATGTACCAGAGCGTCAGACCCGCGAGAGCCGCAAGCGCCGCGGCCACATAAAGCCGCTGGAATGCGCCGAGCAGATCGCCGCGCTTCCAGGCGAGCATCGGGCCAAAGGGCGTGACGATCAGGATCGGGATCATCAGGAGGCCGAAGGTGAGGTTGAAGAAAGGCGCGCCGACCGAGATTTTTTCGCCCGTCAGGGTTTCGAGAATGAGCGGGTAAAGCGTGCCGATCAGAACGGTTGCCGTGGACACCGTGAGGATGAGGTTGTTGAGAACCAGCGATCCCTCACGCGAAATCGGCGCAAACAGCCCCCCGGCCTTCAGCGAGGGCGCGCGCCATGCAAAGAGCGCGAAGGCGCCGCCGATGAAGACGGTCAGAATGCCAAGAATGAAGATGCCGCGGCTCGGATCGGTGGCGAAAGCATGCACGGAGGTCAAAACGCCGGAGCGGACAAGGAAGGTGCCGAGCAGCGACAGCGAAAAGGTCATGATCGCCAGAAGCACGGTCCAGATTTTCAGCGCCTCGCGCTTTTCCATGACAAGCGCCGAATGAAGCAGCGCGGTTCCGGCAAGCCAAGGCATGAAGGAGGCGTTTTCCACCGGATCCCAGAACCACCAGCCGCCCCAGCCGAGTTCATAATAGGCCCAGTAGGAGCCCATGGAAATGCCGGCGGTCAGGAAGGTCCATGCGGCGAGTGTCCACGGCCTCACCCATCGCGCCCAGGCGGCATCGATGCGCCCCTCCAGCAACGCGGCAACCGCAAAGGAAAAGCAGACGGAAAAGCCGACATAACCGAGATAAAGCAGCGGCGGATGGATGGCGAGGCCGAAATCCTGAAGGATCGGGTTGAGGTCCTGCCCTTCGGCCGGCACCGGCTCCAACCGCAGGAAGGGATTGGAGGTGAGCAGGATGAACAGCAGGAAGGCGACCGAAATCCATGCCTGCACCGCAAGAACATTGGCTTTGAGCGTTTCCGGCAGGTTGCGGCCGAAGGCGGCGACGAGCGCGCTGAAAAACACCAGAATGAGCAGCCACAGCAGCATGGAGCCTTCATGGTTGCCCCACACGCCGGTCAGCTTGTAGATCATCGGCATCAGCGAATGGGAGTTTTCCCAGACGTTGCGCACGGAAAAATCCGAGACGGCATAGGCCCGCGTCAGCGCCGCAAAGGAAAAACCTACCAGCAGGAACATCATGACGGAGCCGAGCGAGGCGACATCCATCAGCGCCCGGTCGTTGCGGCGCGCGCCGATAACCGGCAGCGTGGAAACGATCAGCCCCACCCCAAGCGCCAGCACCAGAACGTAATGGCCGATCTCGTTGATCATTTGGTTGCTCCGGTCTTGTCGGGCGAAGTCGCACTGGCTGACGGCGTCGCGGCGGCGGGTTCCTCACCCTCTCCGCCATGTTGCCACAGGCCCTTGTCCTTCAGCCGGTCTGCCACTTCCTTCGGCATGTAATTCTCGTCGTGCTTGGCCAGCACGCTGTCGGCCACGAAGCCGTGAGTGGCGGCATCGAACATGCCTTCGGTCACCACGCCCTGCCCTTCGCGAAAGAGATCGGGCAGAATGCCGGTATAGCTGACCGGCACATTGGCCTCGCCATCCGTCACCGTAAAGCTCACCGTGCGGCCCTCGCCGCGCTTGATCGAGCCTTCCGCCACCAGCCCGCCAAGGCGGATGCGGGTGCCGGGATTGACGGGCGTCTTCTCCAGATCGGCGGGCATGTAGAAATAGGCAATCGACTGGCCAAAGGCGAACATGACGAGCAGCACGGCTGCAACGATAAAGCTCATGCCGCCGCCGATGATCGCGAGACGTTTCTGTTTGCGGGTCATTGCGTCACTCCCTGCGGCGCAGCATCCTGTTGCCCGTTCGTACGGATCGGCCCGGCGGAAACGCCCAGTTCCTTCGCCAGCGCCAGAAGCTGCCTGCCCTGTTCACCCTCCGGCGGGAAAGCCTTCAGCCCCGCCCGCAGGGCCTC